>NZ_JBWKDW010000009.1:0-47190 GCF_056435735.1 Streptomyces sp. NPDC043878
CCTCTCCCCCCCCCTACCTCTCACCCCCCCCCCCCCCCCCCCCCACCCCACCCCCCCCCCCCCCCCCCCCCCCCCCCCCCCCCCCCCCCCCCCCCCCCCCCCCCCCCCCCCCCCCGCTTCCGTGCGTCCTGCCGCCCTCGCCGGGTTCCGCGTGGTGCCGTTCAGAGGTCCCGCGCCCGGTCGATGGCGTCGGCGAGCCCGCGGACCTCCTGGTCCTCGGTGGTGTCCGCCAGGGCGGCCGCGTGCCGTCCGAGCTCGGGCAGACCAGGGTCGCCGGGCAGGGTGCGGTACCGCTCGTCGCCGGCGCGCAGGGCGTCGGCGAAGTAGGCGGCGACGGCGGTGACCTGGAGGCGGGGGGCGGCCTTCCAGAGGGAGCCGTCGAGGGAGCCGGACTCCAGCTGCCCGGACTGCTCGTGCGGGGCGCGGGTGTCGGGGTCGAGCCAGCGGACGCTCGCCGTGGCGAGGTGGCCGTCGGCGCCGGGCCTGGTGCGGACGGCGTAGAGGGCGGTGACCGTGTGGCCGGGGCCGACCTCGCCGCCGTCGACGCGGTCGTCGCGGAAGTCGTCGTCGGCGACGCGTCGGTCGTCGTAGCCGACGAGACGGAACTCGGCGACCGTCTCCGGGTCGAAGGCGACCTGGGCCTTGGCGTCGCGGGCCACCAGGTCGATGTTCTGCGGGAGTTGCTCGCAGAACACCGTGCGGGCGTCGTCCTCCCCCGACACGTACACGGTGTGGCCGTCGCCCTTGTCGGCGAGGCGTTCCATCAGGGCGTCGCCGTAGTCGCTGCCCACGCCGACACCGAAGAGGGTGATGCCGTACGCGCGGCGGGCGCCGTCGATGCGGTCGAGGATCGATTCGGGGTCGGTGTCGCCGTCGTTGGCGAGCGCGTCGGAGACGAGGACGACCCGGTTGGTGGCGCCCCGGCGCAGGCCCTCGACGGCGGTGGCGTAGCCCCTCTCCACGCCCGCGCCGAGGTTGGTGGAGGAGGTCGGCTCCAGGCCGTCGACGGCGTCGTGGACGCGGCCGCGGTGGCCGCCGAGCCGGGTCATCGGCAGGACGGTCTCGGCCTGGTCGCTGAAGGTGACGATCGCGACGGAGTCGTCGTCGTGCAGCCGGTCCGTCATCGTGTCGAGAGACGTCCGGGCGAGGTCGAGGCGGCCCGGTTCGCCCATCGACCCGGAGATGTCGATGACGAAGGTGAGGGCGGCGGGCGGGCGTTCACCGGTCCGCCCGGCGGAGCGGGTGGCGAGGCCGACACGGACCAGCGACCAGTCGGGCCGGTCGGTGCGGGCGCCGTCGACGGTGACGGAGAAGCCGTCGCCGTCGGGGCGTGCGTAGTCCTGGCGGAAGCTGTTGACGAACTCCTCGGGGCGGACGGTGGAGGGGTCGGGCCGCCGGCCGTCGGCCAGGGTGCGGCGGGCGTAGCCGTAGGAGGCGGTGTCGACGTCGAGGGCGAAGGTGGAGAGGTGGTCCGGGGACGGCGCAACCTCGCGGGCCGTGCCGTCCTCGCCCTGCCCGCCGCCCTGTTGCCCACTGCCGCCGGTGTGGGCCGGGCCGGGCGCCGGGAGGCCGCCCCTGGCGCCCGAGTCGTCCGTACTGTGCGCTCCCTGGCCGCCCGCTCCGCAGCCGGTGAGCAGTCCGGCGGCCGCGAGGAGAGCGATCAGCGTGGCGCGCGGGCGGGTCGTACGCGGCCTTCGGGTGTGATGGGTCTCCATGTGCCGTGCCCCCTGTGTCCGTTGACGTAGACATGCGTGACTGTGACGGCGCAGGGGGGCGAAGTGTGCGCTACGAAGCGTTGCGGATGCGTCTCGAAGAGGGCACGGCGGGCGGCCTTCGAGACCGGTGGGTGATCCTCCGTTGACCTACGACACCACGTCCTTGCGGGCGAAACCGCGGAAGGCCAGCGCGAACAGCACCAGGGCGTACGTTATGGAAACGGCGGTGCCCTGGATCATGCCGGACCATTCGAGACGGGGCTGTACGGCGTCGGCCCAGGCGAACTGCCAGTGCGCGGGCAGGAAGTCGCGCCAGTGGCCGAGGGCGGTCACGGCGTCGAGGACGTTGCCGACGATGGTCAGTCCGACCGCGCCGCCGACCGCGCCCAGGGGTGCGTCCGTCCTGGTCGACAGCCAGAAGGCGAGCCCGGCGGTGACCAGTTGGGACACGAAGACGTACGCCACGACCACCAGGAGCCGCTGGGCCGCGGTGCCCGCCGGGAGCGCTCCGCCGGTGGGGATCTCCAGCGGTCCCCAGCCGTAGGCGGCCGTGCCGACGGCCAGCGCCACCACCGGCAGCAGGATCATCGCGGCCAGGCTGAGCCCCAGCCCGACGACGAGCTTGGACCACAGCAGGCGGCCGCGCGGCACGGGCGCGGCCAGCAGATAGCGCAGCGACGACCAGCTCGCCTCGGAGGCGACGGTGTCCCCGCAGAACAGGGCGACCGGGATGACCAGCAGGAAGCCCGCCGACACGAAGAGGTTGACGGCGGCGAAGTTGGCGCCGGACGCGGTCGCGGTGTCCATCAGCGTCACCGCGTTGTTGCGGCCGCCGGGATCGCCGCCGATCGCGAAGGCGACCAGCAGCACGAACGGCAGCGCGGCGAGGATGCCGCCCATGACCAGGGTGCGGCGCCGCTTCAGCTGCCGGACCAGCTCCACGCGCGGGGGCAGGGTGCGGCCGGCCCGGTAGCCGGAGGCGACCTCGACGGGCCCGGTGCGCTCGGCGAGGGTGCTCATGCGGAGCCTCCGATCAGGGTGAGGAAGGCGTCTTCCAGGCGGCGGTGGGGACCGACCGAGACGACGGGCACCTCCAGCCGTACGAGTTCGACGACCAGGCGCTCGGCGGAGCCGCCGGGGTCGAGGCGGACGAGGAGTCCGTCGTCGGTGCGCAGGGCCGAGGTCACGCCGGGCAGGGCGGCGATCTTCTCCACGACGGGTTCCTCCACCGGTGTGCCGGTGCCGACGAGCAGGGTGTCGCCGGAGCCGATGATGTCCCGGACCGCGCCGGCCTGGACCAGACGGCCGCGGTCCATCACCACGAGGTGCGTGCAGGACTGCTCGACCTCCGCGAGCAGGTGGCTGGAGACGATCACCGTGCGGCCGGCGGCCGCGTACCGGATGAGCACCTCGCGCATCTCACGGATCTGGGGCGGGTCGAGGCCGTTGGTCGGCTCGTCGAGGATGAGCAGGTCCGGCAGGCCGAGCATGGCCTGGGCGATGGCCAGGCGCTGGCGCATGCCCTGCGAGTAGGTGCGGACCGCGCGGGCCAGCGCGTCGCCGAGGCCGGCGATCTCCAGCGCCTCGTCCAGGTGGGAGTCCCCGGCCGGCCGGCCGGTCGCCCGCCAGTACAGCTCCAGGTTCTCCCGGCCGGACAGGTGCGGCAGGAAGCCCGACCCCTCGACGAAGGCGCCGACCCGGGACAGGACCGGCGCGCCCGGGCGGATGGCGTGGCCGAAGACCCGGACCTCGCCCGCGTCGGGCTTGATGAGGCCCATCAGCATGCGCAGTGTCGTCGTCTTGCCCGCGCCGTTGGGGCCCAGCAGGCCGAGGACCTGGCCCTTCTCCACGCGGAACGACAGCTCCCGGACCGCGTACCGGTCGGCGGACTTCGCGTAGCGCTTGCTCAGGCCGGTGATCTGGAGCGGGACCTCGGCCAGCGCGGGGTCCGGCGCGGGCGGGGCGGTGCGGCGGCGGCCGGTCAGCAGCAGGGCCAGGGCGAGGCCGGCGCCCGCGAGCGGCAGCCACCACACCCAGGACGGCAGCGGGGCGGCCGCGGTGGTCACGCCGGGAGCGGTGGGCACCTTGAGGTCCGACTTCAGGGAGACCGTGTACGTCGCCGGGGTGAGCGGGGAGGCGTAGCCGAGGTCCGTGGAGGCGAGGACCAGGCGCAGCCGGTGGCCCTTGTCGATGTCGTGGTCGACGGCGGGGAGCGTGATCGTCACGTCCTTGCCGGACTTGGTGCCCTCGGCGCGGAGCGGGGTGACGAGCTGGGAGGGCAGCACCTGCCGGGTGCCGCCGGGGCCGACGTCGTAGACCTTCGCGAAGAGGACCGCGTCGTCGCCGGAGGACCTGATGTGGACGGTGACCGTCGGGGAGCCGGTGACGCGGAGGTCGTCGCGGACGGGGGCCGAGTCGAAGCGCGCGTACTGGCCGGGGAAGTCCAGTGACACGCCGACGCCGAGCGCGGACAGCTGGGCCAGGCCGCCGGAGCCGCCGAGACCGGGCAGGGCGGAGACGGCGGGCGGGCTGGCGCCGGCCGGGTTGGCGAAGGTCTGTTCGCGGCCGGTGAGGGCCACGGACTCGGTGCCGCTCTCCAGCCCCGGGTAGGTGGTGCCGCTCGCGCCCCTCAACCGGGCGGCGCCGTCGGTGGAGTCGACGCCTCCGGTGCGGGTGACCCGGAAGGCGGGGCCGGTGTCGGCGTTCTTGTCGCCCTTGAGGTAGCGGTCGAACCAGGAGCTCACGCGGGCCTGGACGCGGCTGGTCTCCAGGTCACCGCCGTCGTGCCCGCCGGCGATCCAGTCGACGTCCACCGGGGCGCCGTTGGCGCGGATGGCCTTCGCCGCCGCGTCGGCCTGGCCGAGCGGGAAGAGGGAGTCGGTCTGGCCCTGCACGAGGAGGGTGGGCACCTTGACGCGGTCGCCGACGGCGGACGGGGAGCGGGCCTCCAGCAGGGACCTGGCCGCCGCGTCCGGGGTGCCGGACTCGGCGACGCGCTCGTACATCCGGCACAGCGCGGGCTCGAACCGGCCGCAGCCGCCGCCGGAGTTGATGAAGATGCCGGCCCAGAGCTTCTTGAAGACGCCGTCCGGGAACAGGGCGTCGGCGAGGTTCCAGTAGGTGATCGCCGGGGCGATCGCGTCGACCCGGTCGTCGTGGGCGGCGCCGAGCAGGGAGATCGCGCCGCCGTAGGAGGCGCCGGTCATGCCCACGCGCGGGTCGCCCGGCTTGTCGAGCTGGACCTGGGGCTGCCGGGCGAGCCAGTCGATCAGCTTCGAGACGTCGGCGACCTCGCCCTTCGGGTCGTTCAGCCCGATCCTGCCGGTGGACCGGCCGAAGCCGCGCGCCGACCAGGTCAGCACCGCGTACCCGTCGCGGGCGAGGTCCTGGGCCTGCTTCCGGACGTCGGCCTTGCTGCCGCCGAAGCCGTGCGCCAGCAGGACGGCGGGGCGGCGGCCGGCGGAGCCGGAGGTGAAGTAGGAGGTGTCCAGTCGCTCCCCGCCGCCCGTGGCGACGACCCGGTCGGTGCGGTGCACCGGGGGCGGTTCGCCGGAGCCGACGGCCGTCCAGGTGCCGGCGCCGGCGAGCACGACGACGGCGGCCGCGGCGGCACCCCACCGGCGCGGCCCCCGAAGTAGCCCTCGCAGTCGGGGCGGTCGAAGATCCATGCGTCAACCGTACGGGCCGCCACCGACAACCGATGCAGCCCCCGGGCTGAACCCCGGCCCCTCCTCGCGGCGTACGCCGCCCGCGCCGTGTACCGCGGCCGGCGTACACGGGCCCGGCGCCGCGTGGTCCCGCGCCTTCCGCAGCGCACCCGCGCCGACGCCGGCGCGCGCCCGCGCGGGCGCCGACGCCCGCACCCGCGAACGGCACGGACCGGCGCGGCACGGCTCGCGCGGTCAGGCCCGCGCGTCCTCGGGGATCGACCCCAGCCAGCGGGTGGCGCGGCGGGGTCGGAGGTACACGGCCCAGTAGGGGGAGGCGGCGGCCGTGCTGCCGCCGGTCCACAGGAGACAACCCGTCTCCTGCCGGCTCAGGACGTAGGCGAGGCCCGCGATCAGCAGGACCGGCATCGCGGGCCACAGCGGCATGCGCCAGGCGGGGGTGTGCCGGTGTGGCCCGCGGCGGGCGAGCAGGGCGGCGACCGCGACCAGCAGGCAGGGCCCGGACATGACGGTGCCCCGCCCCTCGCGGGAGGGGCGGGGCCACCGTACGGCGTCAGTGGTTGCGCGGGAACCCGAGGTCGACGCCCGCGGGCGTGTCGGACGGGTCCGGCCAGCGGGTCGTGACGACCTTGCCGCGGGTGTAGAAGTGCGTGCCGTCGTTGCCGTAGATGTGGTGGTCGCCGAAGAGCGAGTCCTTCCAGCCGCCGAAGCTGTGGTAGCCGACGGGGACCGGGATCGGCACGTTCACGCCGACCATGCCGGCCTCGATCTCCAGCTGGAAGCGGCGGGCCGCGCCGCCGTCCCGGGTGAAGATCGCGGTGCCGTTGCCGAACGGCGAGCTGTTGATCAGGGCCACGCCCTCGTCGTACGTGTCGACGCGCAGGACGCACAGCACCGGGCCGAAGATCTCGTCCTGGTACGCCTTCGCGGTCGTGGGCACCTTGTCGAGCAGTGAGATGCCGATCCAGTGGCCGTCCTCGAAGCCCTCGACGGTGAGGCCGGTGCCGTCCAGGACGACCTCCGCGCCCTCGGCCGCCGCGCCCTCGACGTAGGACGCCACCTTGTCGCGGTGCACCTTCGTGATGAGCGGGCCCATCTCGGAGGCCGGGTCGTTGCCCGGACCGATCTTGATCTTCTCGGCGCGCTCGCGGATCCTGTCCACCAGCTCGTCGCCGATCGCGCCGACCGCGACCACGGCCGAGATCGCCATGCAGCGCTCGCCCGCGGAGCCGTAGGCCGCCGAGACGGCCGCGTCGGCCGCCGCGTCGAGGTCCGCGTCCGGCAGCACCAGCATGTGGTTCTTGGCGCCGCCGAGGGCCTGGACCCGCTTGTGGTTCGCGGAGGCGGTGGTGTGGATGTACCGGGCGATCGGGGTCGAGCCGACGAACGACACGGCCTTGACGTCGGGGTGCTCCAGGAGACGGTCCACCGCCACCTTGTCGCCGTGGACGACGTTGAAGACGCCGTCCGGCAGACCCGCCTCGGCGAGCAGCTCGGCGATCTTCAGGGAGGCCGACGGGTCCTTCTCGGACGGCTTCAGCACGAACGTGTTGCCACACGCGATGGCCATCGGGAACATCCACATCGGGACCATCGCCGGGAAGTTGAACGGCGTGATGCCGGCGACGACACCGAGCGGCTGGCGGATCGAGGACACGTCCACGCGGCTCGCGACCTGCGTGGACAGCTCGCCCTTCAGCTGCACGGTGATCCCGCACGCCAGGTCGACGATCTCCAGGCCGCGGGCGACCTCGCCGAGGGCGTCGGAGTGGACCTTGCCGTGCTCGGCGGTGATCAGCTCCGCGAGGGCGTCGCGGTTGGCGTCCAGCAGCGCGCGGAAGCGGAAGAGGATCTCCGTGCGCTTGGCCAGCGAGGACTGGCCCCAGCTCGCGTAGGCGTCCTTGGCGGCGGCGACCGCGGCGTCGACCTCGTCGACGGTGGCGAACGGGACCTTCGTGGTGACGGCGCCGGTCGCCGGGTCGGTGACCGGCCCGTACGTACCCGACGCGCCCTCGGCGGGCTTGCCGCCGATCCAGTGGTTGACGATCTTCGTCATGACCGAGTACTCCTTCACAGATGGCGGCGTCGGGTGGAGACGTGCCGTTCGTACAGCTCACGCGCCTTGACCGCCGACGATCGGGTCGCGGTCTCGGCCACAGGTACATCCCACCAGGCCTGCGCGGGGGGCGCCCCCGACACTGTGTCTGCCGTTTCCGTCTCGACGTAGACACATGTGGGCGTGTCGGCGGCGCGGGCTTCGGCGAGTGCCGCCCGCAGGCCCCGTACGGTCTTCGCGCGCAGCACGCGCATGCCCAGGCTGGCGGCGTTGGCGGCGAGGTCCACGGGCAGCGGCGCCCCCGTGTACGTGCCGTCCTCGGACCGGTAGCGGTAGGCGGTGCCGAACCGTTCGCCGCCCACCGACTCCGACAGTCCGCCGATGGAGGCGTATCCGTGGTTCTGCACCAGCAGGACCTTGATCGCGATGCCCTCCTGGACGGCGGTCACGATCTCCGTCGGCATCATCAGGTAGGTGCCGTCGCCGACCAGCGCCCACACGGGACGGTCGGGAGCGGCGAGCTTCACGCCGATCGCGGCCGGGATCTCGTAGCCCATGCAGGAGTAGCCGTACTCCAGGTGGTACTGGTCGCGGGAGCGGGTCCGCCACATCTTGTGGAGGTCTCCGGGCAGCGAGCCGGCCGCGTTGATGATCACGTCCGTCTCGTCGACGATCGCGTCCAGCGCGCCCAGGACCTGCGGCTGCGTCGGGCGTACGTCGGGCTCCTCGGCCTCGTAGCAGGCGTCGACGCGCTGCTCCCAGCGCTCCTTGTCCTCGGTGTACTCGGCGACGTACGCGTCGGGCAGCCGGTGCCCGTGCATGCCGAGTGCCTCGGTGAGTTCCTGGAGGCCGCTGCGGGCGTCCGCGACCAGCGGCAGCCCGGCGAGCTTGTGGCCGTCGTAGGGCGCGATGTTGAGGTTGAGGAAGCGGACGCCGTCGCCGGTGAACAGGGTGCCGGAGGCGGTGGTGAAGTCGGTGTAGCGGGTGCCCACGCCGATCACCAGGTCGGCGGTGCGGGCGAGTTCGTCCGCGGCGACCGTGCCGGTGTGTCCGATGCCGCCGACGTCCTGCGGGTGGTCGTGGCGCAGGGAGCCCTTGCCGGCCTGGGTGGAGGCGACCGGTATGCCGGTGACCGCGGCGAACTCGGCGAGGGCCTCCTCGGCTCGACTGTGGTGGACGCCGCCGCCCGCGACGACGAGGGGCCGGCGGGCGGCGCGGATCACCCGTACGGCCTCGGCGAGTTCGACCGGGTCGGGGCCCGGCCGGCGTACCGCCCAGGTGCGCGGGGCGAAGAACTCCTCCGGCCAGTCGTACGCCTCGGCCTGGACGTCCTGGGGCAGCGCGAGGGTGACCGCGCCGGTCTCCACCGGGTCGGTGAGCACCCGCATCGCCTGGAGCGCGGCCGGGATCAGTGCCTCGGGCCGCGTGATCCGGTCGAAGTACCTGGACACCGGGCGCAGACAGTCGTTGACCGACACGTCGCCCGCGTGCGGGACCTCAAGCTGCTGGAGCACCGGGTCGGCGACGCGGGTCGCGAAGGTGTCGCCGGGCAGCAGCAGCACCGGCAGGTGGTTGACGGTGGCCAGGGCGGCGCCCGTGACCAGGTTGGTCGCGCCGGGGCCGATGGAGGTCGTCACCGCGTGGGTGGACAGGCGGCCCGACTGCCGGGCGTAGCCGACCGCCGCGTGCACCATGGACTGTTCGTTTCGGCCCTGGTGGAACGGCATGTCGTGGGCGTACTCGACGAGCGCCTGGCCGAGGCCGGCGACGTTCCCGTGGCCGAAGATGCCCCAGGTCGCGCCGATCAGCCGCTGCCGTACGCCGTCGCGCTCGGTGTACTGGGCGGACAGGAAGCGGACGAGCGCCTGGGCGACGGTGAGCCGGCTCGTCGCGGCGGCCGGGGTGGTCGCAGTCATCGGTACCCCCCTGTGCTTTCGACGTGGGCCGGGTGGAAGCAGATCCGCCATTCCCGGGTCTCGCCCGGGCCGGCCATCACGTTGAGGTAGTACATGGCGTGGCCGGGCTGGGCGACGGACGGGCCGTGCCATCCGTCGGGGACGAGGACGGCGTCGCCGGAGCGGACCTCCGCGAGGACGTCCGCCCCGCCCGCGCGGGAGGGGAACACGCGCTGGTAGCCGAACCCGTTCGGGCCGTCGATCTCGAAGTAGTAGATCTCCTCCAGCTCCGCCTCCTCGCCCGGCCGGTGCTCGTCGTGCTTGTGCGGCGGGTACGAGGACCAGTTGCCGCCGGGGGTGATCACCTCGACGGCGATCAGCTTGTCGCAGTCGAAGGCGTCGGCGGAGGCGAAGTTGCGGACGTGGCGGGTGCAGGTCCCGCTGCCGCGTACCTCGGTCGGAACCTCCGGCGCGGGGCCGTAGCGAGCGGGGAGTCGTCGCTCGCACTTCGCTCCTGCCAGGGCGAAGCGGCCTCCCGCGCCGGAGGCGATCTGGACCCGGGCGTCGCGGGGCACGTACGCGAAGTCGGTGACCGACGCGAACACGCTCTCCCTGCCCAGGAGGTGGAACTCGTCGGCATCGGTGCGCACGGTGCATCCGCCGTTCAGCGGAAGCACGATCCACTCGCTGCCGCCGGTGGTGAAGGTGTGCGTGCCGCCGGGCCCGAGTTCGACGATCCGCAGGCTGCTGTGGGTCCAGCCGGCCCGCTCCGGGTCGATGTCGACGGCGTACTCGGCGGTGGCGGCGGCGCCCTTCGGCACGTACAGCCCACCGCCCGTCGCCGGCTGCGGCTCTGTGTTCGTCATGCGGTCCTCACAGCAGTCCTACGGCGGTGTCCACGGCCGCGGCCACGTCGCCGTCGGCCGGGTACAGCAGCGAGCGGCCCACCACCAGGCCCTGCACGGTGGGGAGTTGCAGCGCGCCGCGCCACTTCTCGTACGCGCCAGCCTGGTCCTCGGGGGAGCCGCCGACCTCGCCGCCGAGCAGCACCGCGGGCAGTGTCGAGGTCTCCATGACCTCGGCCATGTCGTCGGGGTTGTCGGTGACGGGGACCTTCAGCCAGGTGTAGGCGGAACTGCCGCCCAGGCCCGAGGCGATGGCGATCGACCTGGTGACGGCCTCCGCGCTCAGGTCGTTGCGGAGTCTGCCCTCGGAGTTCCGGCGGCTGATGAACGGCTCGACGAAGACCGGCAGCCGGCGGGCGGCCATGTCGTCGATGGCGCGGGCGGTGGACTCCAGGGTGGTGAGGGAGCCCGGGTCGTCGTAGTCGACGCGCAGCAGCAGCTTGCCGGCGTCGAACCCGAGGCGCTGGATATCCTCGGGGCGGTGGCCGGTGAAGCGGTCGTCGAGTTCGAAGGACGCGCCCTGGAGACCGCCGCGGTTCATCGAGCCCATGACGACCTTGTGTTCGAGGGCGCCGAGCAGCAGCAGGTCGTCGAGTATGTCTGCGGTGGCGAGGACGCCGTCGACGCCGGGCCGCGACAGCGCGAGGCAGAGGCGTTCGAGCAGGTCGGCGCGGTTGGCCATGGCGAACCGGCGGTCGCCGACACCGAGGGCGCCGCGGGCCGGGTGGTCGGCGGCGACGATCATCAGCCGGCCGGAGTCGCCGAGGAGCGGCCGGCGGGCCCGGCGGGCGGCCGCCTCGGCGATCGCCTCGGGGTGCCGGGTGCGGGTGCGGACCAGGGCGGACACGTCGACGCTCACCGTACGGCCCCTGCCGTGAGCGCCGCCTCGACCTCGTCGGGGGTCGGCATCGCGGACGAGCACTCCAGGCGGGAGGCGACGATGGCGCCGGCCGCGTTGGCGTGGCGCATGATCTTCTCCAGGTCCCAGCCCTCCAGCAGGCCGTGGCAGAGGGAGCCGCCGAAGGCGTCACCGGCCCCGAGGCCGTTGAGGACGTCCACCGGCAGCGGCGGGACCTCGGCGGACTCGCCCCTGCTGTTGACTGCGAGGACACCCTTCGGTCCCTGCTTGACGACGGCGAGTTCCACGCCGGCGTCCAGCAGCGCCCGGGCGGCGGCGTGCGGCTCGCGCACTCCGGTGGCGATCTCCACCTCGTCGAGGTTGCCGACGGCGACGGTGGTGTGCTTCAGGGCCTCGGCGTAGAAGGGGCGGGCCTCCTCCGGGGCGGACCAGAACATGGGGCGCCAGTCGAGGTCGAAGACCGTCGTGCCCGTTCTGCCCCGGTGGGCGAGGGCGGCGAGGGTCGCCGTACGGCTGGGCTCCTCGCTCAGGCCGGTTCCGGTGACCCAGAAGATCCGGGCCTCGCGGATGCCGTCGAGGTCGAGGTCGTGCGCGTCGATCTCCAGGTCGGGGGCCTTGGGCCGACGGTAGAAGTACAGCGGGAAGTCGTCCGGCGGGAAGACCTCGCAGAAGGTGACCGGGGTGGGCAGTCCGGCCACCGGGGTGACCCAGCGGTCGTCGACGCCGAAGTCCCGCAGCGCCTCGTGGAGGTAGGTCCCGAAGGGGTCGTCGCCGGTGCGCGTGATCACCGCGGTACGCCGTCCCAGCCGGGCCGCGGCGACCGCGACGTTCGTCGCCGACCCGCCGAGGAACTTGCCGAAGGACGTCACCTGCGGCAGCGGGACGCCCGTCTGCAACGGATAGAGGTCCACTCCGATCCGCCCCATGGTGATCAGGTCGTACGCCATCGAGTTCCCTTCGCGCTGATTCGCTTCGCTCCGGCACGGCCCATCGGCGCACACGGCTCTCCACGGTTTCTAGCCTCGTCCGCCGCGCCCTGTCAATGTTTTGTCCAGACATTCGGACGAGCTCTTGACACTCCCGGCCGCGATCCGCACGCTGGCGGCCATGACGTCGTTGTCGCCTCAGTCCTCACTGTCCCGCATCCGGATCGGATCGGCCCCCGACTCCTGGGGCGTCTGGTTCCCGGACGACCCGCAGCAGGTGCCCTGGCAGCGCTTCCTCGACGAGGTCGCCGCCTCCGGCTACGAATGGATCGAACTCGGCCCCTACGGGTACCTGCCGAGCGACCCGGCCGTACTCGCCGAGGAGACGGCCAGACGTGGCCTGAAGGTGTCGGCCGGCACGGTCTTCACCGGCCTGCACCACGGCCCGGCGGTCTGGGACAAGACCTGGGCGCACGTCGCGGACATCGCCGCCCTGACCCGGGCGATGGGCGCCTCCCACCTGGTCGTCATCCCCTCCTTCTGGCGGGACGACAAGACGGGCGAGGTGCTGGAGCCCGACACGCTCACGCCCGAGCAGTGGCGGAACCTGACCTCGCAGACCGAGCGCCTCGGACACGAGGTGCGGGAGCGGTACGGACTGGAGATCGTCGTCCACCCGCACGCCGACACGCACATCGACAGCGAGGAGAACGTCGCCCGCTTCCTCGACGGGACCGACTCCTCCCTGGTGTCGCTGTGCCTGGACACCGGGCACTACGCGTACTGCGGCGGCGACAGCGTCAAGCTCATCGAGACCTACGGCGAGCGCATCGGGTACCTGCACCTCAAGCAGGTCGACCCGGAGATCCTGGCGGACGTGCGGGCCAACGGGGTGCCGTTCGGGCCGGCCGTCGCGCGCGGGGTGATGTGCGAACCGCCGTCCGGGGTGCCCGCGCTCGGGCCGGTGCTGGAGGCGGCGCAGAAGCTGGACGTCGACCTCTTCGCGATCGTCGAGCAGGACATGTACCCGTGCGAGCCGGACAAGCCGCTGCCCATCGCGCAGCGGACCCGGGCGTTCCTCCGCTCCTGCGGGGCGTAGCCGCCCGGGGCGCGGGGCGAGCGCTTCCCGGGAGTTCCGCGCCCGCGACCGCACCGGCGTGCGCAGTGCCTTCCGCCCCTCCCGCCGCCGTAGCACCATGGGGTGCCCGGCGGCGGGAGGCGGAGGCGGATGGCGCGTGCGGTGCAGACCCGGTCCGGGCAGGGGCCCGGCGGCCGGTGGGAGACCGCCGTCGCGCCGCCCCATCCCCGCCTGCGGCCCGGCGTGATCAGCTACCGCGGGATGCGGCTGCGGATGGACCGGCCGCGGCGCAGGCTGGAGGCGCCCATCGGCGCGGCCACCCTGCTGCTCGGCTTCGAACAGCCGGTGCGCGTCTCACGCGCCGGCCGGCCGCCGGTCACGCTCGTGTCCGTGTACTCGGGGCCCACCACGACGGCCGCCGTCGGCGAGCACGGCGGACGGCTGTCGGGCATCGAGGTCCTGCTCATGCCCTGGGCCGCGTTCACCCTCTTCGGCACCCCGCAGTACGAACTCGCCGACCGCGCCGTCGACCCCGACGAACTGCCGCACGCCCTGGGCACCCGGCCGGCCGGTGACGGGGTGCGCAGTGTCGGTGAACTCTCCGCCGCGCTGGCCGCGTTGCCGGCCTGGACGGACCGGTTCGCGCTGCTCGACGACGTGTTCGCGCGCTGGTCCGCGGCCGGCACCCCGAGTTCGGCACGGGTGGTGCGGGCCTGGTCGGAACTGGTGCGCACGGGCGGCGCGATGCCCGTCCGACGGCTCGCCGACGAGGTCGGCTGGAGCGTACGGCACCTGGAGAACCGTTTCCGGGAGCAGATCGGGCTGGGCCCGAAGGCCGCCGGTCGCGTGCTGCGGCTGCAACGGGCCCGGCGGCTGCTGGCCGACGGGCGCGGGCAGGCGGAGACGGCGGTGGCCTGCGGCTTCTACGACCAGGCGCACCTGAGCGGCGAGTTCAGGACGATGACGGGGTGCACGCCCCGCGAGTTCACGGTCGCCCGCGGGCTTCCCGACCGGACACCCGCGGACGACCGGCTGACCGGAGAGGCGACGAGCCTCGTCCTCGCCTCCGGCTGAAGCGCGCTTTTCTCCAAGACCGGCAGGGCCGGCGCCGTGCAGGCTGGGCGTCCGGCCGGTGGAAGCGGGGGACACGGGGGAGGCCGGGGAAGGCCGGTGGGCCGGGCCCGGCGCAGCGGGTCCGGCCCACCCCGCCGCCACCGCGGTCCGCCGGACCCGGCTCCCGTGACGGGACGACACCGCCCGCTTCACACGCCTCCTGGGGCCCGGAGTCAACGCGCCGCGCCAGTGGACCGGCGTACGCCTATGCGTCACTCCTGTCACAAACGCCCCCTTCCTGTCACACATGTCTCGTATACGCGGGTCTTCCGTCACACCCCGTGCACCGGCCCTGCCCTGTCCTCACTCGACGTCGTTCTCGGAGGACAGGCTTTGTGATCGCCAGCGCAGTGCCCGGCTCCCCCGCCGGCCGCCCTGGGCCGCCGCCGCGGCACGCGCAGGGAGGTGCAACCCATGACCGACCGAAGGCTCTGGTCGTACAAGGAGATCGCGGCGCACATCCGGGTGCAGCCGGACACCGTACGGTCCTACCGCAAGCACGGGCTGCTTCCCGCACCCGACCACGTGGAGGGCGGCAAGCCCTACTGGTACGCGGACACCGTGCGGGCGTGGGTGGCATCCCGGCCCGGCAACCGCGGCCGGCGCGAGGACTGACTCCGGCCCGTCGGCCGCCACCCCCCGGAAAACCACCTGTGCCCCACCGCCCGCGTGGGGCACAGTCCTCGCATGGACTTCTCCGTCAAACCCGTACTGACCGGCGAGCGAACCGTGCTGCGGCCCTTCACCGAGCGCGACGCCGACGGTATCCGGACCATCCTCGACGATCCGGAGGTCGTCCGTCTCACCTTCGAGCCGTCCACGGAGCTGACCACGGAGCGTCTGCGGTCCTGGTACGGCTCACGGGCCGCCCAAACCGACCGGCTCGACCTGGCCGTCACCGACCGCGCCACCGGCGAACTCGTCGGCGAGGTGGTCCTGCACGAGTGGAACCCGGACGCGCGCAGCTGCACGTTCCGCACGCTGATCGGGCCGCGCGGCCGGGGCCGGGGGCTGGGCACGGAGGCGACGCGGCTCACAGTCGCGTACGGATTCGAGGAACTCGGCCTGCACCGCATCCAGTTGGAGACCTACCGTCACAACCACCGCGCGCTTCGGGTGTACGAGAAGGTGGGGTTCGTCGTGGAGGGGATCCGGCGGGAGACGCAGATGCGCGACGGCCGGTGGGTCGACGAGGTGGTGATGGCGATCCTCGACCACGAGTGGCCGGGGGTCAGCTCCACGGCGCGATGACCGTCACCCCCGCTCCGGGTGCCGAGCCCATGGCCGCCAGCGCGGCCGGCGTCGCGTCCAGGGCGATCGTGGACGTGACCAGCAGGTCGGGACGCAGCACCCCCGATCGCACCAGTTCCAGCATTCCCGGGTAGGCGTGCGCGGCCATGCCGTGGCTGCCGAGGAGTTCGAGTTCCAGGGCGATCGCCCGGGCCATCGGGACCGGGGTGGTGCCGGCCGGCGAGGGCAGCAGACCGACCTGGACGTGCCGGCCGCGACGGCGCAGACCGTTCACGGAGGCGGCGCAGGTGGCGGGCGAGCCGAGGGCGTCGAGGGAGAGGTGGGCTCCGCCGCCGGTGACGTCGAGGACCGCCGCCGCGGTGTCCGGGGTGCGGGTGGCGTCCACGCACTCCGCCGCCCCGAAACGGCGGGCCAGGTCGAGGGCCGCCGGTGACACGTCGACGGCGACGACCCGCGCGCCGGCGGCGGCCGCGATCATCACCGCGGACAGGCCCACGCCCCCGCATCCGTGCACCGCGACCCACTCCCCCGCGGCCACCCGGCCCTGCCGCACGACCGCGCGGAACGCGGTGGCGAACCGGCAGCCGAGCGAGGCCGCCGTCACGAAGGACAGCTCCTCCGGTACGGCGACGAGGTTCACGTCGGCGTGGTCCAGCGCCACGTACTGCGCGAACGAACCCCAGTGGGTGAACCCCGGCTGGGTCTGCCGCTCGCAGACCTGCTGGTCGCCCACCGCGCAGGCCGGGCAGGTCCCGCAGGCGCAGACGAAGGGCACGGTGACCCGGTCGCCGGGGCGCGCGCCGGTCACCCGGGCGCCCACCGCCTCGACCACACCGGCGAGTTCGTGCCCCGGTACGTGCGGCAGCGTGATGTCCGGGTCGTGGCCCTGCCAGCCGTGCCAGTCGCTGCGGCACAGGCCGGTGGCCTCGACGCGGACCACCACCCCGTGCTCGACGGGCCACGGGTCCGGCACCTCCCGCACCTCGGCCGGCTCCCCGAACCGCTCGAACACCACCGCCCGCATGTCTCTCCTCCTCCATGGACCCGGTCCGCCTCCGGGGCGCGCGGAACCCTGTCCCGAACCCCGTGTCGGGACCGCGACCGCGCCCGGTCACCCCGACATCATCGCTCGCGGGAGGACACCGCCCGGGGCGGCACCGGCTGGCCGCCGGCCGTGACCTTCGGCCGGTCCCCCTCGCTCCGGAGGGCCGGCGTGTCCTCCCCCTCGCTGAGGCCGAACCGGCGGTGGAAGCGGCGCAGCGGGGCGGGCGCCCACCAGGTGGCCCGGCCGGTGAGGCGCATGACCGCGGGGACCAGGAGGCTGCGGACGATCATCGCGTCCATCAGGACCGCGAGCGCGATGCCGAGGCCGAGCATCTTGGTGTTGGTCACGCGGGAGGTGCCGATGGCGACCATCACCACGGCCAGGATCACCGCGGCGGCCGTGATGAGTCCGCCGGTGCGCTGGAGGCCGTGCCGGACCGCTTCGTTGTGGTCGCCCGTCCGGTCGTACTCCTCCTTGATGCGGGAGAGCAGGAAGACGCCGTAGTCCATGGAGAGGCCGAAGGCCACGCAGAACATCAGGACCGGCAGGGTCGTCTCTATGGAGCCGGGGCTGGTGAAGCCGAGCGGGCCGGAGAGGTGGCCGTCCTGGAACACCCAGACCACCGCGCCGAACATCGCCGTCAGGCTGAGCGCGTTGAGCAGCACCGCCTGGACGGGGATCAGCACGCTGCCGGTGAGCAGGAAGACCAGGATGAGGGTGACCACCGCGATGAAGCCGGCCGCCCACGGCAGGCGCTCGCCTATCGCGTGCTTGGAGTCGACGAGGACCGCGGCCGTGCCGGTCACCTCGGTGTCGAAGGGGGCGTGCGTGGCCCGCACATCGCCCACCAGGCGCTGGGCGGGGGCGTCGACGGCCTCGCCCCTGGGGAGCACCGTGAAGTACGCCGAGTCGCCCTCGACCAGCGGGCCGTCCACCCGCAGCACCTCGGGCAGGGCGGCGATCCGCTTCTTGTAGGCGGTGTACTGCGCGGGTGTCGCCCGCCCCTCGGCGAGGACCTCGAGACCGCCGCCGGGGCTGCCGGGGAAGTCGTCGCGGATGTGCTGCTGCACGACGTGGGACTCGGCGGAGGAGGGCAGCTGGCGGTCGTCGGCGGTGCCGAACTTCACGCCCAGGAAGGGCAGTCCGAGCAGGATCAGGACCGCGGTGGTGCCGAGCGCGAAGAACGGGGCGCGGCGCATCACGAGGGTGGCCACGCGGGCCCAGGCCGTGCCCTCCGGCCTCGGCGGGCGGCCGCGCCGCAGCAGGCGGCGCAGGTCGAGGGAGTCGACCCGGTGCCCGAGCAGTATCAGGGCCGCCGGGAGCAGGATCAGTGCGGCGGCCGCCGCGAGCAGGACCACGGCGATGCCGGCGTAGGCGAAGGACCGCAGGAAGTACTGCGGGAACAGCAGCATCGCGGCCAGCGACACGGCGACCGTGAGCGAGGAGAACAGCACCGTGCGGCCGGCGGTGCGCAGGGTGGTGTTCACCGCGGTCAGCGGTGGGGCGCCGGCGGTGAGTTCCTCGCGGAAGCGGCGGACGATGAACAGGGCGTAGTCGATGGCGAGACCGAGCCCGAGGGCCGTGGTCAGGTTCATCGCGAAGACGGAGACGTCGGTGAACTCGGTGAGGCCGCGCAGGACGGCGTTGGTGCCGAGGATCGCGATGATGCCGATGCCGAGCGGCAGCAGGGCCGCGACCGCGCTCCCGAAGACCATGACGAGCAGCAGGAGTGTCACCGGCAGGGCGATCATCTCGGCCCGGGTGAGGTCCTCCTGGATGATCGTCTGCATCTCGTGCCGGACGGCGACCGGGCCGCCGACCGTCACCCGCACCGGGCCGTGTCCGCCGCGGTAGGAGGGTGCTATGCGGTCGAGGGTCCTGCCCATGGCCTTCTCGTCGCCCGTGATGCGGGCGGCGATCAGTGCCTGGTGGCCGTCCGTCGCCCGCAGGGCGGGGGACTTCGACTGCCAGTAGGAGCCGACCCCCGTGACACCGGGCTCCCCGGCCAGGCGGGTGGCGAGCCGCCCGGCCTCGGCGGCGACCGCCGGAGCGTCCACCGAGGAGCCGCCCGAGTCGACGAGCAGCAACAAATTGGGCTGCGAGCCCGGGAACTCGCGCTCCAGGGCCCTGGTCGCGTGGGTGGACTCGGCGGCCGGGTCCTCCCAGCCGCCGCTGCCGAGGCGGTCGGCGACGCCGCTGCCGGCCAGCACGGCGAGCGCGGTGAGCACCAAGGCCACGAGCAGCGACAACCGGGGGCGGGCGGTGACGAAACGGGTCCAGCCCCCGAGCCGGGGCTCCCTGTCGGCTTCGGTCATCGTGCGGTGTCCCCTTCACCGTGAACCGTGCCCCGGCGGTGTCCGGGTCGTCCGGGCGCAGGCAGCATGGTGTGTCGTTGCCATAGACTGGCAAACACGAGTGATCACTCGCGTTCCACAAGAATGCGAGCGACCGCTCGTGTTTGTCAATCGCGTTCGGAGAGCTGGGGATAACGCGTGCCCGACAACCAGGAAAAGGACCAGCCGCGCCGCCGTCAGGCCCGCGGCGAGCGCCGCGTCGCCCAGCTGCTCGAAGCCGCCGCGTCCGTCTTCTGCCTCACCGGTTACACCGCCGCCAGCACCAACGCCATCGCCCGCGAGGCGGGCGTCTCGCCGGGCACGCTCTACCAGTTCTTCCCCAACAAGGAAGCGATCGCGATCGAACTGGGCGACCGCCTGATGCACGAACTGCGGGAGACCTACGGGGAGGCGCTCGCCCCGGTCGACCCCGCGACCCCGCTGGAGGAGGCGGTGGGCGGCGCCGTCGACCGGTTCATCGACTTCAACTCCGCACACCCCGTGTTCTTCGCGCTGGTGCACGGCCCCGACATCCCGGGCCGGCTCTCCGAGGAGCACGACGCGCTGCACGCGACCCTGCTCGCCCGCATCGAGGACCTGCTCCGCTCGCTCCTGCCCCGCGCACCGCGGGCTGACGTCACCCGCACCGCGCACATGTGCCTGGGCCTGTACAAGGCGGGTCTGGAACTGGTCCTCGCCCACGAGGGCGCCGAGCGCGACGCGTACGCCCAGGAGCTGAAGCACGTCCTCATCCGCTATCTGGAGCCGCTGACCGGCGAGCGGACCGTCGCTCCGTCGCCTCCCGCCGCGCCGCCGTCCGCCTGACCGGCCCTCCACTCCCCCTCCCTCACCCCGCCCCCACCCGCCGGAGCTCTCTTTGAGAAATACCCCCTAGGGGTATAGTCTGAGTGAAGTGAGCGCCACTGTGGACCGGGTACGCCATGGTGGGCACACCATCCCCACCCGCCTCTGCGAGGAGAACGAGATGACCGCTCAGACCGACACCACGGGTTCCGTCACCACCGTCTACCAGGTGACCGGGATGAGCTGTGGGCACTGCGAGGGTTCCGTCTCCGGCGAGATCTCCGAGATTCCCGGCGTCACCGCGGTGAAGGCGGTCGCCTCCACCGGAGAGGTCACCGTCGTGTCCGCGGCCCCGCTGGACGAGGCGGCCGTCCGCGCCGCCGTGGACGAGGCGGGCTTCGAGCTCGCCACCAAGGCCTGAGGCAGCGGGCGTCAGGTCGGGACCAGGCAGGTCAGGTCCGAAGCAGGCAGGGAGCAGGCAGGACCTGAGCACGCAAGGGACCGAAGCAGCGGTCCGGAGCAGGCAGAGACCTGAGCACGCAAGGGACCGGAGCAGCGGTCCGGAGCACGCAAGGGACCGGAGCAAGCGGGCCGGAGCAGCGGGCCGGAGCAGCGGGCCGGAGCAGTAGTCGGGAGTCGGGACATGACCAGCACCAGCACGCAGCCGCGGGCAGCCGCCACGGCCGAGGTCGAGCTGCTCATCGGCGGGATGACCTGCGCCTCCTGCGCGGCCCGCGTCGAGAAGAAGCTCAACCGGATGGACGGCGTCAGCGCCACGGTCAACTACGCGACGGAGAAGGCCAGAGTCGCCTTCCCGGCCGGTGTCGAGGTCGCCGACCTGATCGCCACGGTGGTGAAGACCGGGTACACCGCCGAGGAGCCCGCGCCCGAGGTGGAGACACCGGAGGCACCGGCGCCCGAGGGGACCCCACCGGACCCCGAACTGGCGGCCCTGCGCGAGCGGCTCGTCGCCTCCGCCCTGCTCGCGGTGCCCGTCGTCCTGCTGTCGATGATCCCGGCGCTCCAGTTCGACGACTGGCAGTGGCTCGCGCTGACGCTGGCCGCGCCCGTGGTGGTCTGGGGCGGGTGGCCGTTCCACCGGGCCGCCTGGACGAACCTCCGGCACGGCGCGGCCACCATGGACACCCTGGTCTCGCTCGGCACGCTCGCCGCCTTCGGCTGGTCGCTGTGGGCGCTGTTCTTCGGCGACGCGGGCATGCCCGGCATGAAGGACCGCTTCGCCCTCACCGTCGACCGCATGGACGGTGCCTCCACGATCTATCTGGAGGTCGCCGCCGGAGTCGTCGCGTTCATCCTCCTCGGCCGCTATCTGGAGGCCCGCTCCAAGCGGAGCGCCGGCGCGGCGCTGCGGGCCCTGCTGGAACTGGGCGCCAAGGACGTGGCCGTCCTGCGGGAAGGGCGCGAGGTACGGATACCGGTGGCCCGGCTGGCGGTCGGCGACCGTTTCGTCGTACGGCCCGGGGAGAAGATCGCCACCGACGGCACCGTCGTGGAGGGCGCCTCCGCGGTGGACGCGGCCCTGCTGACCGGCGAGTCCGTGCCGGTGGACGTGTCCGTCGGCGACCCGGTCACGGGCGCCACCGTGAACGCCGGCGGCCGCCTGGTCGTCGAGGCCACCCGGGTCGGCGCGGACACCCGGCTGGCCCGGATGGCGAAGCTCGTGGAGGACGCGCAGAGCGGCAAGGCCGAGGTGCAGCGGCTCGCCGACCGGGTCTCCGGGGTCTTCGTGCCGGTCGTGGTGCTCATCGCCCTCGCCACCTTCGGCGGGTGGATCGGCGTCACGGGCGACACCGTCGCCGCCTTCACCGCCGCCGTCGCGGTGCTGATCATCGCCTGCCCGTGCGCGCTGGGCCTGGCCACGCCGACCGCGCTGCTGGTCGGCACCGGGCGCGGCGCGCAGCTCGGCATCCTCATCAAGGGACCCGAGGTACTGGAGTCCACGCGCCGCGTCGACACCGTCGTCCTGGACAAGACCGGCACGGTCACCACCGGCCGGATGACCCTCCAGGAGGTGTACGCCGCCGAGGGCACCGACGCGCGGCAGGTGCTGCGGCTCGCGGGCGCCGTCGAGCACGCCTCCGAGCACCCGGTCGCCCGGGCGGTGGCCGCGGGCGCCGAGGAGCGGGTCGGGGCGCTGCCGGTGGTCGAGCGGTTCGAGAACGTGCCCGGCCGGGGCGTACGCGGCCGGGTGGAGGGCCACGAGGTGGCCGTGGGGCGGCTCGCCGAGCTGTCCGCGGCACTGCCGGCGGAGCTGGCCCGGACGAAGGCCGACGCCGAGCGGGACGGGCGTACGGCCGTCGTGGTCGGCTGGGACGGCGCGGCACGCGGTGTCATCGCCGTGGCGGACGCGGTCAAGGAGACCAGCGCCGAAGCGGTCCGCGCCCTGCGCGCGCTGGGCCTGACACCGGTCCTGCTGACCGGGGACAACCAGGCGGTGGCCGAGGCCGTGGCGCGCGAGGTCGGAGTCGACCGGGTGATCGCCGAGGTGCTGCCCGAGGACAAGGTCGACGTCGTACGGCGGCTGCAGGCCGAAGGGCGCACCGTCGCCATGGTCGGCGACGGGGTCAACGACGCGGCGGCGCTCGCCACCGCGGACCTCGGGCTCGCCATGGGCACCGGGACCGACGCGGCGATCGAGGCGGGCGACCTGACGCTGGTGCGCGGGGACCTGCGGGTGGCGGCGGACGCGATCCGGCTCTCGCGCCGCACGCTCGGCATCATCAGGGGCAACCTGGTGTGGGCCTTCGGCTACAACGTGGCGGCGCTGCCGCTGGCCGCCGCCGGCCTGCTGAACCCGATGATCGCGGGAGCCGCGATGGCCTTCTCGTCGGTGTTCGTGGTGACCAACAGCCTCCGCCTGCGGACGTTCCGTTGAAGTTCGCAAGTGTTACCCGGGGTTAGCCGAAGAACGGGGCGCCGGTCCCTCTGGAGTCCGGCGCCACCCTCACATAAGCTCTTCACAAGGCTCGCGCATCATCCTTACGCTTGGGTCCCGTTCGCCGTATCTGTGCTCTTGCGCACCTAACGGACATTTGCAAGAGACGCAGATCACAGTGATGCGAACGTAACCATCGAAGGGGTGCGAAGGTCTAAGTTGACGATGTCAGGAAGCGTCTTGGGGGGCGCCGACTGGCATCTGGGGATGTCTTGGGGGACTTCCTCAGAGGTGCGTTGCCGGGGCACGTACACCGGGAAGCTTTGAGCGGCCCTCTCGGCGTGCGCTGTCCCGGCAGACCGCACACACCAGTAGTACGGCGAGTTCTGCTCGTTTTGCTCAACAGCGATTCAGGCGCTGTCTCACAGGCGCCCGGCCGGATCCCGTGGGGGGAATCCGCACCGGGACATGGGAAGGCGCCCTGGACGCCGGCCCGTGGGGGGACCGTCGCCAGGGCGCCTTCCGCTATGACCACCCGCGCCGCGCGACCGTGTACCGTCCGCCGGTCCGGCGCGTCCGCCCGCACGACGAGTTCACGACGCACGAGGCCCCGCGCCCGGTCGCGCCGGGTGCGGGGCCCTGAGGACGTGCGGCTCAGCGCGCCTCGACGGGGACGAAGTCGCGCTCGACGACGCCCGTGTAGATCTGGCGCGGGCGGCCGATGCGGGAGCCCGGCTCCTTGATCATCTCGTGCCACTGGGCGATCCAGCCCGGCAGACGGCCGAGGGCGAACAGGACCGTGAACATCTCGGTCGGGAAGCCCATCGCGCGGTAGATCAGGCCGGTGTAGAAGTCGACGTTCGGGTAGAGGCTGCGCGAGACGAAGTAGTCGTCGGAGAGCGCGTGCTCCTCCAGCTTGAGCGCGATGTCCAGGAGCTCGTCGGACTTGCCGAGCGCGGACAGCACGTCGTGCGCGGCGGCCTTGATGATCTTGGCGCGCGGGTCGAAGTTCTTGTAGACCCGGTGGCCGAAGCCCATCAGACGGACGCCGTCCTCCTTGTTCTTCACCTTGCGGATGAAGGAGTCGACGTCGCCGCCGGCGTCGCGGATGCCTTCGAGCATCTCCAGCACGGACTGGTTGGCGCCGCCGTGCAGCGGGCCCCACAGGGCGTTGATGCCGGCCGAGATCGACGCGAACATGTTCGCCTGCGAGGAGCCGACCAGGCGGACGGTGGAGGTCGAACAGTTCTGCTCGTGGTCCGCGTGCAGGATGAGCAGCTTGTCGAGGGCCGAGACCACGACCGGGTCGAGCTCGTACTCCTGCGCCGGCACCGAGAAGGTCATCCGGAGGAAGTTCTCGACGTAACCGAGGTCGTTGCGCGGGTAGACGAACGGGTGGCCGATCGACTTCTTGTAGGCGTAGGCCGCGATCGTCGGAAGCTTGGCGAGCAGGCGGATCGTGGAGAGGTTGCGCTGCTTCTCGTCGAACGGGTTGTGACTGTCCTGGTAGAAGGTGGACAGCGCGGAGACCACGGACGACAGCATCGCCATCGGGTGGGCGTCGCGGGGGAAGCCCCGGTAGAAGTTCTTGACGTCCTCGTGCAGCAGGGTGTGCTGCGTGATGTCGTTCTTGAACGAGGTGAGCTCGTCGACGGTCGGCAGCTCACCGTTGATCAGCAGGTAGGCGACCTCCACGAAGGTGGAGCGCTCGGCCAGCTGCTCGATCGGGTAGCCGCGGTACCGGAGGATGCCCGCCTCGCCGTCGAGGTAGGTGATGGCGGATTTATAGGCGGCGGTGTTGCCGTACCCGCTGTCCAGGGTCACCAGACCGGTCTGGGCGCGGAGCTTGCCGATGTCGAAGCCCTCGTCGCCGACGGTGCTGTCGATCACCGGGTAGGTGTACTCGTCGTCGCCGTACCGCAGTACTACAGCATTCTTGGTGTGCTCGCTCACGTCATCCCTCACCGACGTTGTGCCTCTTCTTCGAGGTTGCCCTGACTGTCTCTACCATCCCCCATTTGGCGCAGGAGAGTGCACTCGGGGTCGACCATTGGGCCTATTGGCGGCACTCAGTGCCGCCAACCTGCTCATCCTGCCCCCCTCCGGCCCGCTTGTGGAAGGGCTCTGTGACCTAGGTGACTCATTTGATCGATCATTCGCGCCGAGACGTGCCGGGACGAGCGGTCAGCGGCCCGCGAGACGGAAGTCCAGGGCCGTGCAGCGGCGTCCCGCGGACACCGTGCGGACCGCCTGGCCGATCGCCTTGCGGGAGCCGACGAGGACGACCAGCTTCCTGGCCCGGGTCACCGCCGTGTACAGCAGGTTGCGCTGGAGCATCATCCACGCGCCGGTGGTGACCGGGATCACCACGGCGGGATATTCACTTCCCTGTGAACGGTGGATGGTCACCGCGTAGGCGTGCGCCAGTTCGTCCAGTTCGTCGAAGTCGTACGGCACTTCCTCGTCCTCGTCCGTTCTCACGGTCAGCCGCTGGTCGACCGGGTCGAGCGAGGTGACCACTCCCACGGTGCCGTTGAAGACGCCGTTGGCGCCCTTGTCGTAGTTGTTGCGGATCTGGGTGACCTTGTCGCCGATCCGGAAGACCCGCCCGCCGAACCGCTTCTCGGGCAGGTCGGGCCGGCCCGGGGTGATGGCCTGCTGGAGCAGGCCGTTGAGGGTGCCGGCGCCGGCCGGCCCCCGGTGCATCGGCGCGAGCACCTGCACGTCCCGGCGCGGGTCGAGGCCGAAGCGGGCGGGGATACGGCGGGCCGCCACGTCGACGGTGAGCCGGCCGGCCTCCTCCGTCTCGTCCTCGACGAAGAGGAAGAAGTCCTTCATGCCGTCGGTGACCGGGTGCTGCCCCGAGTTGATCCGGTGGGCGTTCGTCACCACCCCCGACTGCTGGGCCTGGCGGAAGACGCGGGTGAGGCGGACGGCCGGGATCGGACCACCCTCGGCGAGCAGGTCGCGCAGCACCTCGCCGGCGCCCACGCTGGGCAGTTGGTCCACATCCCCGACGAACAGCAGGTGGGCGCCCGGGGGCACCGCCTTGACCAGCTTGTTCGCCAGCAGCAGGTCCAGCATGGACGCCTCGTCGACGACCACCAGGTCGGCGTCCAGCGGGCGTTCCCTGTCGTAGGCCGCGTCCCCGCCGGGCTTCAGCTCCAGCAGCCGGTGCACGGTGGACGCCTCGGCGCCGGTGAGCTCGGCCAGCCGCTTCGCGGCCCGGCCGGTGGGGGCCGCCAGCACCACCCTGGCCTTCCTGGCCCGGGCCAGCTCCACGATCGAGCGGACCGTGAAGGACTTGCCGCAGCCGGGACCGCCGGTGAGGACGGCCACCTTCTTGGTCAGCGCGAGCCGGACGGCGGCCGCCTGCTCGGGGGCGAGGTCCGTGCCCGTGCGCCCCTTCAGCCAGCTCAGGGCCTTGTCCCAGGCCACGTCACGGAAGCCGGGCATCCGGTCCTCGTCCGTGCGCAGCAGGCGCAACAGCTGTGCGGAGAGGGAGAGTTCGGCGCGGTGGAAGGGGACGAGCCAGATCGCGGTGACCGGGTCGCCGCCGTCCGGTCCGGGCACCTTCTCGCGTACGACACCGGGGTCCTCGCCGTCCTCGGCGGGCGCCGCGAGTTCGGCGAGGCACTCGATGACCAGCCCGGTGTCGACCTGGAGGAGCTTCACCGCGTCGGCGATCAGCCGCTCCTCGGGCAGATAGCAGTGGCCCTGGTCGGCCGACTGCGAAAGGGCGTACTGCAGGCCCGCCTTGACGCGCTCCGGGCTGTCGTGCGGGATGCCGACGGACTGGGCGATGCGGTCGGCGGTGAGGAAGCCGATGCCCCACACGTCGGAGGCCAGTCGGTAGGGCTGGTTCTTCACCACGGAGATCGAGGCGTCGCCGTACTTCTTGTAGATGCGGACCGCGATCGACGTGGAGACCTCGACGCTCTGCAGGAAGAGCATGACCTCCTTGATCGCCTTCTGCTCCTCCCAGGCGTCGGCGATCCTCCTGGTGCGTTTGGGGCCGAGGCCGGGCACCTCGATCAGACGCTTCGGCTCCTCCTCGATGATCGTGAGGGTGTCCAGGCCGAAGTGCTGGGTGATGCGGTCGGCGAAGACGGGTCCGATGCCCTTGACCAGGCCCGAGCCCAGGTAGCGGCGGATGCCCTGGACGGTGGCGGGCAGCAGGGTCGTGTAGTTCTCGACCGTGAACTGCTTCCCGTACTGCGGGTGGGAGCCCCAGCGGCCCTCCATCCGCAGCGACTCGCCGACCTGGGCGCCGAGCAGCGCGCCCACGACGGTGAGGAGGTCGCCGGCGCCTCGGCCGGTGTCGACCCGGGCGACCGTGTAGCCGTTCTCCTCGTTGGAGTACGTGATGCGCTCCAGGACGCCTTCGAGGACGGCGAGCCGCCGTTCCCCGCCGTCCGCCCCGCTCCCCGCCTGATTGGCCATGATCCGACGCTACAGCGGCGGTCCGACAACAGGCTCCGGCACCCGGGACCCCCGCGGCGGGGCCGTTCATCACGATCCGGTTGCGGGATGCCCCAGGGGGCTTGCCCCATCTCCGTGTAATCGATTCCAATCCTTTCCGTACGTCGATGTAATCGATTCCACGAGGAGGTGGAGCGGCGATGGCGAGTATCAAGGACGTCGCTGCCGGGGCGGGCGTGTCCGTCGCCACGGTGTCCCGCGTCCTGAACGACCATCCGTCGGTCAGCGCGGACGCCCGCGCGCGGGTGCTGGCCGCCGTCGAGGCGCTCGGCTACCGCCCGAACGCGGTCGCCCGGTCGCTGCGCACCGACCAGACCCACACCCTCGGCCTGGTCATCAGCGACGTCATGAACCCGTACTTCACCGAGCTCGCCCGGTCCGTCGAGGAGGCGGCCCGCGCGCTGGGCTACAGCGTCATCATCGGCAACGCCGACGAACGGCCCGACCTCCAGGACCACCACGTACGGACGCTGCTCGACCGCCGTATCGACGGACTGCTGGTCTCCCCCACCGACGGCGGGTCGGCGCTCATCGTCGACGCCGCGCGCGCGGGGACGCCGATGGTCTTCGTCGACCGGTGGATCCCCGGCGTGGACGTGCCCGTGGTGCGGTCCGACGGACGGCAGGCCGTCCGCGACCTCGTCGCGCACCTGCACGGACTCGGCCACCGGCGGCTCGCGATCATCGCGGGCCCGGCCGCCACCACCACCGGCAGCGAGCGCGTCGAAGTCTTCCGGCAGGCCCTGGCCGAACACGGCCTGCCCCTCCCGGACGCCTACACGGGCCAGGGCGACTTCCAGGCCGAGAGCGGACGGCGGGTCACCGAGGGCTTCCTCGACCTGCCCGAGCCCCCCGAGGTGGTGTTCGCGGCCGACAACCTGATGGCGCTGGGCGCGCTGGACGCTCTCCGCGCGCGCGGGCTGCGGGTGCCCCGGGACATCGCGCTCGCCGCGTTCGACGACATCCGCTGGTTCGTGCACACCGACCCGCCGATCACCGCGATCGCCCAGCCCACCGGCGAGTTGGGGCGGGCCGCCGTACGGGCCCTCGTCGACCGCATCGAGGGACGGCCCCCCGAGTCCGTCACCCTGCCCGCCCGGCTCGTCGTCCGCCGCTCGTGCGGCGAACCGGAGCCGTCCGCCCCGGCGAACCCACCGGAGCCGTCCCCCGCAACGAACAGGAGCACGTCGTGAGCAACCGGGATGAGTTGCTGCGCATCGAGGGCATACGGAAGACCTTCCCCGGCGTGATCGCGCTCGACGGCGTCGACTTCGACCTGCGGCGCGGCGAGGTGCACGTGCTGCTCGGCGAGAACGGCGCGGGCAAGAGCACCCTCATCAAGATGCTGTCGGGTGCCTACACCCCCGACGCCGGCCGCGTCCTGGTCGGCGGCGAGGAGGTCCGCATCCACGGGGCGCAGGATTCCGAACGCCTCGGGATCGCCACCATCTACCAGGAGTTCAACCTGGTGCCCGACCTGACGGTCGCGGAGAACATCTTCCTGGGGCGGCAACCGCGCCGCTTCGGGGTGATCGACCGCAAGCGGATGGAGGCCGAGGCCGCCGGGCTGCTGGAGCGCGTCGGGCTGAACGTGTCCCCGCGCGCGCGGGTGCGTGAACTCGGCATCGCGCGCCTGCAGATGGTCGAGATCGCCAAGGCCCTCAGCCTCGACGCGCGCGTCCTGATCATGGACGAGCCGACCGCCGTGCTCACCTCCGACGAGGTGGACAAGCTGTTCTCCATCGTGCGCAGGCTGCGCGAGGACGGCGTGGGGATCGTCTTCATCACCCACCACCTGGAGGAGATCGCCGCCCTGGGCGACCGGGTCACCGTCATCCGCGACGGCCGCAGCGTCGGCCAGGTCCCCGCGTCCACGCCCGAGGACGAGCTCGTACGGCTGATGGTGGGCCGCCCGATCGAACAGCAGTACCCGCGGGAACGGGCCGAGACCGGCGCCGCGCTGCTCGCCGTCGAGGGGCTCACCCGCGACGGCGTCTTCCACGACGTGAGCTTCGAGGTGCGGGCCGGCGAGGTCGTCGGCGTCGCCGGGCTCGTCGGGGCCGGCCGTACGGAGGTCGTGCGGGCCGTGTTCGGCGCCGACCCCTACGACACGGGCACCGTGAAGGTCGCCGGCGCCCGGCTGCGGCGGCACGACGTGAACGCCGCCCTGTCGGCCGGGATCGGCCTGGTGCCCGAGGACCGCAAGGGCCAGGGCCTGCTCCTCGACGCGTCCGTCGAGGAGAACCTCGGGCTCGTGACGCTGAGGTCCGCGACCCGCGGCGGGCTCGTCGACCTCAGGGGCCAGCACGAGGCCGCCGCCCGGATCGCCGAGCAGCTCGGCGTGCGGATGGCCGGCCTGGGCCAGCAGGTGCGGACGCTGTCCGGCGGCAACCAGCAGAAGGTCGTCATCGGCAAGTGGCTGCTCGCCGACACGAAGGTGCTGATCCTCGACGAGCCGACGCGCGGGGTCGACGTCGGCGCCAAGGTCGAGATCTACCAGCTCGTCAACGAGCTGACGGCAGCCGGCGCGGCCGTCCTGATGATCTCCAGCGACCTGCCCGAGGTGCTGGGGATGAGCGACCGGGTGCTGGTGATGGCCCAGGGCCGGATCGCCGGCGAACTCGACGCCGCCGAGGCGACCCAGGACGCGGTCATGGCGCTCGCCGTCGGCTCCCCCACTCCCCCGAACGAGAACGAGACCGAGACGGAGGCCCCCCGTGGCCACTGACACTCTCAAGAGCACGACGGGCGCGCGAGGCGCCACGGGCGGCCTGCGCCGCCTCCTGCTCGACAACGGCGCGCTGACCGCGCTGATCGTCCTCGTGGTCGCGATGTCGGCGCTGTCCGGCGACTTCATGACCACGGACAACCTGCTCAACATCGGCGTCCAGGCGGCCGTGACCGCGATCCTGGCCTTCGGCGTCACCTTCGTGATCGTCTCGGCGGGCATCGACCTGTCGGTCGGTTCGGTGGCGGCCCTGTCGGCCACCGTCCTGGCCTGGAGCGCCACCTCCGAGGGCGTCCCGGTCGTTCTCGCGGTCGTCCTCGCCATCGCCACCGGCATCGCCTGCGGCCTGGTCAACGGCTTCCTGATCTCGTACGGGAAACTGCCGCCGTTCATCGCGACGCTGGCCATGCTCTCGGTGGCCCGCGGCCTGTCCCTGGTGATCTCACAGGGCTCCCCGATCGCCTTCCCCGACTCCGTCTCCCACCTCGGTGACACCCTCGGCGGATGGCTGCCGGTGCCGGTGCTCGTGATGGTCGTCATGGGGCTGCTCACGGCGTTCGTGCTGGGACGCACCTACATCGGCCGCTCCATGTACGCGATCGGCGGCAACGAGGAGGCGGCCCGCCTGTCCGGGCTGCGGGTCAAGAAGCAGAAGCTCGCGATCTACGCCTTCTCCGGCCTGTTCGCGGCGGCCGCGGGCATCGTGCTGGCCTCCCGGCTGTCCTCCGCGCAGCCGCAGGCCGCGCAGGGCTACGAGCTGGACGCGATCGCGGCGGTCGTCATCGGCGGCGCCTCGCTGGCCGGCGGCACCGGCAAGGCCTCGGGCACGCTGATCGGCGCGCTGATCCTCGCGGTGCTGCGCAACGGCCTCAACCTCCTGTCCGTGTCGGCGTTCTGGCAGCAGGTCGTCATCGGCGTCGTCATCGCCCTGGCGGTGCTCCTCGACACGCTGCGGCGCAAGGCGGGGGCGACCCCGGTGGCCGCGGGAGCCGCCGCGGGCAACCGGGGCCGGCAGGCGATGACGTACGTCCTGGCCGCGGTGGTCGCGGCGGCCGTGGTCGGCGCGATGTCGTTCCTGCACGACGCCTCACCGGCGAAGGAGCGGAAGCTCGGTCTGTCGCTGTCGACCCTGAACAACCCCTTCTTCGTGCAGATCCGTTCCGGCGCGCAGGCCGAGGCGAAGCGGCTGGGCGTGGACCTGACGGTCACCGACGCGCAGAACGACGCCTCGCAGCAGGCCAACCAGCTGCAGAACTTCACCAGCGAGGGCATCGCCTCCATCATCGTCAACCCGGTGGACTCCGACGCGGCGGGCCCGTCGGTGCGCTCCGCGAACAAGGCCGACATCCCCGTCGTCGGCGTGGACCGCGGGGTGAACAACGCCGAGACGGCCGCCCTGGTCGCCTCCGACAACGTCGAGGGCGGCAAGCTGGGCGCCCGGGCGCTGGCCGAGAAGCTCGGCGGCAAGGGCACCATCGTGATCCTCCAGGGCCAGGCCGGCACCTCCGCCAGCCGGGAGCGCGGCGCCGGCTTCACGGCCGGGCTGAAGGAGTACCCGGGCATCAGGGTCGTCGCCAAGCAGCCCGCGGACTTCGACCGCACCAAGGGCCTGGACGTGATGACGAACCTGCTCCAGGCCCACCCCGACGTCGACGGCGTCTTCGCCGAGAACGACGAGATGGCGCTCGGCGCGGTCAAGGCGCTCGGCACGAAGGCCGGCACCTCGGTCCAGGTCGTCGGGTTCGACGGCACGCCGGACGGGCTGAAGGCCGTCGCGGACGGCACGCTGTACGCGTCGGTCGCGCAGCAGCCGACCCAGCTCGGCAGGATCGCGGTGGACAACGCCGTGCGGGCGGCCGAGGGCAAGAAGGTCGAGAAGACGGTGAAGGTGCCGGTGAAGGTGGTCACGAAGCAGAACGTGGCCGGCTTCGGCGGCTGACATCGGCGAGCGGGCGGGCGGTCCTCGGGGCCGCCCGCCATCCGCCTTACCAGGGGAGACACTGCATGTACGACTACGACCTCCTGGTCGTGGGGTCGGCCAACGCCGACCTGGTGATCGCGGTCGAGCGGCGGCCCGGCACCGGGGAGACGGTGCTCGGCTCGGACCTGGCCGTCCATCCGGGCGGCAAGGGCGCCAACCAGGCGGTCGCGGCCGCCCGGCTCGGCGCCCGGACGGCCCTGCTGGCCCGGGTCGGCGCCGACGCGCACGGCGAGCTGCTGCTCGACTCGCAGCGGGCGGCCGGGGTGGACACCGCCGGCGTTCTGGTGGGCGGGGCGCCGACCGGGGTCGCGCTGATCACGGTGGACCCCTCCGGCGACAACAGCATCGTCGTCTCGCCGGGCGCGAACGGCCGGCTGACCCCCGGGGACGTCCGGGCCGCCGCGCCGCTCCTGCGGGCCTCGCGGGTGGTGTCGGCACAGCTGGAGATCCCGCTGGAGACGGTCGTGGAGACCGTACGGAACCTGGACGCGGGCAGCCGTTTCGTCCTCAACCCGTCGCCGCCGAGGCCCCTGCCGGACGAACTGCTCGCCGCCTGCGACCCGTTGATCGTCAACGAGCACGAGGCGAAGGTGATCCTCGGCGAGACGGGCGCCGACGACGGTGCCGGCGGGCGACCCGAGGACTGGGCGCGCGCCCTGCTCGCGAAGGGCCCCCGCTCGGTGGTCGTGACGCTGGGCGCGCGGGGCGCGCTGGTCGCGTCCGCGCAGGGCGTGACCCGGGTGCCGGCGGTACGGGTGAACGCGGTGGACACGACGGGCGCGGGCGACGCGTTCACCGCCGCGCTGGCCTGGCGACTGGGGGCCGGCGCCCCGCTCGCCGAGGCGGCGGCCTACGCGTCCCGGGTCGGGGCGGCCGCCGTCACCCGGGAGGGGGCGCAGGTGTCCTTCCCGACGGCGGCGGAGGTCGAGGCGCTGGGCGGCGCGGCCGGCGACGGCGACTCCGGTACCGCCGGCGGCGGCAGCGGCTCCGACGACGCGTCCGGCGCGAGCGCGCGAGGTGGCTCCCGGTGAAGAAGGCCGGAATCCTGAACCGCCATCTCTCCGGCGCCCTGGCCGCACTGGGCCACGGCGACGGGGTGCTGGTGTGCGACGCGGGGATGCCGATACCCGACGGTCCGCGCGTCGTGGACCTGGCGTTCCGGGCGGGAGTGCCGTCCTTCGCGGAGGTGCTGGACGGACTGCTGGCCGAACTGGTGGTGGAGGGCGCCACGGCGGCGACGGAGGTACGGGAGACCAACCCGGGGGCCGCGGCGCTGCTGGACGGCCACTTCCCGGCCCTGTCCCTGGTCCCGCACGAACGGCTGAAGGCCCTCTCGGGGGACGCCCGCCTGGTCGTACGGACCGGCGAGGCCCGACCGTACGCGAACGTGCTGCTGCGGTGCGGGGTGTTCTTCTAGATCCAGGCGACCGGCGAACCGCGTCCGTCCGTCGGCGGGTCGTTGCCTACGGCTAGCAGGTCGTTGCCGACGGTGCCGGGTCGTTACCGGGCGCTGACGGTCGTAGCCGGCCGCTGGCGGGTCGTAGCCAGCCACTGGGCGGGGTGTTGCCGCCCGCATCCGGGTCGTTGCCTGCCCGGCTGCCGGACCGGCCGCCGACGGACCGTATCCGGCCGCTGGCGGGTCCTTGCCGACCGACGGCTGCCGGGTCTTTGCCGGCCGCCGCCTGGTCGTGCCGGCCCGGCTGCCGGGCCGCCTCCAGCCGCCGGCGGGTCGTTGTCGGCCGCTGGGGCGGGTCCTTGTCGGCCGCTGCCGGGCCGCCTCCCGGACCTCAGGGGGCCGGGAAGGCCAGGCGCAGGCCGTAGCGTTGTTCGGCGTCGTGGAGGGCCGGGACGAGGGTCCTGCGCAGTTCGCGGGCCTCGGCGGTGTGGTCGGCGAGGAACCGGCTCCGCAGGCGTAGTCGGGCGGGTTCACGGACGGCTTCCACGGGGCGCATGCAGGTGGCGTACGTACGGCCCATGGACCGTTCGACGGTGGGGAGTTCGGCCGGTCCCGCGGTGCTCTCGCGCTCCTCGGCGCGGGCCATGAAGCCCATCTCGTCACGGGCCGTCACGCCCCGGTCCGCGAGGCAGCCGGGCAGGCCGGCCAGCGCCCGGAGGACGGCGGGGTCGCGGCGCAGTGCGGCGACTTCGGTGAGCCACCTCCGCTGGAGCGGGGCGTAGGTGTCGCGCAGTGCGGCGACCGCGGCCGTGCCCTCGTCCTCGCAGTTCCGGACGGAGCCGGACCGGGCCGCCCGGGCGGCCGCGCGCCGCGGCGCGGGGAGTGAGCGCGGGCTCGCCGTGGGACGCGGGACCTCGGCGCTCTCACTGAGACCGTGCCGTGCGACGAACGCGAGGTCGGGCACGTCGAAGAACCTGATGTAGGCGAGCGGGACCGGTGCGGGCGGCTCGGTGTGCCGGTCCCGGGCGCACGCTGCCGCGGTGACCCGCCCCACCTGCTGGACGAACACGTCCAGACCCTGGGTCCAGCGGGTCTCGGCGCCGGTGGCCGGAAGGACCATGGTCAACGGGTCCTTCGGCAGCGTGTGCGTGAGACGCGCCGGTGTCACCGGCGCGGCGGAGGCGCTGCCGGGCCGGCCGGCGCCGGCCGAGCAGGCGGCGAGGAGGAGGGCGGCGGCCGAGGCGGCGCCGCGGGCCGCGAACCGGCGCCGGGCGGCGGGGCGCGTCATCCGTCGGATCCCTTCGTTCTGTGGCGCGGGCGGGGGCGTCGCCGTGGCCGGCGGTACCCCCGCCCGCGGACGGTCAGTGGGTGATCTTGACGGTGTCGCCGGAGTCGTACTTGCTCGCGACGGTGAACTTGGTGCCGTCGCTGACGGTGGTGCACAGCAGGTACCGGTCGACGGCGTAGCTGCCGTCGAGGACCCCGATGTACCCGGCGTCGCAGGTCTTCCACGAGCCCGTGGACGAGTGGTAGAGGCGGCCGGCGTAGGCGTCGTAGCCGTCGCCCGCCGCGTCGTGGGCGTAGACGAGGTTGAGGTCGCTGCACGAGCTGGTGGACGACTTGTTGGCCGTGCCGCCGACGCCCTCGTTCCCCCCGGTCTTCAGGGTGACGGTCGTGCACGCGTCCGGGGCGGCTGACGCCGCCGGAGCGAGGACCAGACATGTGGCGGCGGACACCAGCGCGAGCGCGCCGGCCGCGAGGGCCTTCTGCATGGGATTCCCCCTTTTGCGGGTGCGGGTGGGGCGGCTGCCCCGCCCGTCCTTGCTTCGCGGGAAACGCTCGCAGAGGGTGCCCCGCCGGACCACGACCTTCGAGCGGCGTCGAAAGTCCCCGGCCGAGGGGCGGAAGCGGTTGCTCCGGTGGTGTCTGCGGTACCCCTGTGACCCGTGGGAGGCATGTGGTCCGATCGCGGGCCCGGGACAGCCATGGACCCGGGTGGTGAATGACCGGATCGTGACGCAACCTGTCGGAACACGACCGAACGGCTCGGCACCCGGTCAGGGTTCGGCCCCGGGGACCGGGAGTGCGTGCGGGCCGACGGCTTGCGCGTGCCGGGCGGGCGGACTCTGGCGGAGCATGGCCGCGCCGAGCGGGGTGAGGGTGTGCAGCACCGTGTTGTTGCGGCGGCGGCTCAGGACCAGGCCGGCGTCCCGCAGCACCGTGACGTGGTGGGTCACGGTGGCCGGCGAGACGCCGAGGAAGCCCGCCAGTTCGGAGGTCGTGGCGCCGGACGCCAGCGCCCTCAGCGCGGCGGCGCGGGTACGGCCGAGCAGGGCGGCGAGGGAGGCGTCGGCGGGGCGGGCGGGCGCGGGCGGCCGGGTGCCGTGCACGGGGTAGACCAGCACCGGTCCCAGTGCCTCGTCGGCCAGGGAGACCGGCGTGTGCCAGCAGAAGTAGGAGGGGACCAGGCGCAGCCCGCGGCCCCCCAGGTGCAGGTCCCGGTCCTCGACGTAGTCGACGTGCAGGACCGGGGGGTGCCAGCGGACGCCCGGCGACAGCCCGGACAGCAGCCCGCCGACCCCGGTGTCGAGGGCCTCCCGGCCGCGCAGGGCGCGTTCCCCGGCGATGGCGGCCAGGATGCGGTCCTCGTACGGCGCGATGACGGCCTCGTGGTAGGCGCGCAGTACCTTGACCAGTTCCTCGCGGGTCGCGCGCTCGGACAGCCGCGGGGCCCAGTCGGGGGCACCGCTCAGCCGGTCGAGGACGCGCATCTCGTGGGTGACCCGCTGCGCGGGGGTGTCGAGGATCGCCCCGAACCCCTGGTCCAGCCCGTCGGCGGCTTCGGGCGGGGTCAGGAAGTCGGGCATGTAGCGGGCCCGCGGCAGCACGGGGATCAGCAGTCGTCGTACGGCCCGGTCGAGCGGGCTGCCCGCGAGGGTGGCCCGGGTCTCGCGGTACCAGTCGGCGTACGCCCATCGGCCACGCGTGGTCTGGAGCCGGTGCAGGCTGCAGGCGATCTCCCAGAGCGGGTCCGGGGTGCGCGCCACCTGGACACGGGCGAGGTCCTCGGGACCGAAGTGGATGCGCAGCACGAGACCCCACCCGCCGAATCGACTGTCGTCCTGCTCAGGTGCAGCGTGGGTCACGGTTCCCCCGGGCGACAACGCCCGGTTCCGGCCGCTTCGGAGCGTCACCGGGGAGCGCCGGCACCGGGCCGGACGGACCGGCGGCCGCGAGGGACTTCTGGGCGCGAGGGACTTCCGGGCGGGCGCCTGGTCGAGGGGGGTCCGGTCACGGGGCGGGCGTCCGGTCGCGGGGGGCTCGGCGCACGCGCGGGCACTCCGCCGACACGGAGGGGAAAACCCGAAGGGGCCCGGTCTGCAGACCGGGCCCCTTCGGGTTTTCCCCTCCGTGTCAGAACTCCGCGATCCCCCCGGATCCCACCCCAGAAGCCCTGATGCCACGTACGACCCGCGGAGTGCGCGAAGGGTTGCACGGGTTGCGGAGAAACTTTTCGGCGGTCACCCGACGACGTGCTCCACGAACCGCTCGGCCGTCTCCGCCAGCACCTCGCGCCCGTCCCGGGCCCACAGCGCCTCGTTGAACAGTTCGACCTCGATCAGCCCGGTGTAGCCGGCCGCCTCGACGTGTCCCTTCCACTCGCGCATGTCGACCGAGCCGTCGCCGATCTGGCCGCGCCCGTTGAGGACGCCCTCGGGCAGCGGGGTGGTCCAGTCGGCGAGCTGGAAGGTGTGGATGCGGCCGCCCGCGCCGGCCCGGGCGATCTGCCGCGGCGCCGTGTCGTCCCACCAGACGTGGTACGTGTCGACGGTGACGCCGACCTGGTGGGCGGGGAAGCGTTCGGCGAGGTCGAGGGCCTGGGCGAGGGTCGACACCACGCAGCGGTCCGAGGCGAACATGGGGTGCAGCGGCTCGATGGCCAGCCGCACCCCGTGGCTCTCCGCGTAGGGGCCGAGTTCCCCGAGCGCGTCCGCGATCCGCTCCCGGGCGCCGTGCAGGTCCCTGGAGCCGGCCGGCAGGCCGCCGGAGACCAGCACCAGGGTGTCGGTGCCGAGGGCGGCGGCCTCGTCGACCGCGCGCCGGTTGTCGGCCAGGGCCTCGGCCCGCTCCGCCGGGTCGATGGCGGTGAGGAAGCCGCCGCGGCACAGCGTGGTGACGGTCAGGCCCGCCTCCCGGACCAGTTTGGCGGTGGCCTCCAGACCGTAGGAGCGCACCGGCTCGCGCCAGAGCCCGACCGCGGGCACGCCGAGCGCGAGGCAGGCGTCGGCCAGGTCCGGCAGTGACAGCTGCCTGACGGTCATCTGGTTGACGGAGAAGCGGGACAGCGGGCCGGTCACTGGGTCACCCCGTGGAGTGCGAGCAGGGTCTTCATCCGTTCCTCGGCGAGCTTCGGGTCGGGGAACAGGCCCAGGCCGTCGGCGAGTTCGTAGGCGCGGGTGAGGTGCGGGAGGGAGCGGGCCGACTGGAGGCCGCCGACCATCGTGAAGTGCGACTGGTGGCCGGCGAGCCAGGCCAGGAACACCACACCGGTCTTGTAGAAGCGGGTGGGCGGCTGGAAGAGGTGCCGCGACAGCTCGACCGTCGGATCTAGGAGGGCGCGGAAGCCCGGGACGTCGCCGGTGTCGAGCACCCGTACCGCCTGGGCCGCCAGCGGTCCCAGCGGGTCGAATACGCCGAGCAGGGCGTGGCTGAAGCCCTGCTCGTCGCCCGCGATGAGCTCCGGGTAGTTGAAGTCGTCGCCCGTGTAGCAGCGGACGCCGTCGGGCAGGCGGCGGCGGAGGCCGACCTCGCGGCGGGCGTCCAGCAGGGAGACCTTGATGCCGTCGATCTTGTCGGGGTGGGCCGCGATCACCTCCAGGAAGGTGTCCGTGGCGGCGTCGAGGTCCGCGGAACCCCAGTAGCCCTCCAGGGCCGGGTCGAACATCGGGCCGAGCCAGTGCAGGATCACCGGTTCTGCGGCCTGGCGCAGCAGGTGGCCGTAGACCTCCAGGTAGTCCGCGGGGTCCCGGGCGGCGGCCGCGAGGGCGCGGGAGGCCATCAGGACGGCCCGGGCGCCGGACTCCTCCACCAGCGCGAGCTGTTCCTCGTACGCCGCCCGGACCTGGGCGAGGGTCGCCGGGCCGGTCAGCTGGTCGGTGCCGACACCGCAGGCGACACGGCCGCCCACCGACCTGGCCTCGGCGGCGCTGCGCCGGATCAGTTCGGCCGCTCCGGCCCAGTCCAGGCCCATGCCGCGCTGGGCGGTGTCCATGGCCTCGGCGACGCCCAGCCCGTTGGACCACAGGTGGCGGCGGAAGGCGAGGGTGGCGTCCCAGTCGACGGCGGCGGGCGAGTCCGGGGAGACGTCCGCGAAGGGGTCGGCGACGACGTGCGCCGCGGAGTAGACCGTGCGCGAGGTGAAGGGGGTACCGGCGGCGACGGCGAGAGGGTGGCCGCGCGGCTCGTAGGTCCGCAGGCCCCCTTCGGAGTCGGGGAGTCGGATGGTCACAGCGTGATCTCCGGTACGTCGAGACGGACACCCTCGGCCGAGGACCGCAGGCCGAGTTCGGCGAGCTGCACACCGCGGGCGCCGGCGAGGAGGTCCCAGTGGTAGGGGGCGTCGGCGTAGACGTGCCGCAGGAACAGCTCCCACTGGGCCTTGAAGCCGTTGTCGAACTCGGCGTTGTCCGGGATCTCCTGCCACTGGTCGCGGAAGACCTCGGTGGCGGGGATGTCGGGGTTCCACACCGGCTTGGGGGTGGCGCTGCGGTGCTGGACGCGGCAGTCGCGCAGGCCGGCCACCGCGGAGCCCTCGGTGCCGTCGACCTGGAACTCGACGAGTTCGTCGCGGTGGACGCGGACGGCCCAGGAGGAGTTGATCTGTGCGATGGCGCCGCCGTCGAGTTCGAAGATGCCGTAGGCGGCGTCGTCGGCGGTGGCGTCGTAGGGCTTGCCGGTCTCGTCCCAGCGCTGCGGGATGTGGGTGGTGGCGATGGCCTGGACGGACTTCACCCGGCCGAACAGCTCGTGCAGGACGTACTCCCAGTGCGGGAACATGTCGACGACGATGCCGCCGCCGTCCTCGGCGCGGTAGTTCCACGACGGGCGCTGGGCGGACTGCCAGTCGCCCTCGAAGACCCAGTAGCCGAACTCGCCGCGGACGGACAGGATCCGGCCGAAGAAGCCGCCGTCGATGAGGCGCTTGAGCTTCAGCAGGCCCGGCAGGAACAGCTTGTCCTGGACGACGCCGTGCTTGATGCCGGCGCCGGCGGCCAGCCGGGCGAGTTCGAGGGCGCCGTGGAGGCCGGTGGCCGTCGGCTTCTCGGTGTAGACGTGCTTTCCGGCCGCGACGGCCTTGCGCAGGGCCTCCTCGCGCGCGGACGTGACCTGGGCGTCGAAGTAGATCTCGACGCCGTCGTCGGCGAGGACGGCGTCCAGGTCCGTCGAGACGTGCTCCAGGCCGTGCCGTTCGGCGAGCGACCTGAGCACGTGCTCGCGGCGCCCGACGAGGATCGGCTCCGGCCACAGCACGGTGCCGTCGCCGAGGTCGAGGCCGCCCTGTTCGCGGATGGCCAGGATCGAGCGGACGAGGTGCTGGCGGTAACCCATGCGCCCGGTCACGCCGTTCATGGCGATACGCACCGTCTTGCGTGTCACGTCTTCCCCTTCGTAGGTGTCGTACGCAGCGTCGTACGCGAGTCGTACGCGCGGGTGTGCGCCGCGTCCGCCCTACCCGATGAGCGTTGCAGCAAGCGCTTTCTATCCCCTGAGAAGCTAGCCTCTGACCAGCGGTCTGGACAAGACCGTGACGGGGTTGAGTTGTTCGAGGGGGCGAACAACGGGGGCCGGGGGCCGTAAGGTCTGCTCGGACCGCCGCCACTGTGCGGCGGCTGTGCGTCCGTGTCCGCTCGCCGGGGCAGTACGGCCCCGGACCCGGGGAGCCGTGGAACCGCGGACCCGCGGACGACGACGTACGACGAGATGCGACGAGATGCGCGACCGGAGGACGAGGACATGACGGTGACCCTGGCGGACGTGGCGGCCCGCGCGCAGGTCTCCCCCGCGACGGTGTCGCGCGTGCTGAACGGGAACTACCCCGTCGCCGCAACCACCCGTGAGCGGGTGCTGCGGGCGGTGGACGACCTGGACTACGTGCTCAACGGCCCGGCGAGCGCCCTCGCCGCGGCCACCTCCGACCTGGTCGGCATCCTGGTCAACGACATCGCCGACCCCTTCTTCGGGATCATGGCGAGCGCGATCCAGTCCGAGATCGGCGGGCCAGGCGGCCGGGCCGGCGGAGAGCGGCTGGCGGTGGTGTGCAACACCGGGGGGTCCCCGGAACGCGAGCTGACCTACCTCACGCTGCTGCAACGGCAGCGGGCGGCTGCCGTCGTGCTGACCGGCGGCGCCGTGGAGAACCTGCCGCACGCGGCGGCGATGACGGCGAAGCTGCGGAAACTCGCGGACGCCGGCACCCGGGTGGTGCTGTGCGGGCGCCCGCCCGCGCCCGACACCCGGGCGATCGCGCTCACCTTCGACAACCGCGGGGGTGCCCGGCAGCTCACGGACCACCTGATCGGGCTGGGCCACCGGCGCCTCGGCTACATCACCGGCCCCGAGGAGCGCACGACCACCCGGCACCGGCTGGAGGGCCACCGGGCGGCGCTGGAGGCGCACGGCATCGAGGAGGACCCGCGCTGGACGGTGCACGGACGGTACGACAGACGCTCCGGGTACGAGGCCACCCTCGAACTGCTGCGCCGGGACCCGTCCCTGACGGCGGTGGTGGCGGCGAACGACTCCGTCGCCCTCGGCGCGTGCGCCGCGCTGCGCGACTCCGGGCTGCGCATCCCGGACGACGTGTCCGTGGCCGGCTTCGACGACCTGCCGTTCAGCGTGGACACGGTGCCGTCCCTCACGACGGTACGGCTCCCCCTCGCGGAGGCGGGCGCCCGCGCCGGCCGCATCGCGATGGGCCGCGAGGAACCACCGCCCGGCGGGATCGCCACGGTGCGGGGGGATCTGATGGTCCGGGGATCCTCCGGGGCACCCCGGAAGTGAGGGCGGGGCCCGCGGGTCTGCGGGGCCGGGGCGGGGTCGCCGGGGTGGGGGCTCGACGGGCGGGGCGGGTCGGGGTGCGCCGGGCGGGCCGGGCTTCGCCGGGCCGGGCGGGTCGGGGTGCGCCGGGCCGGGCGGGTCGGGGTGCGCCGGGCCAGCGGGGCGGGGTTCGCCGGGCCAAGCGGGGCGAGGTCGCGCCCGGTGGGTCGGGTTCGCCGGGCGAGGCGGGGCGAGGTCGCGCCGGGCCGGGCGGGCGGGGGTTCGCCGGGCCAGGCAGGTCTCCGGTCTGGCCCGGGCCGAGGGCGCCGGTTCCCGCCGACGCCGGACGAGCCGAGACCTGCCGGGAACCGCCGGGAACCGCGCCGAGTCAGGTCCCGCCGACGCCTGACGGTCCGAGACGCGCCGGAAAACGGACCGCGTCGGGTCCCGCCGGGGCCGTAGGGGTCGGGGTTCGCGGGAAGGACCTGGTCGGACGGGTCCGGCGCTGGACCTGCGGGGTGCCGACGGGTGAGAGTAGGGACCATGAAACTGGCGTTCTCCACCCTCGGCGTTCCCGGCCTTCCCCTTCCGGAGGTGCTGCGGCTCGCGACCACGTACGGCTATCACGGCATCGAACTGCGCGCGCATTCCGAGGAACCGGTCCATGTCGGTCTCGACCTCGCCCAACGGGCCGATGTGGCGGCCGAGTTCAAGGCGGCGGGCGTGGAGCTGCTCGGTGTGGCGGGCTACGCGCGCGTCGCCGCGCCGGGCGCGGACGCCCCCGTCATCGAGGAGATCCGCCGGCTCCTGGACCTCGCCCGCGACCTGGGCGCCCCGTTCGTCCGGGTCCTCCCCGGCGGCGCCCCTGACCAGAGCCGGGAGGACGCCGACGCCACGGCGGCCCGGCGGCTGGGCACGGCCGCCGAGTACGCCGCCGACCTCGGGGTCCGCATCCTGCTGGAGACCCACGACTCGCACCGTACGGGCGCCGACGTGATCCGCATCATCGGCCCGGTCGGCCACCACCAGGTGGGCTCGCTCTGGGACGTCATGCACACCTGGCTGGGCGGCGAGCAGCCCGCGGAGACGTACGCGGCGCTCGCCCCCACCCTCGGCTACGTCCAGGTCAAGGACATCGCCTCGGCCGAGGACACCACGCCCGTCCGGCTCGGCACCGGCGTGCTGCCGCTGACCGAGTGCGTGGAGGTCCTCTCCCGGCACGGCTGGGACGGCTGGCTGTGCTGGGAGTACGAGAAGCGGTGGTACGACTCGGCCGCCCCGCTGCCCGGCCTGCTGGGCCCGGGCCGCGAACACCTGTCCCGCCTCCTCAACGACTCGGCCTGACCCGACCGGCGGACGCCACGGGGGAGGGTCGAGCGTAGGCGGCCGGCGAGCCCCGAACACGGGCGGCACGTGAGCCCCGGGTCCGCACGCCGTCCTGCCCCCCGAAGGCGCACCACGGCCAAGCCCCCAGCACGGGAAACCGGCAAGCGCGGGACAGCCGGCAGGCCCCGAGCACGGGCGGCGGGCAGGCCCCGAGCACGGGGTCGGCCGGATCGTGAGCGCGGGCAGCGGGCAGGCCCCGAGCTCGGGGGCGGGTGAGCACGCCCCGAGCACGGGCAGCGTGTTGGCCCCGAGCGCGAGTGGCAGCCGAGCCCCGCGTCCGTACGTCGGCCGAACCCCCGAGGGCGCGCCGACTGAACCCCCGAGGGCGCGGCGGCCGAAACCCCAACGCGGGCGGCGGCCGAACCCCCGACGCGGGCGGCGAGCAGGCCGCGAATGCCCGCGGCGGGCGAGGGCCTGCCCCGGGCCGGGCCCCGCCCCGGCGGCGGGCGGGGCCCGTACCGGGTTGGCCCCCGCCCTCACGGTTGGACAGCCGCAGCCTCCGTCGCCGGCGTCGGCACCCGCGCCGGCCCCGCGGCTTCCTCCCGTCGCCCACCCCGGGTCGAGGTCAGCGTGACTCCGCCCACCAGGAGGGCCGCCGCGCACCATCTGAGCGGGGTCACCGGCTCGTTCAGGAACAGGGCGGCGGACGACATGCCGAAGACCGGGACGAGCAGGGAGAAGGGGGCGACGGTGGACGCGGGATGGCGGCGCAGCAGCCACCCCCACGCGCCGAACCCGCCGACCGTGGTGATCCAGGCGACGTAGAGGACCGTGCCCGCGCCCTGCCAGTCGAGGGCCCGCAGGGCGTCCAGGTCCCGGTGCGCGCCCTCGGTCAACAGGGAGAGGGCCAGCAGGGGCAGTACGGGGACGGTGCTGACCCAGACCATGAAGTTCAGGGGGTCGGGGGGCGCCGCCCTGCGGGTGAGGACGTTCGACACGCCCCAGCAGGCCGCCGCCGCGACGACCAGCGCGAAGGCGCCGAGCGGGCCGGAGGCACCCTCGTCGACGGCGGCGACGCCGATACCCGCGAGGGCGACCAGCATGCCCAGCACCCGGACACGGGTGGGGCGTTCACCCAGCACCCCGCACGCGATCACGGCGGTGAACACGGCCTGGATCTGCAGGACGAGCGAGGAGAGGCCGGCCGGCATGCCCGCGTCCATCCCGACGAACAGCAGCCCGAACTTGGCCACGCCGAGCGTCAGTCCGACCGCCACGACCCACTTCCAGGCCACTGTGGGGCGGCCCACCAGGAACACGGCGGGGAGGGCGGCCACCAGGAAGCGCAGGGCGGAGAAGAGCAGGGGCGGGAAGTGGCCGAGGCCGATCTCGATGACGGTGAAGTTCACGCCCCAGACGGCGGCGACGAGAACGGCGAGGGCGAGGTGTGCGGGGCGCATACGTTGAGGATCACGTGCGCAGACCATGTAGCACCAGCGATGATTGCTGCATGGTGGGATGAAGCAACGCTAACGAAAGCGAGAGGTCCCGTGCTCGATCTGCAGCGTCTGCGCGCCCTGCACGCCGTCTCGGTCCACGGGACCGTGGGGGCGGCCGCCGCGGCCCTCGGTTACACGCCCTCCGCCGTGTCCCAGCAGATCGCGAAGCTGGAGCGCGAGACCAGGACCGTCCTGCTGGAGCGGGAGGGGCGCGGGGTGCGGCTCACCGCGGAGGCCCGCCAACTGGTGTCCACCGCAGGCCAGTTGCTCGCCATCGTGGAGCGGGCGGAGACCGATCTTGAGCAGCGGCGCGGGGTGCCGTCGGGCCGGCTGACGATCGCCGCGTTCGCGTCGGCGGCACGCGGTCTGCTGCCCGGCGTGCTGGCCGAGCTGGCGGTACGGCACCCCGCCCTCGACACCCGGCTCACCGAGATCGACCCGCATCTGTCCGTGGACCTGGTGGCGAAGGGGGCCGTCGACCTCGTCGTCGCGCACGACTGGGACATCGCCCCGCTGCCGGCCCCGGCGGGGGTGGAGCAGGCGGTCCTCGGCGACGACCTGTGCGATCTGCTCGTGCCCGAGGGGCACCCCCTGGCCGGGCGGAAGGCCGTGCGGCGGGCGGAGCTGGGCGGGGAGCGGTGGATCTGCCAGCCGCCCGGCCGGGTCTGTCACGACTGGCTGGTGCGGACGCTGCGCGCGGCCGGCCACGAGCCGGACATCGTCCACCAGGCCGAGGAGAACCCCACCCTGGTGGCGCTGGTCGCGGCCGGTCTCGGGGTCGCCCTCATCCCGCGCCTGGGTCGCGGGCCGCTGCCCGCCGGGGTGGTCGAGGTGCCACTGGACCCCGTGCCCGTACGACGGCTGTACGCGCTGTGGCGGGCGGGAGCGGCGGGGCGTCCGGCGATCACGGAGACCGTGCGCACCCTGCGGGAGCACTGGCCCGGGGTCGCGGCCCACGCGTCCCGCTGACCCCACGCGCACCGACTTGCGGGAATCGGCCCCGCCCCGGGAACCCGCCCCGGCCCGGGTTCGTCCAACGCGCACGCTGCCGGATGAGTCACCTCGGTGCGGTATCGGCCTCGCTGCTGGCTGCGACCGCCGAACCACCCCCTCCGCCGTACCGCGGCCGGCAGCCCGCCGTCATCGGCGCGCGCCCCTCCGACCGCGCCGGTGACGGCCCCTCGCCGACGAGCGGTGCACACGCGGCCGACGAGCGGTGCGCGCGCTCCCTTGACTGGCAGAAACTTCCCGACTATTGCTGACTCCTCGGCAGTTTCCTTCAGTGGATCACCTCCGGAAGGAGCGCACGTGCCCTCCAGACGTACCGTTCTCGCCGCCACGGCCGGCGGTGTCGCCGCGGCCCTGACGGCCGGCGGCCCGGCGCACGCGGACGACCGCCGGCTGCGCGCCCTCATCTCCCGCATGACGCCGGAGGAGAAGGTCGGCCAGCTGTTCGTGATGCGGGTGTACGGCCACTCGGCCACCGCGCCCGACCAGGCCGACATCGACGCCAACCTCGCGGAGATCGGCGTCCGCACGGCCGCCGAACTGGTCGCGAAGTACCGGGTCGGCGGCATCATCTACTTCACCTGGGCGCACAACACCCGTGACCCGTACCAGATCGCCGCCCTGTCCAACGGCATCCAGCGGGCCTCCCTGGAGCAGCCGCGCGGGCTGCCGGTGCTGATCTCCACCGACCAGGAGCACGGCACGGTCGCACGCGTGGGCGAGCCCGCCACCCTGTTCCCCGGCGCGATGGCGGTCGGCGCCGGCCGGTCCCGGACCGACGCCCGCACCCTCGGCCGGATCGCGGGCGCCGAACTGCGCGCGACGGGCATCCGGCAGGACTACGCCCCGGTGGCCGACGTGAACGTCAACCCGGCCAACCCGGTCATCGGCGTACGGTCCTTCGGCGCGGACCCGGGCGCGGTGGCGTCGCTGGTGGCCGCCGAGGTGTCCGGATACCAGCGCTCCGGGGTCGCCGCGACCGCCAAGCACTTCCCCGGGCACGGGGACACCGCCGTCGACAGCCACTTCGGCTTCCCGGTCATCACCCACAGCCGCGAGGTGTGGGAGAAGCTGGACGCGGTCCCCTTCCGGGCGGCGGTCGCCGCCGGCATCGACTCGATCATGACCGCGCACATCATGGTCCCGGCGCTGGACGACTCCGGCGACCCGGCGACCCTCTCCCACCCGATCCTGACCGGCATCCTGCGCGGGCAGCTCGGCTACGACGGGGTGGTGGTCACCGACTCGCTCGCGATGGAGGGCGTGCGCACCAAGTACGGCGACGACCGGGTGCCCGTGCTCGCGCTGAAGGCCGGCGCCGACCAGCTCCTCAACCCGCCCTCCCTGGACGTCGCCTGGCACGCCGTCCTCGCCGCCCTGCGCGACGGCGAGCTCACCGAGGCCCGCCTGGACGAGTCCCTGCTGCGCGTCCTGCGGCTCAAGTCGAGGCTGGGGCTCTTCGAGCGGCCGTACGTCAGCCGCTCCGGCGTCACGCGCACGGTCGGCACCGCGGCGCACCTCAGGGCGGCCGACCGGATCGCCGAGCGCACGACGACCCTGCTGGTCAACGAGGGGCGTCTGCTGCCGCTGTCGCGTCGCACCCACCGGAAGCTGCTCGTCGTGGGCGCCGATCCGGCCTCCCCCTCCGGCACCACCGGCCCGCCCACCGGTGTGCTGGCCGCGGCCCTCACCGAACTCGGGTTCACCGCGACCGCCCTGTCCACCGGCACGACCCCCTCCGCCGCGGTCGTCGACCGGGCGGTGGCGGCGGCCCGGGACGCGGACGCGGTGGTGGTCGGGACCTACAACGTCACCGCGTCCAGCTCGCAGAAGACACTGGTCGAGCGGTTGACCGCGACCGGGCGGCCGGTGGTGGCGATCGCGGTCCGCAACCCCTACGACGTGGCCCAACTGCCCTCCGTACGAGCTTACTTGGCCGCCTACTCCTGGACCGACGTCGAACTGCGCGCCGCGGCGCGGGTGATCGCGGGGAAGGTCGCGCCGCGCGGGAGGCTGCCGGTCGCGGTGCCGCGGGCGGACGATCCGGCGCGGGTGCTGTTCCCGGTCGGACACGGGCTGTCGTACGACTCGTAGCGGCCGCTCCGCGAGGTGGGCCGGGGGGGGGGGGGGGGGGGGGGGGGCGGGGGGAGGGGGGGGGGGGGGGGGGGGGGGGGGGAGGGGGGGGCGGA
>NZ_JBWKDW010000009.1:47200-126356 GCF_056435735.1 Streptomyces sp. NPDC043878
TTTCTCTCCCCCCTTCCCCCCCCGCTCCCCCCCCCCCCCCCCCCCCCCCCCCCCCCGCTCCCCCCCCCCCCCCCCCCCCCCCCCCCCCCCCCCCCCCCCCCGGCACCGGAGTCACGGACGCAGCGCCGGCTCGCGCTCCACGTCCCTGCGGTCGAGCCTCGCGTCGAACGCGGCCAGCGGCCTGGCCGCCGCCGGGTCCGCCTGCACGGCGGCGGAGGCGACGCCCGCCCACTCCAGGATGCGGGCCGTGGCGAGGGACTTCTGGTCGGCGACCAGACCGGCCACGTTCGCGCCGTGGTTCAGACCCGGCGCCGTGAAGACGTACGAGTCCTTCGCCCCCCTGCCGACGGCGAACCGCTCCGCGCCCCACGGGTCGTTCTGGCCGTAGACGAAGAGCATGTGGTGGGCGTGGTGCCGGACCCAGGAGTCGACGTCACGCATCGCCTTGGGGTGGAACCTCATGGGGATGGAGCGCGGGACGAAGTTCCGGGGCGGCTGGTAGCCGTAGCGGAGGTACTTCTTCTCGATGTACGGGAAGTGGATCGTCGGCGCGCCGAGCTGTGTGCCCGCCTGGTAGTAGTAGGGCGTGTACGGCTCCAGGCCCTGGTCGGTGTAGAAGGAGAACCCGGAGATCGTGTCGATCGAGTTCCAGATGTCGTCGTCGGTCGCGGTCCTGGCGTCCGCCGGGACCGAGGCGCAGTCGGACAGCAGGCTGTACTGCCAGAAGCCCCAGACGTAGTCGAGGACGACCGCCTCGTAGGCCCGGTCCAGGCTGCCGATGGTGTCGAAGGTGTAGCCGTTGTCGGCCGCGTAGGCCGCGTACTTCTTCTCCAGCGGCTCCCGGCGCACCAGGGCCTCGCGCTGCACCGCGTTCAGCCTGTCGCGGCACTCCTTGGTGCCGACCCGGGTGAAGAAGCGGTCGTAGGCGGAGTCCTCGTCGTTGACGACGTCGTTCGGGGCGACGTAGGCGACGACCCCGTCCATGTCCCGCGGGTGGAAGCGCTCGTAGTAGGTGGCCGTCATGCCGCCCTTGGAGCCGCCCGTCGAGATCCACTTCTTGGTGTAGACGGACTTGAGCGCCGTGAAGACGCGGTGCTGGTCGCTGGCCGCCTGCCAGATGTCGAGCTTGCTCCAGTCGGCCGGGTCGGGCCGCGAGGGGGTGAAGAAGCGGTACTCCATGGAGACCTGGTTGCCGTCCACGATCTGGGTCGGCTCGCGGCGGCTCGGGGTCGTGGAGACGCTGTAGCCGCCGGTGTAGAAGACCGTCGGGCGGGAGACGTCCTTGTGCAGCACGGTGATCCGCTGCTGGAACGTGCCCTTGGACGGGTGGCGGTGGTCCACCGGCTGGGTGTAGTTCAGGACGAAGAAGCGGTAGCCGGTGTAGGGCTTCTCCTGGACCAGGCTCATCCCCGGGATGGCCAGCAGCCGGTCCTTGATGTCGGTGTCCGTGGCGGTGGTGCCGGTGGCCTCCGGCCCGGCGGCGGCGGTGGCCGCCCCCGCCGTGCTCAACGTGCCGATGAGCACCGTGAGCGCCAGCAGCCATCTGAGCGCCTTGCGCATGCACACTCCCCTGTGAGACGTATGTGCGCCGGAAGCTAGCGGAGCAACTCGCTTCGGCACCAGGGGAGATGGGCAGAAGAGGGAAATCCCTCGGCCGAGGGGCGGGAAGCGCCCCGGTTCAGCACAGGATCCAGCCGGAGCTGACCGCTCCGCGTCCCACCGAGCCCTTGACCCACACGCAGCGGTGGCCGGCGTGCACGGTCACCGGCCCGGCGCGGTGGGAGTAGCGGCCCCGGTCGACCACGGGCCGGCTGCCACGCGCCTGGACACTGACCGACATGTCCCTGCGGGTGCCGGGTTCGTGCGGGAGGGTGACGGCACAGACGTAGCCGCCGCGCTTGTAGACCTGCACGGCGCCGGTGGCGAACGGCAGCGTGCGGACCTTGCGGCCCGAGCACGAGGTGGCGGCCTGCGCGTCCGCCGGCGCCACCAGCGCGAGCAGCCCGGACGCCGTCAGTACGGCCACCCCGGCCGCGAACCTCCGGCGTATCGCCCCACGATCCACTGTCGTCCCTCCCACACCCCGGCAACGAGCGTACGGGTGTACGGACGCAGAACGTGTGTCGGACGGTTGCCCGATTCTCAGGTGGTCGCGGTGACCGACTCCTCCGGCTCGTCCTCGCCGGCGAACGTCCGCCACAGCTCGGCGTACCGGCCGCCCAGGGACAGCAGTTCCTCGTGCGTGCCGTCCTCCACGACCCGGCCGTGGTCCACCACCACGACCCGGTCGGCGCGGGCGGCGGTGGTGAGGCGGTGGGCGACGACGAGGGTCGTACGGCGGCCCGCGAGACGGTCCGTCGCCTGGTTGACCAGGGCCTCGCTGGCCAGGTCGAGGGCGGCCGTCGCCTCGTCCAGGAGCAGGACGTCGGGGTCGACGAGCTCGGCGCGGGCCAGGGCGATCAGCTGGCGCTGGCCGGCCGAGAGGTTGCGGCCGCGTTCGGCGACCTCGTGCAGGTAGCCGCCGGTCAGGGTGGCGATCATCTCGTGGGCGCCGACCGCGCGGGCCGCCGCCTCCACCTCGGCGTCGGTGGCGCCGGGGCGGCCGTAGGCGATGGCGTCGCGCACGGTGCCCTGGAAGAGGTACGCCTCCTGCGGGACGACCCCGAGGCGGTGGCGGTAGGAGGTGAGGTCGAGGGAGCGCAGGTCCGTGCCGTCGACGGTGACCCGGCCGCCGGTGGGGTCGTAGAAGCGGGCCACCAGCTTCACCAGGGTCGACTTGCCGGCGCCGGTCTCGCCCACGAAGGCGACCGTCTGGCCGGCCGGGATCCGCAACGCGACGCCGCTCAGAGCCTCTTCCTCGGCTCCGTACCTGAAGTGCACGTCCTCGAAGGCGATCTCGCCCCGCAGGGACCGCACGGCGAGCGGCTTCTCGGCCGCCCGGGTCGAGGTCGGTTCCCGCAGCAGTTCCTGGATGCGGCCCAGCGAGACGGTCGCCTGCTGGTAGCCGTCGAAGACCTGGGAGAGCTGCTGCACGGGCGCGAAGAACAGATCGATGTACAGCAGGTAGGCGACCAGCGCGCCGGTCGTGAGCGTGGCGGCGTCCACCCGGCCCGCGCCCGCGATCAGCACGGCGGCCGCGGCGACGGAGGACAGCAGCTGCACGAACGGGAAGTAGACGGAGATCAGCCGCTGTCCGCGGATGCGGGCCTGCCGGTAACTGTCGCTGCGCTCGGCGAACCGGCGTCCGCCGTCCCGCTCGCGCCGGAACGCCTGCACGATCCTGAGCCCGGACACCGACTCCTGGAGGTCGGCGTTGACCGCCGACACGCGCTCGCGGGCCAGTTCGTACGCCTTCACGCTCGCCCGGCGGAAGAAGAACGTGGCGACGAGCAGCGGGGGCAGCGTGGCGAACACGACGAGCGCGAGCCGCACGTCGATCACCAGGAGGGCGGCCATGATGCCGAAGAAGGTGACGACCGAGACGAACGCGGTGACCAGGCCGGTCTGCAGGAACGTGGAGAGGGCGTCGACGTCCGTCGTCATCCTCGTCATGATCCGGCCGGTCAGCTCCCGCTCGTAGTAGTCGAGGCCGAGCCGCTGGAGCTGGGCGAAGATCTTCAGACGCAGCGTGTACAGGACGCGTTCGCCGGTGCGTCCGGTCATCCGGGTCTCGCCCACCTGGGCCGCCCACTGGACTCCGACGGCGAGCAGCGCGAACAGCGAGGCCGTCCAGACCGCGCCGAGGGCGGCGGCGGAGACACCCTGGTCGATGCCGCGCCGGATCATCACCGGCAGGAGCAGGCTCGTGCCGGCGTCCACGGCGACCAGGCCGAGGCTGACCAGCAGGGGCAGGCCGAAACCGCGCAGCAGCCTGCGCAGCCCGTAGGACTCCTCGGCGGTGACCGCGCGGGCCTCGTCGACGTCGGGGACGTCGGTCGCCGGGGGCAGCGCCCCGACCTGGTCGAGGAGTCCGGGGGTCGCCGGCATGCCCTCCATCGCGGTGTCCCTGGGCACGCGTTCGCCCGCCCACAGCCGGGGCGTGATGCCGCGCTCGGCGTCGAACTCGGCGTCCAGCTCCTCCCGTACGGAGGTGTCCTCCCTCGGCGCCGCGGCCGGGGCGTGGCCGGGCGAGACACCGCCGAGCTCGTCCGGGTCGGTGAGCAGCCGGCGGTAGAGGGCGGAGCGGGCCTGGAGTTCCTCGTGGGTGCCGAGGTCGGCGAGCCGGCCGCCGTCGAGGACGGCGATGCGGTCGGCGAGGTTGAGGGTGGAACGGCGGTGGGCGATCAGCAGGGTCGTCCGGCCCTCCATGACCTGCCTGAGGGCCTCGTGGATCTCGTGCTCGACGCGGGCGTCCACGGCGGAGGTGGCGTCGTCCAGGACGAGCAGGCGCGGGTCGGTGAGGATCGCGCGGGCGAGCGCGACGCGCTGGCGCTGGCCGCCGGACAGGGTGAGGCCGTGCTCGCCGACCGTGGTGTCGTAGCCGTCGGGCAACTCGGTGATGAAACGGTCCGCCTGGGCGGCCCGGGCGGCGGCCCGGACCTCCTCGTCACTCGCGTCGGGACGGCCGTAGGCGATGTTGCTGCGCACCGTGTCCGAGAAGAGGAAGGAGTCCTCGGGGACCAGGCCGATCGCGGCCCGCAGGGAGTCGAGGGTGAGCTCGCGGACGTCGTGGCCGCCGATCAGGACGGCGCCGTGCGTCACGTCGTAGAAGCGCGGCAGAAGCAGCGAGACCGTGGACTTGCCGGAGCCGGAGGAACCGACGACGGCCAGGGTCTCGCCGGGGCGGATCTCGAAGGAGAGCCCGTCGAGGACGGGGCGTCCGTCGGCGTAGCCGAAGTGGACGTCGTCGAACTCGACGCTCGCCGGGGCGTCGGCGGGCAACTCCTTGGTGCCGTCGGTCATCGACGGCTCGGTGTCGATCAGCTCCAGGACGCGTTCGGTGCCGGCCCGCGCCTGCTGCCCGACCGTGAGGACCACCGCGAGCATGCGCACCGGGCCGACGAGCTGCGCGAGGTAACTGGAGAAGGCGACGAACGTGCCGAGCGTGATGTGCCCGCGGACGGCGAGCCAGCCGCCGAGCGCGAGCATCGCGACCTGCCCGAGCGCGGGCACGGCCTGGAGGGCCGGGGTGTACCGGGCGTTCAGCCGGATCGTGCGCAGCCGCCCCGCGAAGAGCCGCCGGCCGACCTCCCGCAGCTTCCCGGTCTCCTGCTCCTCCTGGCCGAAGCCCTTCACCACCCGGACGCCGCTGACGGCGCCGTCGACCACTCCGGCCACGGCGGCGGCCTGGGCCTGGGAGTACCAGGTGGCGGGGTGCAGCCTGGTCCGGCTGCGCCGGGCGATCCACCACAGGGCGGGGGCCACCGCGAGGGCCACGAGCGTGAGCGGCAGCGACAGCCACGCCATGATCACCAGGGAGATGACGAAGAGAAGCAGGTTCCCGATGGTCATCGGGAGCATGAACAGCAGGCCCTGGATCAGCTGGAGGTCGCTGGTGGCCCGGCCGACCACCTGGCCGGTGGACAGCTCGTCCTGCCGGCGCCCGTCGAGCCGGGTGATCGTCCCGTACATCTCGGTGCGCAGGTCGTGCTGGACGTCCAGGGCGAGCCGGCCGCCGTAGTAGCGGCGGACGTAGGCGGAGACGTAGACCAGCAGGGCCGCGACGATCAGGGCGCCCGCCCAGGGGGCCATGTCACGGGTGTGGTCGCCGATCACGTCGTCGATGATCACCTTGGTGACCAGCGGGACCAGCGCCATGACGGCCATGCCGGCGAGCGAGGCACCGAGGGCGAGGACGACGTCCTTCGGATAACGCCATGCGTATCCGGCGAGTCTGCGCGCCCAGCCTCGCGTCTGCGCCTGTTGCCCTGCCACGCCGGTGCCTTCCGTTGGACCTGGTGTACCGGAAAGCACCAACGCGGCGGGGAGCGGATTTCATCCCTCCGCAACAATTCGCTTGCGCTGGCGGGTGGAGGTGGGTCGGCTGGGTGGCGGCTTGCGTGGGTGGGAAGGTGCGGGTGGGTGGGGGTTTCGCGCAGTTCCCCGCGCCCCTGTTTCACGTGCCGGTGCGTGAGGGGATTCGCGCAGCTCCCCGCGCCCCTGAGGGTGTGCCGGTGCGTGGGGCGCGGAGTTCCGCGCGCCCCCGTTCACGTGCCGGTGTGGGGGGTCGCGCGGTTCCCCGCGTCCCTGGGGGTGTGCGGGCGTGGGGGGCGGATTGCGCCGCTCCCCCGTGCCCCCGGGGCTGTCTACGTGAGGGTGCTGGTGGCCAGGTCTCGGTGGATGACCTTGGCGACGCCCTGGATGGTGGTGATGCCGTAGCTCATGGTGGCGTTGCCGTGGGTGAGGATCGTGATCATGTAGTCGTGGCCGCCGCCGTTGAAGGTGCCGACGCTGTGCACCCGCCAGCCGTGCGTGGCGCGCTCCAGCCAGCCGTTCTTGACGTGCACGGAGACGGTGGAGGGGGCGCCGTACGGGGTGCCCCAGCGCTGCGAGGAGACGACCTGGCTCATCAGCGTCTGGATGTAGGCGCGGGACGCGTCGGTCAGCACCGTGTTGCTCGCGGTGATCAGCTTGAGCAGTCGCTGCTCGTCGGTCACGTTGATCTGGGTCAGGCCCCAGTAGTTGTCCGCGCCGGGCGTGGTGTGGGTCATGTTGGCGGCGGCGAGGAAGCCCTTGACCCTCGTCAGCCCCAGCTGCTTCCACAGGGTGCTGGTCGCGCTGTTGTCCGACTGGGTGATCATGGCCTTGGCCAGCGTCTTCTCGCGGTCCGTGAGCGCGCGGCCGGTCTTCTGCGCGTCCCACAGCAGGGCACCGAGGACGGTCACCTTGACGACGCTGGCGGAGTCGAAGGCGGTGGCGGGGCGCAGCGTGCAGGTGGTCTTGGTGGTCCGGTCGTAGAGGCCGACCGCGATGGTGCCCTTGCGGCCGACCAGGGCGGCGGTGATGTCCTTCTTCAGCTTCGTCGCCAGCACCGCGTTCGTGGACGTGCAGCTGACCGTCGTCGTGGCCGCGGCCGCCGGGGCCGCGCCGGCCACGACGGGTATGAGCACGCCTGCGCCGAGGGCGGCCGCGACGAGTCTCGCGCGTCTGGGTTTCCCGTGAGTCATGCCTTGTTGACTCACGAGTTCGAACGAAAGGTTGTACGAGTCGTCTGTCGCGTTGGGCAAAGGCTGGGCAAGGCGTTACCGCGTCCTCGGTGTATTCACAGCCCGGAGCCAGCTCCGGCACAGCGCTCACCCACCCCGGCCGGACACGCTGCGCGGGTGACATCTGCCACCGACCCACACCCCCAGACGACCGTGACCTCCGACCGGCCGCCGCCGGACCCCGCCACGGCGGTCCCGGACAAGGCGCCCCGCTGGTCCCTCCCCGCGCTGATCGCGATCATGGCGCTCGCGGCGGTGCTCTACTCCTGGAAACTGTCCGGCTCCAGCCTCAACAGCTTCTACAGCGCCGCCGTGCTGAGCGGCACGCAGAGCTGGAAGGCGTGGTTCTTCGGCTCGCTCGACGCGGGCAACTTCCTCACCGTCGACAAGCCGCCGCTCGCCCTCATGGTGATGGGCCTGTCCTGCCGGATCTTCGGATACGGCACGTGGCAGATGATGACGCCGATGATCGTGGCCGCCGTCGGCACGATCTGGATCCTGCACGCCGGCGTCAGGCGGGTGTTCGGGCACGTGGCCGCCACCGTGGCCGCGCTGGTCCTCGCCCTGACCCCGATCACGGTCGCCATCAACCGCGACAACAACCCGGACACCCTGCTGGTCCTGCTCATGGTGGGCGGTGCGGCGCTCGGCCTGCGCGCGGTCCGGGACGGCCGGCTGCTGCCGCTGCTGGGTTCGGCGGTCTGCTTCGGCCTCGCCTTCAACACGAAGATGCTCCAGGGCTACATCGCGCTGCCGGCCGTCTTCGCGGTCTATCTGTACGCGGCCCGGCCCGGGCTCGTGAAGCGGCTCGTGAACCTGCTGCTCGCGGCCGTGGCGCTGGCCGTCTCCAGCTTCTGGTGGGCGGCTGCCGTGTCCCTGGTCCCCGCCGCCGACCGGCCCTACATCGGCGGCTCGACGGACGGCACCGCCTGGAACCTGATCATGGGCTACAACGGCCTGGGCCGGGTCTTCGGCGGCGAGGGCAACGGCGGGGGCGGCGGCGGCGGGGGCGGCGGCTTCTCCGGGACCGCGGGCCTCGGACGGCTCTTCAACGGCATCCTCGGCGGCCAGATCTCCTGGCTGATCCCGTTCGCCGCGATCGCCTGCGCCGGCGGCCTGGTCCTGTGCGGGCGCGCCCCGCGCACCGACCTGACCCGCGCCGCGCTGGTGCTGTGGGGCGGCTGGACCGCCCTGCACTACCTGACCTTCGCCATGGCCGAGGGCACCATGCACCCCTACTACACGACCGCGCTCGCCCCGGGCATCGCGGCGCTGTGCGGAGGCGGCGGAGTGCTGCTGCTGCGCGCCTTCCGCACCGACAAGCGGTGGGTGTGGGTGCTGCCGGCCGGGCTCGCGGTCACCGCCGGCTGGGCGGTCGTCCTGCTGCGGCGCTCCTCCGGCTGGAACACCTGGCTGTGGCCGGCGATCGCGGTCGTCATGGCGCTGGCGATCACCGGTCTCCTCGTCTTCCGCTCCGGCGACCGCGCCCGCCTGCTGGCGGCCTCCCTCGCGGCGGCGGTCGTCGCGGCGGTGGCGGGCCCGGCGGCCTACGCCTGGTCGGTGCCGTCCGGTTCGGGCGGCGGCATGGGCGGTACGAACCCCACGGCGGGCCCCTCGACGGGCGGCGGCTTCGGCGGCGGTCCCGGCGGCGGTGGCGGAACCCGGGGCGGCTTCCCCGGCGGGCAGCAACAGGACGGGCAGAACAGCCAGGCCGGCGGTCAGGCCGGCGGCGAGCTGCCCGGCGGTGGCCAGATGACGCCGGGCGGCGGAAACGGTGAACTGCCGGGCGCCCCGGGCGGACAGAACGGCCAGGCGCCGGGCGGTACCGGCGAGATGGGCGGCACGCCCCCCGGCGGCGCTGACGGCACGACAGGCGGCGGTACGGCCGGGAGCGGGGCCGGTACCGGTGCCGGGCAGCCGGGTGCGGCCGGCCTGGGCGGTGGGCCCGGTGGCGGCATGGGCGGCGCGAGCACCGAACTCGTCGCGTACCTGAAGAAGCACCAGGACGGTGCCAAGTGGCTGCTCGCCGTGTCCAGTTCACAGAGCGCGGCGCAGCTCATCCTCAGCAGCGGTGAGCCGGTCATCTCCATGTGGGGCTGGTCCGGCTCCGACAAGGCGATGACGCTCACCAGGCTCAAGGAACTGGTGAAGAAGGGCGAGCTGCACTACATCCAGCTCGGCGGCGGCATGGGCGGGGGCATGGGCGGTGGTTCGGACGTCAGCTCCGAGGTCACCGCGTGGGTGCAGAAGAACGGGACGGCGGTGAAGGAGAGCGCCTACAGCAAGACGGCGTCCTCGTCCGCCGACTCTTCGTCCTCGTCGTCCTCCTCGTCCTCCGCGCAGAGCACCGCCTCGGCGGTCTACCGCCTGGACGCGTCCGACGTGAACTGACACCCGCGCCCACCGGCACCCGGCGGCCCCCGACCACGGTCGGGGGCCGTTCTGGTACGTCAACTCGCGTAGACAAGGGGCGGATTGCCGGTCTCCGTCATCGGATGGACACGTTCGGTTCATGGACAAGCCTGCATGTCCATGCCACTCTCCCGTTTGCCGCCTTCATTCAACCCGCGTAGATGGGACCCCCTACATGCCGGCGACACGCCTACGCCACTGGAAGTCGGTGGCGCTCACCACCGCCACCGTCCTGGTCGGACTCACCGTTCCCGCGCTCACCGCGACCCCCGCCGCGGCGACCACGACCGCGTACGACTCGACGTACTACAAGAACGCGATCGGCAAGACCGGTACGAGCCTCAAGTCCTCGCTGCACACGATCATCAGCAGCCAGACGAAGATCTCCTACTCCGCGGTCTGGAACGCGCTGAAGGTCACCGACCAGGACCCGAACAACAGCAACAACGTGATCCTGCTGTACAGCGGCGTCTCGCGCGCCAAGTCCCTCAACGGCGGCGACGCCGGCGACTGGAACCGCGAGCACACCTGGGCCAAGTCCCACGGCGACTTCGGCGAGGTGACCGGCCCCGGCACCGACCTGCACCATCTGCGCCCCGCGGACGTGCAGGTCAACAGCACCCGCGGCAACCTGGACTTCGACAACGGCGGCAGCACGGTCACGGGCGGGGGCGGCAGCCTCGTCGACTCCGACTCCTTCCAGCCGCGCGCCGCCGACAGGGGCGACGTGGCCCGCATGATCCTCTACATGGCCGTGCGCTACGAGGGCGACGACGGTTTCGCCGACCTGGAGCCCAACGAGAAGGTCAACAACGGCAGCAACCCGTACATGGGCAAGCTCTCCGTCCTCAAGGCCTGGAACGAGGCGGACCCGCCCAGCGCCTTCGAGGAGAAGCGCAACCAGGTCATCTACGACACCTACCAGCACAACCGGAACCCGTTCATCGACCACCCGGAGTGGGTCGAGGCGATCTGGTAGGACCGCTTTCGCCGGGCGCGGTGCCCCCCGCCGCACCGCGCCCCCACCCCGTTGCGGATCATGGACGCAGTCGTCCGGCCAACGGGGAGGAAAGAGTGGGCTACTGCCTGGAGATGAGCACCGGGGACATGCGGGACGTGATCCGACTGCTCACGGCGGTGGAACGCACGGAAAAGCAGGAACGGGTCCTCGGAGTCGTCCGTGAACGCTGCGCGCGGACCGACGCGCGGTTTCGCGAGCAGCACATCGAACTCGGTGTGACCGTGAGCCGGGCGCTCGACGAACTGATCGAGGGAACGCCGAGCGAGGAGATGAGCCCGGCGTACACGTACGCCTTCCACGAGGCGGTGGCCTCCCACTTCTCCGACACCACCGACCTCGGGGTGTGGCGCTGGCCGTCCTGGTTCTACCGCGTGGACGACGAACTGGTCCGCCACGGTGTGCCGTCCGACCTGCTGCCGGGCTCGTTCCTGTTCAGCGGGCCGCCGATCCGGCTGCCGCATCCCGGCGACGGCTTCCCCTCGGTGGGGATCCTGCCGGCTCAGCGGGCGGCGGCGCTCGCGGACGTGTACGAGGCGATTCACGACCGGCTGAGTCCCGAATACCAGGACACGGTGCGGAAGTTCGCCGGGCTGATGCGGTATGAGGCGGAGGAGTGGGAGCGGGCGCAGAAGCTTGGACGGTGCCCTGACACGATCTTCTTCTGGTTCAGCTGACGTTCGCGGGCGGGGCGTTGGGGGGTTCGCGCGGTTCCCCGCGCCCCTGGTGGACCCGCACCTCCGTCGGTCGGGTGCGGGTGCGTTGTGGTTTCGCGCAGTTCCCCGCGCCCCTAATGGGTCGGAGCGAACATGCGGAGCAGCGCGGGGAGGACGACTACCGAGGGGCCGGGGGACGTGAGGGCTTTGGTCAGGTCGTGTTCCAGCGTCTCGGGGGTCGTCCTGGTTGCCGGGACCGCGAACGACTCGGCCAGGGCCACGTAGTCGGGGCGGCTCAGTTCCGTCGCCGTGGCCTGGCCGAAGGCGTCGGTCATGTACTCGCGCAGGATGCCGTAACCGCCGTCGTCGACGATCAGCCAGGTGACGTTCAGGTCGTGCTGCCGTGCCGTCGCCAGCTCGGCGACGGAGTACAGCGCGCCGCCGTCACCGGACACCGCGAGCACCGGGCGGGTGGGATCGGCGACCGCCGCGCCCAGGGCCGCCGGGAAGCCGTAGCCGAGGCCGCCGGCGCCCTGCGCCGAGTGCATGTGGTTGGGACCCTTGGCGTCGAAGGCCGACCACGCCCAGTACGCGAGGATCGTCATGTCCCAGAAGGACGGCGAGTCGTCCGGCAGCGCCCGCCGCACCGACGCCAACAGGTCCTGCTCCAGGGTGAGTTCCTGGGCGTCGATGCGCTCACGCACCTTCGACAGCAGCGTTCGTACACGCTCCGGGGCGCTCGCGTCCTCCCGCGTGTCCACCGTCTCCAGCAGGGCCTGGAGCGCGAGGCGCGCGTCGGCGTGGATGCCCAGCGCCGGCTGGTTGGACTCCAGCTTGCCGAGGTCCGCCTCGATCTGGATCACCCGGCCCCGGGGCCTGAACGTGTGGTAGTTCGAGGAGAGTTCGCCGAGGCCCGAGCCGACGACCAGGACGACGTCGGCGTCCTCCAGGAAGTCGGTCGTGTGCCGGTCCTCCAGCCAGGACTGGAGGGAGAGGGGGTGTTCCCAGGGGAACGCGCCCTTGCCGCCGAAGGTCGTGACGACGGGTGCGCGGAGCCTCTCCGCCAGCTGGCGCAGCTTCCTCGACGCGTCCGCCCGGACGACTCCCCCGCCCGCGATGATCACCGGACGCTCGGCCTGCGAGAGCAAGTGGGCTGCCACGGCGGTCAGTTCGGGGCGCGGCGGCAGCTCTTCCGGGGTCGCGTCCACCGCCGTCACGACGGGGAGGGGCGTCTCGGCGAGCAGTACGTCCTGCGGGATCTCCACCCACACGGGCCCGTGCGGAGCCGTGAGCGCCGACTTCCAGGCCGCCGCGATCGCGGACGGGATCTGGGACTGGGCGCGCACGGTGTGCACCGACTTCACCACGCCGCGGAACGAGGCCGCCTGGTCGGGCAGTTCGTGGAGGTAGCCGTGGCGGCCGCCGCCGAGACCGCGGGCCGGGATCTGGCTGCTGACCGCCAGCACGGGGGCGGAGGCGGCCGCCGCCTCCTGGAGTGCGGCCAGCGAGGTGAGCGCGCCCGGACCGGTGGACAGCAGCAGCGGCGCGGCCTCGCCGGTGACCCGGCCGTAGGCGTCGGCGGCGAAGCCCGCGTTGTTCTCCACCCGCAGGCCCACGTAGCGCAGGTCCGAGCGGCGCAGCGCGTCGAACATGCCGAGGGCGTGCTGGCCGGGCAGCCCGAACACGGTGGTCGCGCCGAGCCCGGCCAGTGTCTCCACGACCAGGTCTCCGCCGTTGCGGCCGGGAGGAGGATTCAGCGCGGCCTCCGTCTGGGCGGGCGTGGGACGGAGTTCGAGGTCGTGGTCGTGCGTCACTTCGAGCGGGCCTCGGCGATCTGGCGGGACATGATCGTGGTCAGTTCGTACGCCGTGTGGGACGCGGCCACCGAGGTGATCTCGGCGTGGTCGTAGGCGGGGGCGACCTCGACGACGTCGGCCGAGACGAGGTGGCAGGAGGCGAGGCCGCGCAGGATCTCCAGGAGTTCGCGGGAGGTCATGCCGCCCGCCTCCGGCGTCCCCGTGCCGGGCGCGTGCGCCGGGTCGAGGCAGTCGATGTCGATGGAGATGTACAGCGGGCGGTCGCCGATGCGCTGGCGGAGCTGGTCGGCGACCTCGTCGGCGCCGCGCCGGTAGACGTCGGCGGAGGTGACGATGCCGAAGCCCATCTTCTCGTCGTCGGTGAGGTCCTGCTTGCCGTACAGCGGGCCGCGGGTGCCGACGTGGGACAGCGCCGAGGTGTCGAGGATGCCCTCCTCGACCGCGCGGCGGAACGGGGTCCCGTGCGTGTACTCGGCGCCGAAGTAGGTGTCCCAGGTGTCGAGGTGCGCGTCGAAGTGGAGCAGCGCGACCGGGCCGTGCTTCTTCGCCACCGACCGCAGCAGCGGCAGCGCGATGGTGTGGTCGCCGCCCAGGGTCATCAGGCGGGCGCCGGTGCCGAGCAGGTCGTCGGCGGCGGCCTCGACGGTCTCGACGGCCTCGTTGATGTTGAACGGGTTCACGGCGATGTCGCCGCCGTCGGCGACCTGCGCCAGCGCGAAGGGTGACGCGTCCTGGGCGGGGTTGTAGGGGCGCAGCAGCCGGGACGCCTCGCGGATCGCGTTGCCGCCGAAGCGGGCGCCCGGCCGGTAGGAGACGCCCGAGTCGAACGGCACGCCGATCACGGCGACGTCGGCGCGGCCGACCTCGTCCAGGCGCGGCAGCCGGGCGAAGGTCGCGGGTCCGGCGTAGCGCGGGACGCGGGAGGAGTCGACGGGGCCGCGGGGCGTCTCGTTGCTGCTCATGGGGAACTGCCTTCTTTCCTACGCTTCATCGCGTATGTACTGCGTCTTCTGACGACTTTACTGGGAAGCCGCCACGGGTTCGGATACGCGTTCGGGAGACCGGCCGGCGAGCCGCTCGCGCCGGGCGGCGAGGACGGCCGCGTCGGTCGGCCGGGTCGGTCGGCCGGGTCGGTCGGCCGGGTCGCCAGGGACACGACGACGTGGGCGGCCAGGGACGACAGGAGGCCGTGGTGGACGGCCATGGGGCCCTCCTTCGCGCGCGGTCGGTGGCGTGTCGTGCGGATTCCGGGGACGGCCGGCGGCGGTTCACGGGGACATCCGCCCGTACCCGTGGCCGCCGGTCGGGACCGACACTAGGTGGCCGGAAAGCGGCTGCGAAGTGTACGTTTCATCCACTCCCGACGCCCAGGACGGAGGAAACGTCCACCATGCCGGACCCCGCGGTTCCGCCGACCCCGCCCGTGCCCCTCGCGGCCCTGCTGGCCCGGGAGGACCTCGCCCTGCGCCGCGTCGCCGGGCCGGCGGACCCGGCCGTCGTGATCCACTGGGCGCACACCTCGGAGATGGCCGACCCGTACCCGTACCTGCTGGGCGGGGAGCTGCTGCTGACGGCCGGGGTGCACATCCCGGAGGCGGCCGGGACCGGCACGTACTTCGACGACTACGTCTCCCGGATCGTGGCGGCGGGCGGCGCGGCCCTCGGCTTCGGCCTGGCCCCGGTGCACGACACGGTGCCGCGGGCGCTGGTGGCGGCCTGCGAGGCGTACCGGCTCCCGCTGCTGGAGGTGCCGCCGCAGACCACGTTCTCGGGGGTGGCCCGCGCGGTCTGGCAGCTGATGGCGCAGGCCCGCCTGGCGGAACTCCGCCGCGTCACGGCCGCCCAGCAGAGCCTGGCGGCCGCCGCCTCGGGCCCGGACCCGGTCCCGTCGGTACTGCGCCGGCTCGCCCAGCGCCTGGGCGGCCGGGCGGTGCTCTACGGCCCGGAGGGCGCGGAGATCGCGTCGGCGGGCCGGGAGCCGGTCCCCGGGACGAGGGACGCGCTGGCGACGCTGGCACACGTGGTCCGGCCGGCGCCCCCGGACCCCCGGGACGGGGCGGGTGCGGGGGCCGGGGCGACCGGTCCCGAACCCGGTCCCGGCCCCGCGCGTCCCGCCTCCGCGACCGACACCGTCGGTGAGGCGCGTCTCGCCGCCTACGCGCTGGGGGCCGGAGAGGGGTTCGTGCTCGGGGTCGCGGTGCCGGGACGGGAGCCGGGGGATCACACGATCGCCTCCGTCGCCGCGGTGCTGCTCTCGCTGCTGACCGGCGAGCGCCGGGGCGGCGCCGGGGCGGACCGGTCGTCGGCGCTCGTGCGGCTGCTGCTGGGCGCGCCGCCCGAAGACGTCGTCCCGCTGCTCGGCGGGCAGGAGCGGTGGCTCGTCGTGCACGCCCGCCCGGACACCCGGGCACCCGACTCCGTGGCCGCCGCCGCACTCGGCGCGGCCCTCGGATCCCCGCTGGTCGACCTGGCGGCGGACGTCGTCCGGGTCCTCGTCCCGGCCGGCCGCGAACCGGCCCCGCAGCCCGGCTGGACGCTGGGCGTCAGCGACGTCGTCACCCCCCGGGAGTGGGCGGCCGCCGACGCCCGGGCGGCCCGTGCCCTGGCCCGGGCCCGCGCCACCCGCACGGACCTGGTCCGGCACGGCTCCCGGGCCGGCCTCACCGCGCTGCTCCCCCGCGACGAGGCCGAGGCCCACGCCCGGACCCTCCTCGCGCCCGTGGCCGCGCTGCCCGCCCTCACCGAGACCCTGCGCACCTGGCTCTCCCTGCACGGCAGCTGGGACCGTACGGCGGTGGCCCTGGCCGTGCACCGCAACACCGTCCGGCAGCGGATCGCGCGCTGCGCGGCCCTCCTCGGCACGGACCTGGACGACGCGGACGTACGCATGGAGCTGTGGTTCGCCCTGCGTCAACAGGACCAGTGACACACGTCCCAGCGGACGGGACGCCGGGGACTCGCCCAGTCGCCTGCCTCACAATGGGAACCATGCCGATATCCGGGACACCCAGCCGCGCCGAGCTCGTCGACCATCTCGTACGGACCCGCATCGCGGGCGATGTCGCGACGCCCCGCGAGAACAACCTCTCCCACTACCGCCAGCTCTCCAACGGCGTCCGCAACTTCTGGCTCGGCCTGGACCTCGGCGACCGCTGGACCGATGAGCAGGACGTGCTCGCGGTGATGGCGGAGCGGGTCGGGGTGAACGACGATCCCGAGTACCGGTTCGGCCAGGACACCATCGACCCCGAGCTGACCGTCGACGCCCTCCAGCGGCTCGCGGGACGGCTGCGCAAGGCCGCCGAAGGACAGCAGCGGGTGCTGTTCGCGACCGGTCACCCGGGCGGCCTCCTCGACGTGCACCGCGCCACGGCCGACGCCCTGCGCGCGGCCGGCTGCGAGATCGTCGTGATCCCCGACGGGCTGCAGACGGACGAGGGGTACGTCATGCAGTTCGCGGGCGTGGCGGTGCTCGAACACGGCGCGACGCTGTGGCACACGCACTCCGGCGAACCGATGAAGGCGATCCTCACCGCCCTGGAGCGCGAGGGGCGCCCGCTGCCCGACCTGGTCGTCGCCGACCACGGCTGGGCCGGATACGCCGGCCGGCACGGCGTGGACTCCGTGGGCTACGCCGACTGCAACGACCCGGCCCTGTTCCTCGCCGAGGCCGAGGGCACCGTCCAGGTGACGGTCCCCCTCGACGACCACGTGCTCAGCCCGCGCCACTACGACCCGATGACGGCGTACCTGCTGGCGGAGGCCGGACTCGCGCAGAGCTGAACAGGCCGGTGCGGCGGTCCGCTCACGGCCAGGGATTGAGCCCTTCGGCCCGCCGTTGCGCGAACCCGGGCGTCGGGTCCAGATAGACCCGGCTCACCGCGGGCACGACCTCCCGCAGCCGCTGCTCGGCCTGCTCGCACGCCCACTCGATCTGGGCGGCCGTGGACACGTCCCGGAAGTCGACCTTGGCGGCCACGAGGGCCTCCCGCGGGCCCTGCACGAGCGTGATCAGCTCCAGTACGGCCTCGATGTGCTCGACCGCGAGCAGCTCCGCCCTGATCCGCTCCCGCACGGACCTCGGCAGCGGCCGTCCGATGAGCAGTTCGGCGTTGGAGCGGCCGAGCACCCAGGCGACGTACAGCAGGAGCACGCCGATCAGGAGCGAGGCGACGCCGTCCCACACGCCCGACCCGGTGAGCTGCCCGCCGAGCAGTCCGCCCGCGGCGAGGACCAGGCCGACGAGGGCGGCGGAGTCCTCCAGGACGACCGCCTTCACGGCGGTGTCGGGGGTGTGCCGGAGGTAGCGCCCGAAGGCCACCCGGGCCCTGGCCGCCTCGCCGCGCGCCTGCCGGATGCCGGTGCGCAGGGAGTAGCCCTCCAGCAGGAAGGCGACCGCGAGCACGATGTACGAGACGAGGGGATCCCCGAGGTCCTCGCCCGCCACCAGGGTGTGGATGCCGTCGTAGAGGGAGAAGACCGCGCCGCCGACGAAGGTCGCGACGGCGGCGAGCATGGCCCAGATGTAGCGCTCGGGGCCGTAGCCGAGCGGATGGTCCTCGTCGGCCGGTTTCTCGCTGCGCTTCAGCGCGGTCAGCAGCAGGACCTCGGTGACGGTGTCGGCGACGGAGTGCGCGGCCTCCGACAGCATCGCGCTCGATCCGCTGATGACGCCGGCGACCGCCTTGGCGAGCGCGATGCCCAGATTGGCCACGGCGGCGACGATCACCGTGAAGGTGCTCTCGCCGCCGCCCTGCTGTTGCTGCGTCTGTTGTGCCTGCACCTGTGCCATGTCCTTCAGTTTTCCCGAGGGACCCGGACCACGCCCTCCTGTACGACCGAGATGGCGAGCCGGCCGTCCTGCGTGTAGATGCGGGCCTGCCCGAGACCGCGGCCGCCGTGCGCGGACGGCGACTCCTGGTCGTACAGCAGCCAGTCGTCGGCGCGGAAGGGCCGGTGGAACCACATGGCGTGGTCCAGGGAGGCTCCGACGACGTCTCCGACGGCCCAGCCGCCCCGGCCGTGCGCGATCAGGATGGAGTCGAGCAGGGTCATGTCGGAGACGTACGTGGCGAGGACCACGTGCAGCAGGGGGATGTCGACGGCGCCCTCGAGCTTGCCGTTGGTGCGGAACCAGACCTGCGAACGGGGTTCGCGGGGCTCCCCGAACTCACCGTAGGGCGGTTCCTCGACGTGGCGCAGGTCGATCGCCGCGCGCGCCTCGATGAACTTCTCCACCACCCGCGGGTCGAGATGGCGGTAGCCGCGCAGCCGCTCCTGCGAGGTGGGCAGCGTCACCGGGTCCGGCGCGGGCGGCATCGGGGCCTGGTGGTCGAGTCCCTCCTCGTACGTCTGGAAGGACGCCGACAGACCGAAGATCGCCTTGCCGTGCTGGACGGCGACCACCCGGCGGGTGGTGAAGGAGCGGCCGTCGCGAAGCCGGTCGACGTTGTAGACGATCGGCGCGCCGGGGTCACCGGGGCGCAGGAAGTACGCGTGCAGGGAATGGGCGTGCCGGTCCGCGGGGACCGTCCGCCCGGCGGCGACCAGCGCCTGGGCCGCGACCTGCCCGCCGAAGACCCGGGGGACGACGGCGGACCGCGACTGGCCGCGGAAGATGTTCTCCTCGATCTGCTCCAGGTCGAGCAGATCGAGGAGATCGAGTAGTGCCTGGCTCATGGGGCTCAGTTCTACCGGCCGGAAATTTCGCGGACCTTACAGACCCATGTTCTTCGCGATGATCGACTTCATGATCTCGCTGGTGCCGCCGTAGATGCGGTTCACGCGGTTGTCCGCGTACAGGCGGGCGATCGGGTACTCGTTCATGAAGCCGTAGCCGCCGTGCAGCTGCAGGCAGCGGTCGATGACGCGGTGCGCGACCTCGGTGCAGAACAGCTTCGCGCTGGCGGCCTCCGCGGCGCTCAGCTCGCCCGCGTCGAGGGCCTCGAGCGCGCGGTCGGCGACGGCCTCGGCCGCGTCCACCTCGGCCTGGCAGGCGGCCAGCTCGAACTTCGTGTTCTGGAACGAGGCGACGGACTTGCCGAAGACCGTGCGCTCCTGCACGTACTCCTTGGCGAACCGGACCGCGGCCTTGGCCTGGGCGTAGGCGCCGAAGGCGATGCCCCAGCGCTCGGAGGCCAGGTTGTGGCCGAGGTAGTAGAAGCCCTTGTTCTCCTCGCCGAGGAGGTCCTCGACGGGAACCTTCACGTCGACGAAGGCGAGTTCGGCGGTGTCGGAGGTCTTCAGGCCGAGCTTGTCGAGCTTGCGGCCGATGGAGTAGCCCTCGGACCTGGTGTCCACGGCGAACAGGGAGATGCCGAAGCGGCGGTCCTCGGCGGTCGGCGCGGAGGTGCGGGCGCAGACGATGACGCGGTCGGCGTGGACGCCACCGGTGATGAAGGTCTTGGAGCCGTTGAGGACGTAGTGCGTGCCGTCCTCGGAGAGCTTGGCGGTGGTCTTCATGCCGGCGAGGTCGGAGCCGGTGCCCGGCTCGGTCATCGCGAGGGCCCACATCTCCTCGCCGGAGACGAACTTCGGCAGGAACCGCTTCTTCTGCTCGTCGTCGGCGAGCATCTTGATGTACGGCAGGCCGAGCAGCACGTGCACGCCGGAGCCGCCGAACTGGACGCCCGCGCGGGCGGTCTCCTCGTACATGACGGCTTCGAACTTGTACGAGTCGATGCCGGCGCCGCCGTACTCCTCGTCCACGCGGATGCCGAACACACCGAGCTCGGCGAGCTTGTAGTAGAAGTCGCGCGGCGCCTGGCCGGCAGCGAACCACTCGTCGTAGACGGGGACGACCTCGGCCTCGATGAAGGCCCGGAGGGTCTCCCGGAACGCCTCGTGATCCTCGTTGAACACCGTACGGCGCACCGCCGCCACCCTTCCTTGCGCCTAAACCGGCGCCGCTCTCGCGTACGTGGTTGCTCGCCGTCGGGGTTGCTCAATCGATGGTTCCGGCTTTTCCCGTGGCTAAGCGCTTGCTCATCAACCGTACCGGTGGGTAGGGAGAGGCGTCCAGAGGATCGGGGCAGGGTGGAGCCGTAACGCTCGTCACTCTCCGGCGGCCGCGAAGGCTCCCCTCGCCATGCGGTGCAGCAGCGCGGCGGTGCCCGCGCGGCCGGGGAGCGCGCCGGGGCGGCCCAGGTGGGGGGTGGAGTTCAGCAGACCGAAGACCGAGTGGACCGCCGAGCGGGCGGCGGGTTCGGCGAGACCCGGGTACACCTCGCGGACCACCTCCACCCACAACTCCACGTACTGCCGCTGCAACTGCCGCACCAGCTTGCGGTCGGTGTCCCGGAGGCGGTCCAGCTCGCGGTCGTGCAGGGTGATCAGAGGCCGGTCGTCGAGGGCGAAGTCGATATGACCCTCGATGAGCGAGTCGAGGACCGCGCCGGGGTCCGCCGCCTGCCGGGCCTCCTGGAGGCGTCGCTTCGCACCGGTCAGCAGCTGGCCGCTGATACCGACCAGCAACTCGGCCAGCATCGCGTCCTTGCCGGCGAAGTGCCGGTACAGACCCGGCCCGCTGATGCCGACCGCGGCACCTATCTCGTCGACTCCGACGCCGTGGAAACCACGCTCGGCGAACAGCCGGGCGGCCTCCTTGAGGATCTGTTCGCGCCGCGTGGGGGCGTCGGTTCTGGTGGTCATGGAAGCAATTCTAGACAGGGAGGTTAGCGGTCGTTAACCTGAAGGAAATGGTTAACGCTCATTAACAGTCGATCGCTGGGTGAGGGGACCGCAGGATGCAAGAGGCACCGGAGCTCCAGACCGCGGAAGATCCCGCGTCGGAGGCCTGGAGGGCCAACGAGGAGGCGCACCGCGCCCTCGTCGAGGAGCTGCGCGGCAAGCTGGCCGCGGCCCGGCTGGGCGGCGGTGAGAAGGCCCGGGCCCGGCACACCGCGCGCGGGAAGCTGCTGCCGCGCGAGCGCGTGGACACACTGCTCGACCCCGGCTCGCCCTTCCTGGAGCTGGCGCCGCTGGCCGCCGACGGGATGTACGACGGGCAGGCCCCGGCCGCCGGGGTCATCGCCGGGATCGGCCGGGTCAGCGGCCGGGAGTGCGTGATCGTCGCCAACGACGCGACCGTCAAGGGCGGCACGTACTACCCGATGACCGTGAAGAAGCACCTGCGCGCGCAGGAGGTCGCCCTCGACAACCGCCTGCCCTGTCTCTACCTGGTCGACTCCGGCGGAGCCTTCCTGCCCATGCAGGACGAGGTGTTCCCCGACCGCGACCACTTCGGGCGGATCTTCTACAACCAGGCCCGGATGTCGGGCGCCGGCATCCCGCAGATCGCGGCCGTGCTCGGCTCCTGCACGGCCGGCGGGGCGTACGTCCCGGCCATGAGCGACGAGGCCGTCATCGTCCGCGGCCAGGGCACCATCTTCCTCGGCGGGCCGCCGCTGGTGAAGGCCGCCACCGGTGAGGTGGTGACCGCCGAGGAGCTGGGCGGCGGCGAGGTCCACGCGCGCGTGTCGGGCGTCACCGACCATCTCGCCGAGGACGACGCGCACGCGCTGCGGATCGTGCGGAACATCGTCGCCACGCTCCCCGCGCGCGGCCCGCTGCCCTGGGAGGTGACGGCGCCCGCCGAACCGAAGGTCGACCCCTTCGGGCTCTACGGCGCGGTGCCGGTCGACTCCCGCACCCCCTACGACGTGCGCGAGGTCATCGCGCGCGTGACCGACGGCTCCCGCTTCGCGGAGTTCAAGGCCGAGTTCGGGCAGACCCTGGTCACCGGCTTCGCCCGTATCCACGGCCACCCGGTGGGGATCGTCGCCAACAACGGCATCCTGTTCTCCGAGTCCGCCCAGAAGGGCGCCCACTTCATCGAACTGTGCGACCAGCGCGGCATCCCCCTGGTGTTCCTGCAGAACATCTCGGGCTTCATGGTCGGCCGGGACTACGAGGCCGGCGGCATCGCCAAGCACGGCGCCAAGATGGTCACGGCGGTGGCCTGCACCCGTGTGCCCAAGCTGACGGTGGTGGTCGGCGGGTCCTACGGCGCGGGGAACTACTCGATGTGCGGCCGGGCGTACTCGCCGCGCTTCCTGTGGATGTGGCCGGGCGCCAAGATCTCCGTGATGGGCGGCGAGCAGGCGGCCTCCGTCCTCGCGACCGTCAAACGCGACCAGTTGGAGGCGCGCGGCGAGTCCTGGCCCGTCAAGGAGGAGGAGACCTTCAAGGACCCGATCCGCGCGCAGTACGAGCGCCAGGGCAACGCCTACTACGCCACGGCCCGCCTGTGGGACGACGGTGTGATCGATCCGCTGGAGACCCGCCAGGTGCTGGGGCTCGCCCTGACCGCGTGCGCCAACGCGCCGCTGGGCGAGCCGCGGTTCGGCGTCTTCCGGATGTGAGGAGGGGACTCATGTTTGACACAGTGCTCGTGGCCAACCGGGGCGAGATCGCGGTCCGCGTCATCCGCACGCTGCGCTCGCTGGGTGTGCGCTCGGTGGCCGTCTTCTCCGACGCGGACGCCGACGCCCGGCACGTCCGGGAGGCCGACACGGCGGTGCGCATCGGTCCGGCGCCGGCGGCGGAGAGCTATCTGTCGGTGCCGCGGCTGCTGGAGGCGGCCGGCCGCACCGGCGCCCAGGCCGTCCACCCCGGCTACGGCTTCCTCGCCGAGAACGCCGGCTTCGCGCGCGCCTGCGCCGACGCCGGGCTCGTCTTCATCGGGCCGCCCGCCGACGCGATCTCCCTCATGGGCGACAAGATCCGCGCCAAGGAGACCGTCCGGGCGGCCGGGGTGCCGGTCGTGCCCGGGTCCAGCGGCAGCGGTCTGACCGACGGTGAACTGGCCGCCGCCGCACGGGAGATCGGCATGCCGGTCCTGCTGAAGCCGAGCGCGGGCGGTGGCGGCAAGGGCATGCGCCTGGTGCGCGAGGAGGCCGGCCTCGCCGACGAGATCGCCGCCGCCCGCCGCGAGGCCCGCGCCTCCTTCGGGGACGACACGCTCCTGGTCGAGCGGTGGGTGGACCGGCCCCGCCACATCGAGATCCAGGTCCTGGCCGACGGCCACGGCGGCGTGATCCACCTGGGCGAGCGCGAGTGCTCCCTGCAACGCCGGCACCAGAAGATCATCGAGGAGGCGCCGAGCGTCCTGCTGGACGAACCGACCCGCGCCGCGATGGGCGAGGCGGCGGTCCAGGCGGCCCGCTCCTGCGGGTACCGGGGCGCGGGCACGGTGGAGTTCATCGTCCCCGGCACCGACCCCTCCTCGTACTACTTCATGGAGATGAACACCCGCCTCCAGGTGGAACACCCGGTCACCGAACTGGTCACCGGCCTCGATCTGGTGGAGTGGCAGCTGCGGGTGGCGGCCGGTGAGCGGCTGCCGTACACGCAGCGGGACGTCACGCTCACCGGGCACGCCGTGGAGGCCCGCCTGTGCGCCGAGGACCCCGCGCGCGGGTTCCTGCCCTCGGGCGGCACGGTGCTGCGGCTGAGCGAACCCCAGGGCGACGGGGTGCGCACCGACTCCGGGCTCAGCGAGGGCACGGAGGTCGGCAGCCTGTACGACCCGATGCTGTCCAAGGTGATCGCCTACGGCCCCGACCGGGCGACCGCGCTCCGCAGGCTCCGGGCCGCCCTCGCGCGGACGGTCACGCTGGGCGTGCCGACCAACGCCGGGTTCCTGCGCCGGCTGCTGGCCCATCCGGCGGTCGTGGCAGGCGAGTTGGACACGGGGCTGGTGGAGCGGGAGGTGGACTCCCTGGTGACCACCGAGGTGCCGGGCGAGGTCTACGCGGCGGCCGCGCTGCTGCGCCAGGCCGCGCTCGCCCCCGCGCACGGACCGGGCTGGGTGGACCCGTTCGCCGCCGCGGACGGCTGGCGCCTGGGCGGCGAGCGGGCCTGGACGGCACATCATCTGCACGTGCCCGGACACGACCCGGTGACCGTCCGTCTGCGACCCGGCGCGGACGGCGGGACGGAGGTCCTGCTGGACGGGGAGGACACCCCGCGCAGCGGTTCCGGGGGCTCGCCCCCGCCGGCCGGGGACGCCCGGTTCACCTGCCGGCTCGACGGCGTCAGCCACACCTTCGCCGCCCTGCCGGACGGCACCTGGCTGGGCCGCGACGGCGACGCCTGGCAGGTCCGCGACCACGACCCGGTCGCCGCGTCCCTCACCCGGGGGACGCACGCGGGCGCCGACTCGCTCACCGCGCCGATGCCCGGCACGGTCACCGTCGTCAAGGTCGCCGTCGGCGACGAGGTGAGCGCGGGCCAGAGCCTGCTGGTGGTGGAGGCGATGAAGATGGAGCACGTCATCTCCGCCCCGCACGCCGGCACCGTCGCCCAACTGGACGTGACCGCGGGCACGACCGTCGCCATGGACCAGGTCCTGGCCGTCGTCGCCCCGGCGGAGGAGGACCAGTGACACTCCCCATGGTCGTGCCGGCCCCGGGCCTGCCCGCGCGGGTGCGCATCCACGAGGTAGGCGCCCGGGACGGCCTGCAGAACGAGAAGACGACCGTCCCGACGGCCGTCAAGGCGGAGTTCGTCCGCCGCCTCGCCGGCGCGGGGCTGACCACGATCGAGGCGACCAGCTTCGTCCACCCGAAGTGGGTGCCCCAACTCGCCGACGCCGAGCAGCTGTTCCCGCTGGTGAGCGATCTGGAGGTGGCGCTGCCGGTCCTGGTGCCGAACGAACGCGGGCTCGACCGCGCGCTCGCCCTCGGCGCCCGCCGGGTCGCCGTCTTCGCCAGCGCCACCGAGTCCTTCGCGAAGGCCAACCTCAACCGCACGGTGGACGAGGCGCTCGCCATGTTCGAGCCGGTGGTGGCGCGCGCCAGGGCCGAGGGCGTGCATGTGCGCGGCTATCTCTCCATGTGCTTCGGCGACCCGTGGGAGGGCGCGGTCCCCGTCGCCCAGGTCGTCCGGGTCTGCCGGGCCCTGCTGGACCTGGGCTGCGACGAGCTGAGCCTGGGCGACACCATCGGCGTGGCGACCCCGGGGCACGTCGGGGCGTTGCTGGGCGCGCTCGGCGAACGGGGAGTTCCCACGGGCGCGCTCGGTGTGCACTTCCACGACACCTACGGCCAGGCGCTCGCGAACACCCTGGCCGCCCTGCAGTTCGGCGTCACGACCGTCGACGCCTCCGCGGGCGGCCTCGGCGGCTGCCCGTACGCGAAGTCCGCGACCGGCAACCTCGCCACCGAGGACCTCGTGTGGATGCTCCAGGGCCTCGGTGTCGACACCGGGGTGGATCTGGGCCGTCTCACCGCCACCAGCGTGTGGATGGCCGAACGACTGGGCCGACCCAGCCCGTCACGCACCGTCAAAGCCCTCTCCCACCAGGAGTGATCACCATGTCCCTGGACCACCGCCTCTCGCCCGAGCTGGAGGAACTCCGGCGCACGGTCGAGGAGTTCGCCCACGACGTCGTCGCACCGAAGATCGGCGACTTCTACGAGCGGCACGAGTTCCCCTACGAGATCGTCCGCGAGATGGGGCGGATGGGCCTGTTCGGGCTGCCGTTCTCCGAGGAGTACGGCGGGATGGGCGGCGACTACCTCGCCCTCGGCATCGCCCTGGAGGAGCTCGCCCGGGTCGACTCCTCGGTCGCCATCACCCTGGAGGCGGGGGTGTCGCTGGGCGCGATGCCCTTGCATCTCTTCGGCACCGAGGCCCAGAAGCGGGAGTGGCTGCCCCGGCTGTGTTCCGGCGAGATCCTCGGCGCGTTCGGGCTGACCGAGCCGGACGGCGGCTCGGACGCGGGCGCGACCCGTACGACGGCCCGCCTCGACGCCGACACCGGCGAGTGGGTGATCAACGGCACCAAGTGCTTCATCACCAACTCGGGCACGGACATCACGGGGCTGGTCACCGTCACGGCCGTCACCGGTCGCAAGCCGGACGGCAGGCCGCTGATCTCCGCGATCATCGTCCCGTCCGGCACGCCGGGCTTCACCGTCGCCGCCCCCTACTCCAAGGTCGGCTGGAACGCCTCGGACACCCGTGAGCTGTCCTTCCAGGACGTCCGGGTGCCGGCGGCGAACCTGCTCGGCGAGGAGGGCCGCGGCTACGCGCAGTTCCTGCGCATCCTCGACGAGGGCCGGGTCGCGATCGCGGCGCTGGCGACGGGCCTGGCCCAGGGCTGTGTGGACGAGTCGGTGCGCTACGCCAGGGAACGGCAGGCGTTCGGCCGTCCGATCGGGGCGAACCAGGCGATCCAGTTCAAGATCGCCGACATGGAGATGAAGGCGCACACCGCCCGTCTCGCCTGGCGCGACGCGGCCTCCCGCCTGGTGTCCGGCGACCCCTTCAAGAAGGAGGCGGCACTGGCGAAGCTGTACTCGTCCACGGTCGCCGTGGACAACGCCCGTGACGCCACGCAGATCCACGGCGGCTACGGCTTCATGAACGAGTACCCGGTGGCCCGGATGTGGCGCGACTCCAAGATCCTGGAGATCGGCGAGGGCACGAGCGAGGTGCAGCGGATGCTGATCGCGCGGGAGTTGGGCCTGACGGACTGACAGCCGGGGCCCGCCGTGGTGCACGCGTGGCCGGCCCGCACGGGGCCGACCACGCGCAGGCGAGCGGGTCACGCCCGCCCTGTGGACAGTTGATGAGGTTAGGCTAACCTTCATTCGAACCTGTCCGGCGGGCGCTCCGCCCCGTTCGAAAGCGGCCACACTCATGCCCAACGCCCGTGCCACCCACTTCACCCGCCGCGGCATCCTCGCCGCGGGCGGCGCACTCGGCCTCGGTGCCGCGCTCGCCGCCTGCGGTGGCGACAAGGAGACGAGCGGTGGTTCGGGCGAGGGGACCACGGCCGCCGCGTCGGGCCCCTGGACGTTCAGGGACGACCGCGGCACGACCGTGAAGCTCGACAAGGTGCCCACGGACATCGTCGCGTTCACCGGGGTCGCCGCCGCGCTGTACGACTACGGCGTCCAGGTGAAGGGCGTCTTCGGCCCGACCAAGACCGCCGACGGCAAGGCCGACGTCCAGGCCGGCGACATGGACGTCAGCAAGCTGACCGTCCTCGGCAACGCCTGGGACCAGTTCAGCGTCGAGAAGTACGCGGCGCTCGCCCCCCAGCTCCTCATCTCCACGATGTTCGACGACGCCGGCACCCTCTGGTACGTCCCCGAGGCGTCCAAGGGAAAGATCGCCAAGCTGGCCCCCAGCGTCGGCATCTCCGTCTACGACCGTCAGCTGACCGCGCCGCTGGAGCGCATGTGGAAGCTCGCGGAGTCCCTGGGCGCCGACCTGACGGCCGCCAGGGCCACCGACGGCAGGAAGAGGTTCGAGGCGGCGGCCACCCGGCTGCGCGCCGCCGCGAAGGCCAAGCCCGACATCAAGGTGATGGCCGGTTCCGCGAGCCAGGAACTCTTCTACGTCTCCGGCACCAACCTCTCCGTCGACCTGGAGTACTTCAAGGCCCTCGGCGTGAACTTCGTGGAGCCCCCGGAGAAGGCCAAGGCCGTCGGCGGCGGCTGGTACGAGTCCCTGAGCTGGGAGAACGTCGACAAGTACCCGGCCGACATCATCATGATGGACGACCGCTCCTCGACCATCCAGCCGGCCGACATCACCAAGGCCACCTGGAAGAAGCTGCCCGCCGTCAAGGCCGGCCAGGTCATCGCGCGCTCCCCCGAGCCGATCCTGTCGTACGACAAGTGCGTCCCGCTGCTCACCGGCCTCGCCGAGGCGCTGGAGAACGCGAAGAAGGTCAGCTGACGAACGGGTGGCTCCGGTCGGGGTGAACCGCGGGCCCGTTGCGGCTGGTCGCGCGGTTCCCCGCCCCCTTGAAGGAAGGTGAGCCGCCCTCTCCCCCACCCCTGTGAGGAGCACCCTCGTGACCACCGCAGTCGCCGCGCCCTTCCGGTTCTTCGCGCTCCACGTCGTACGGACCCGGCAGCTCGGGCCGTCTCTCGTCCGGATCTCGTTCGCCGGGCAGGATCTCGGGCACTTCCACTCCGACGGACGCGACCAGAGCCTGTCCCTGTTCCTGCCGCACCCCGGCCAGTCCGAGCCGGCCGTGCCGTTCGAGCTCGGCGACAGCTGGTGGCAGGCATGGCGTGAACTGCCCGACGGCGTACGGGCGGTGATGCGCTCGTACACGCTGCGCGCGCTGCGCCGTGACGCGTACGGGAACACCACCGAGATCGACATCGACTTCGTGCTGCACGGCGTGGAGCCGGGGTCGGCGGTCCAGGCCGGTCCCGCCTCCCGGTGGGCCGCGCGGGCCGCCGCCGGTGACCGGGTCGTCCTGCTCGGCCCGGCGATCGCCGACAACCGGGCGATCCGGTTCCGGCCCCCCGAGGACACCGACCTGGTGGTCCTGTGGGGCGACGAGACCGCCCTGCCGGCGGTCTCCGCGATCGTCGCGTCGCTGCCGGCCGGCACCCGGGCCCGGGTCTGGCTGGAGGTGGGGGACGCCGGGGACATCCAGGACCTGGCGACGGAGGCGGACGCCGAGATCACCTGGCTGGTGCGCGAGGGAAGCGGCACGGACGGCTCCCCCGGCTCCCCGGCGGCCCTCCGGGCGCTGCGTGGGGAGCGACTCCCGCCCGCGGAGCACCCGTACGTCTGGATCGCGGGCGAGTCCGGGTGCGTGAAGGCGCTGCGCCGCCACTTCGTGCGTGAACGGGGCATCGACCGCCGGCGGGTGACCTTCGTCGGTTACTGGCGGCGGGGACTGAGCGAGGAACAACTGCGCGAGACGGAGTAGCGGCGACCTCGTCCGGAGTGACGCCGGTCACGGAAGGGCGGAGTTTCCCGGTCAACTAATTAGGTTAGGCTTACCTAAGTTGGAGTCGGAATTCCGCTCTTCCCGTCCCGCACGGACCGTCCCCACCGGAGGACCCCCAGATGCGCTCGCACCTGCTCAATGACACGACCACGGAGCAGTACCGCCGCTCCGTGACGGAAGGCGTGGAGCGGGTGGCGGCCAAACTCGCCACCACCGAACGACCGTTCACCGGCGTCACGGTCGACGCCCTCTCCCCCCGCATCGACCGGATCGACCTCGACCGGCCCCTGCTCGACACCACGGCCGCCCTGGACGAGCTGGAGGAGGTCTACCTGCGGGACGCGGTCTACTTCCACCACCCCCGCTACCTGGCCCACCTCAACTGCCCGGTCGTCATCCCGGCCCTGCTCGGCGAGGCGGTCCTGTCGGCCGTCAACTCCTCCCTCGACACCTGGGACCAGTCGGCCGGCGGCACCCTCATCGAGCGCAGGCTGATCGACTGGACGACCGCGCGTATCGGCCTCGGCCCGGCCGCCGACGGCGTGTTCACCTCCGGCGGCACCCAGTCCAACCTCCAGGCGCTGCTGCTGGCCCGCGAGGAGGCGAAGTCCGACGGATCACTCGCCCCGCTGCGCGTCTTCGCCTCCGAGGTCAGCCACTTCAGCGTGCAGAAGTCAGCGAAACTGCTGGGCCTGGGCCCGGACGCGGTCGTGTCGATCCCCGTCGACCACGACAAGCGCATGCAGACCGTGGCACTCGCCCGCGAACTGGAGCGCTGTGAGCGGGAGGGCCTGATCCCCATGGCCGTGGTCGCCACGGCCGGCACCACCGACTTCGGCTCCATCGACCCGCTGCCGGAGATCGCCGAACTGTGCTCCCGCCACGGCGCCTGGCTGCACGTCGACGCGGCCTACGGCTGCGGGCTGCTCGCGTCGCGCAGGTACCGCGGCCGCATCGACGGCATCGAGCGCGCCGACTCCGTCACCGTCGACTACCACAAGTCCTTCTTCCAGCCGGTGAGTTCGTCCGCCGTGCTGGTCCGCGACGGCTCGACCCTGCGGCACGCCACCTATCACGCGGAGTACCTCAACCCGCGCCGCATGGTGGAGGAGCGCATCCCCAACCAGGTCGACAAGTCCCTGCAGACCACCCGCCGCTTCGACGCGCTCAAGCTGTGGATGACCCTGCGGGTGATGGGCGCCGACGGCATCGGCGAACTCTTCGACGAGGTCTGCGACCTGGCCCGGGCGGGCTGGGAACTGCTGGCCGCCGACCCGCGCTTCGACGTCGTCGTCGAGCCCAGCCTGTCCACCCTGGTCTTCCGGTACGTCCCGGCCACCGTCACCGACCCGGCCGAGATCGACCGCGCCAACCTGCACGCCCGCAAGGCCCTTGCCGCCTCCGGCGACGCGGTGGTCGCGGGCACCAGGGTGGGCGGCCGCCACCACCTGAAGTTCACCCTGCTGAACCCCGAGACCACGACGGCCGACATCACCGCCGTCCTCGACCTGATCGCCGGCCACGCCGAGCAGTACCTGGGAGAGTCCCTTGACCGCGCATCCTGAACCCCGCACGCACACCCACGACTTCGTGGGCATCGGGCTCGGGCCCTTCAACCTCGGCCTGGCCTGCCTGACCGAGCCCATCGCCGGACTCGACGGGGTCTTCCTGGAGTCGAAGCCCGACTTCGAGTGGCACGCGGGCATGTTCCTGGACGGCGCCCACCTCCAGACCCCGTTCCTGTCGGACCTGGTCACCCTCGCCGACCCGACCTCGCCGTACTCCTTCCTCAACTACCTGAAGGAGCGCGGCCGGCTGTACTCGTTCTACATCCGGGAGAACTTCTACCCGCTGCGCGTCGAGTACGACGACTACTGCCGGTGGGCCGCGAACCAGCTGGACAGCGTCCGCTTCGGCACCACGGTCACCGAGGTGACGTACGACGAAGGGGCCGAGCTGTACGCCGTGCGCACCGAGGCCGGTGACACCTACCGTGCCCGGCACCTGGTCCTCGGCACCGGCACCCCGCCCCACATCCCCGACGCCTGCCAGGGGCTCGGCGGCGACTTCATCCACAACTCCCGCTACCTCCAGCACAAGGCGGAGCTCCAGGCGAAGGAGTCGATCACGCTGGTCGGCAGCGGCCAGTCCGCCGCCGAGATCTACCACGACCTGCTCAGCGAGATCGACGTCCACGGCTACCGGCTGAACTGGGTCACCCGCTCCCCGCGCTTCTTCCCGCTGGAGTACACCAAGCTCACGCTGGAGATGACCTCCCCGGAGTACGTCGACTACTACCACGCGCTGCCGGAGCAGACCCGCTACCGCCTCACCGAGGAACACAAGGGCCTGTTCAAGGGCATCGACGGCGACCTGATCAACGAGATCTTCGACCTGCTCTACCAGAAGAACCTCGCCGGCCCGGTCCCCACCCGGCTGCTCACCAACTCCGCGCTGACCTCGGCCGCCCACGCGGACGGGACGTACACCCTCGGTCTGCGCCAGGAGGAACAGGGCAAGGACTACGAACTGCGCTCCGAGGGCCTGATCCTGGCCACCGGCTACAGGTACGCCGAGCCCGAGTTCCTCAAGCCCGTGCGCCACCGGCTGCGCTACGACTCCCACGGCAACTTCGACCTCGCCCGCAACTACGCCGTCGACGTCACCGGCCGAGGGGTCTTCCTGCAGAACGCCGGAGTCCACACGCACAGCATCACGTCCCCCGACCTGGGCATGGGCGCGTACCGCAACAGCTACATCATCCGTGAGCTGCTCGGCACCGACCCCTACCCGGTCGAGAAGACGATCGCCTTCCAGGAGTTCGCGGTATGACCACCCCCGCCACCGAGATCGGTGCCCTCTCCGTCCGCCCGCTCGACCCGCTGAAGGACGCCGCACTGCTGCACGGCTGGGTCACCCACCCCAAGTCGGCCTTCTGGATGATGGGCGACGCCGGGCTGGAGGACGTCGAGCGGGCCTACACGGAGATCGCCGCCGACGAGCACCACGACGCGTACCTCGGCCTGCACGACGGCGTCCCCGCCTTCCTGATGGAGCGGTACGACCCGGCCCACCGGGAACTCGTCGGCCTGTACCCGCCCGAACCTGGCGACGTCGGCATGCACTTCCTGGTCGCGCCGACCGACACACCGGTGCACGGCTTCACCCGGGCCGTCATCACCGCCGTCATGACGCACCTCTTCGCGGACCCCGCCACCGCCCGCGTCGTCGTCGAACCCGACGTGGACAACAAGGCGGTGCACGCGCTGAACGAGGCCGTCGGGTTCCTGCCCGAGCGGGTGATCCGCAAGCCGGAGAAGCGGGCCCTGCTCAGTTTCTGCACCCGCGAGCGGTTCACCGCGGTGACCGGGGTGTCCGCATGAGCCTCGCCGACGCCGTGTCCCACCTCTCCCCCGAACGCTGGGCGCGGGCCAACCGCCTGCTGATCCGCAAGGCGCTCGCCGAGTTCGCCCACGAGCGGCTGATCACGCCCGAGCCGGACGGCGACGGATACCTCGTGCGCGGCGACGACGGCCTGACCCGCTACCGCTTCACCGCCGTCCGCCGCGCCCTCGACCACTGGCAGGTGGACGCCGACTCGATCACCCGCCACCGTGACGGGTCCGAACTGCCCCTGGAGGCACTGGACTTCTTCGTCGAGCTGCGGAAGTCGCTCGGTCTGAGCGACGAGATCCTGCCGGTCTACCTGGAGGAGATCTCCTCCACCCTGTCCGGCACCTGCTACAAGCTCACCAAACCGCGGATCCGGTCCGCCGAGCTGGCGGGCGGCGGCTTCCAGGCGATCGAGACGGGGATGACCGAGGGCCACCCCTGCTTCGTCGCCAACAACGGCCGGCTCGGCTTCGGCATGCACGACTACCTGTCGTACGCCCCCGAGACCGCGAGCCCGGTCCGGCTGGTGTGGCTGGCCGCGCACCGCTCCCGGGCCGCGTTCACGGCCGGGGTGGGCATCGAGTACGAGTCCTTCGTGCGGGAGGAACTCGGGGACGCGACCCTGGACCGCTTCACCGCCACCCTCCGCGACCGGGGCCTCGACCCCGACGACTACCTCCTCATCCCCGTCCACCCCTGGCAGTGGTGGAACAAGCTGACCGTGACCTTCGCAGCCGAGGTCGCGCGCGGCCACCTCGTGTGCCTCGGGGAGGGCGACGACGAGTACCTGGCCCAGCAGTCCATCCGGACCTTCTTCAACACCTCCCACCCAGGCAGGCACTACGTGAAGACGGCCCTGTCCGTCCTCAACATGGGGTTCATGCGGGGGCTGTCCGCCGCCTACATGGAGGCCACCCCCGCGATCAACGACTGGCTGGCGCAGCTCATCGCGAACGACCCGGTGCTGAGGTCGACGGGCCTGACGATCATCCGCGAGCGGGCCGCGGTCGGCTACCGGCACCTGGAGTACGAGGCGGCCACGGACCGCTACTCGCCGTACCGGAAGATGCTCGCGGCGCTGTGGCGCGAGAGCCCCGTCCCCTCCCTGGCGGACGGCGAGTCCCTGGCGACGATGGCCTCCCTGCTGCACGTGGACCACGAGGGCACGTCCTTCGCGGGCGCGCTGATCGAGCGGTCCGGACTCACCCCGAAGGAGTGGCTGCGCGGCTATCTGCGGGCGTACTTCACCCCGCTGCTGCACAGCTTCTACGCCTACGACCTGGTCTACATGCCGCACGGCGAGAACGTGATCCTCGTCCTGGCGGACGGCGCGGTGCGGCGCGCGGTCTACAAGGACATCGCCGAGGAGATCGCGGTCATGGACCCGGACGCGGTGCTGCCGCCGCAGGTGCGGCGCATCCGGGTCGAGGTGCCGGAGGACATGAGACTCCTGTCGGTGTTCACGGACGTCTTCGACTGCTTCTTCCGCTTCCTGGCCGCGAACCTCGCCGCCGAGGGGATCCTGGAGGAGGACGGCTTCTGGGACACCGTCGCCGAGGTCACCCGCGACTACCAGCGCTCGGCGCCCGAACTCGCCGACCGGTTCCGGCGGTACGACCTGTTCGCCCCCGAGTTCGCCCTGTCCTGCCTCAACCGGCTCCAGCTGCGCGACAACCGGCAGATGGTGGACCTCGCGGACCCCTCCGGCGCGCTCCAGCTGGCCGGCACCCTGCGGAACCCCCTCGCCGGCCGGTGACCGGCAGGCGGGGACGGCCGTTCACCCCGCGGTACGGTCCCGCGGGGTGCCCGGCGGCCCTGCGGGAGGAGACCGGGGTGGGACAATCCACGCATGGCGGAAATCATCCAGAAGGACGGCATCTGGGCCTTCGACGCCGACGCCCTGCGGCTGACACCGGGACGCGACCGGGACGTCAGCCTCTTCCGCCGGGCCCTGGGTGAACTCGTCGTTCCGCTGGGCGCGTTGGCCGGCATCTCCTTCGAACAGGGCAAGCGGTCCGGCCGGATGAGACTGCGGCTGCGCGACGGCGCCGACCCGCTGCTGCGCGCCACCGGCGGGCGGCTCACCGAACCCGACGACCCCTACCAGCTGAGCGTCCGGTCCGACCGGTACGGCGTCGCCGAGTACCTCGTCGAGGAGGTCCGCGAGGCGCTGCTCCTGGACCGGGTGCCGGCCGACCCGGTCGACGCGTATCTGCTGCCGGGCCCCGCCGTCCCCGTGGCCGCCTCCGCGGGGGACGGCAGCGCGCGCTTCGACGGCGAGCGGGTCCGGCTGGAGTGGAACTGGAAGACGGAGGACACCAAGGCCGCCGCCGGCCCGCGCGTCCTCACGCTGCCCGAGATCACCGCCGTGGAGTGGCACCCGGCGGCCGGCCTGGAGAACGGGCATCTCCGCTTCAGCGTCCGCCACGCCCCCAGCACGGCCCCGCCGAAGTACGACCCCAACGCCGTGGAGCTGTGGGGCTTCAGGAAGGACCCGCTGATGGCGCTGGTCGCCGCGGCCGTACAGGCCCGCCTCCCCCATCCGGCCGCCGCCCGCCCGTGCGGGACCGGACCCCGGGTGCCGAGGCAGCTGCCGCCCGCCGGGGAGGACGGCCATGACGCGCTGCTGCGGCGGCTGCGCGAGCTCGGCGAACTGCACCGCTCGGGTGTCCTGACCGAGGCGGAGTTCACGCAGGCCAAACAGGCGGTCCTCAAGCGGATGTAGTCCTCACCCGCCCGGGGACCGCCTGTCGCTCCCGCGCCCCGGGCCGCCGGGGCGCGGGAGCGGTGTCACTTGGCCCTGCGGGCCACCGTGAAGTGGTCGACCTGCTCACCGGACTCGGCGATGCCGCGCACCGTCAGGGTGGCGTGCCGGCCCTTGGCCGCGGGGGTGACGTCGACGCGCAGGAACGAGTAGTCGAGGTAACGCACGCGCGACCAGGTGACCGTCTCGTTCTGCTTGCCGTCCTTGGCGTTGACGAACGAGGCCACCGACTCGACCTCGTTCTCGTGGCCCTCGTAGGACAGGGGGGCGGTGAACGCGTAGAGGCTGCGGCCGGCCGCGCCCGCCGTCACGTACACCACGCCCTCCGTCTCCGGGTACGCCGTGCCGCCGATCGGGAGCTTCTTGGTGACCGCGCCCGCCTTGATGACGTCGGTGCGCTCGTACTGGTGGTTGTGGCCGTTGATGACCAGGTCCACCGTGTACTTCTCGAACAGCGGCACCCACTCCTGGCGGACGCCCCCCTCCGAGGCGTGCGCGGTGGAGGTGCAGTAGGCGCAGTGGTGGAAGAAGACGACGACGAAGTCGACGTCCTTCGAGGCGCGGAACTTCTTCAGCTGCGCCTCCAGCCACCTGGTCTGGGTGCCGCCGGAGATGCCGAGGTTCGCCGGGATCTCGAAGGAGATGTCGTTGGCGTCCAGCGAGATGACCGCCGTGTTGCCGTAGACGAAGGAGTACACGCCCGGCAGGTTCTTCTTGTCGGGGCCGTTGCCGGGCAGGTTCCAGCGGGCGTCCTCGCCGCCGTAGCCGTTGGGCGAGTACCAGGCCTCCATGTCGTGGTTGCCGTAGGCCGGCATCCACGGGACGGACTTGGCGACGGACTCGGTCTGCGCGAGGAACTGGTCCCACACCCGGGAGTCGAAGCCGGTGTCGGCACTCTTGCCCTGGCCGGCCGGGTCGGCGTAGGCGATGTCGCCGGCGTGCAGGTGGAAGGCCGGGTTCTGGCCCAGCAGGAGGCTGTTGTTGGCGAGGCCGTGGTAGCCGACGCCCTCGTCGCCGAAGGCGGTGAAGGTGAAGGGCTTCTTGTGCGCGGGGGCGGTGGTGAAGGTGCCGAGGGTGCCCAGCAGGTGCGGGGCGGCCGGGTCGAAGCCGGCGTGGCCGACACCGTAGTAGTAGGTCTTGCCGGGCTTGAGGTGCGTGAGCTCGGCGTGCAGGTAGTACTGCGTGTGGTCGCCGCTGGCGCCGACACCGGCCGGGGTGTACAGGGTGCGCGCCTCGGCCTCGATCCTGCGGGAGAGGTCCCAGGGGTGGGCGCCTATCCGGATGAAGGGCTTCTTCACCGCGACCGGGACCTGCCAGGAGACGGTGATCTCGGTACGGGGGTCGCCGCCGAAGGCGAGGTGGCGCCCGAAGGGGGCGACGAGGGCGCCGTCGACGTGCTCGGTGCTCGTCGCGGCCCGCGTCGGCACGGCGGCCTGGGCGGTGGCGCCCGGTACGAACGCGCCACCCGCGACGGCGCCCAGGGTGACGGCGCCGCCTCTGATCATCGTGCGCCGGGAGAATCTGGCGCGCAGGTACTCGTGCTGCTCGGCCATGCTCATGCGCTCGGCCAGCTGCTCCGGTACGCCCATGCGAGGAGTGTCCATGGCGTCTGAAACTCGTCTGCTCAGGCGACGGGTCGCCGGACACAGGATGGACGGCTCACGAACAGGGGCCCATAACAGATTCAATGTTCTCCCAAGGGCCCTCAACAGGGGCTTGCCCGAAATCGGGCAGGATTCTTGCGAAACGGTGCGCGGTCCCCCAGGATCTACCGGGTGCACGACGAACTCGTTGATCACCTGACGCGCTCCACCCCCCTGAGCCGGGGCGAAGCGCTGCGCGTGATCCAGGACGTTCTCGCCTACTTCGACGAGACGACCGAGGAGTACGTCCGTCGCCGCCACCGCGAGCTCCAGGCCCAGGGCATGGTGAACGCGGCGATCTTCGAACGGATCGGGGCGGACCTGAAATACCGCGCGGTGGCACCGCCGGAGCTCACGCTCCGGCAGCTGCGCCGCCTGGTCTACGGCTGAGAACTGAGGGATACGTATACATGTGCGGAATCGTCGGATACATCGGCAGGCGTGACGTGGCACCCCTCCTGCTGGAGGGTCTCCAGCGCCTGGAGTACCGCGGCTACGACTCCGCGGGCATCGCCGTCACGTCCCCGAAGACCACCGGTCTGAAGATGGTCAAGGCCAAGGGCCGGGTCCGCGACCTGGAGGCCAAGGTTCCGGCGCGCTTCAAGGGCACCACCGGTATCGCCCACACCCGCTGGGCCACCCACGGCGCCCCCTCCGACGTGAACGCCCACCCGCACATGTCGGCAGACGACAAGGTCGCCGTCGTCCACAACGGCATCATCGACAACGCCGCCGACCTGCGCCGCAAACTGGAGGCGGACGGCGTCGAGTTCCTCTCCGAGACCGACACCGAGGTCCTCGTCCACCTCATCGCCCGCGCGCAGGCCGAGAAGCTGGAGGACCGGGTCCGCGAGACGCTGCGGGTCATCGAGGGCACGTACGGCATCGCCGTGCTGCACGCCGACTTCCCCGACCGCATCGTGGTGGCCCGCAACGGCTCCCCTGTCGTGCTGGGCATCGGCGAGAAGGAGATGTTCGTCGCCTCCGACGTGGCCGCGCTGGTCGCCCACACCCGGCAGATCGTCACGCTGGACGACGGCGAGATGGCCACCCTCAAGGCCGACGACTTCCGCACCTACACCACGGAGGGCACCCGGACCACGTCCGAGCCGACCACCGTGGAGTGGGAGGCCGAGTCCTATGACATGGGCGGCCACGACACCTACATGCACAAGGAGATCCACGAGCAGGCCGAAGCCGTGGACCGCGTGCTGCGCGGCCGCATCGACGACCGCTTCTCCACCGTGCACCTCGGCGGCCTCAACCTGGACGCCCGTGAGGCCCGCGCCGTGCGCCGGGTGAAGATCCTCGGCTGCGGCACCTCGTACCACGCGGGCATGATCGGCGCCCAGATGATCGAGGAGCTGGCCCGCATCCCCGCCGACGCCGAACCGGCCTCCGAGTTCCGCTACCGCAACGCCGTCGTGGACCCCGACACCCTGTACATCGCCGTCTCCCAGTCCGGTGAGACCTACGACGTGCTGGCGGCCGTCCAGGAGCTGAAGCGCAAGGGCGCGCGGGTGCTGGGCGTGGTCAACGTGGTCGGCTCCGCGATCGCCCGGGAGGCGGACGGCGGCGTCTACGTCCACGCCGGCCCCGAGGTCTGCGTGGTGTCCACCAAGTGCTTCACCAACACCACGGTCGCCTTCGCGCTCCTCGCGCTGCACCTGGGCCGCACCCGTGACCTCTCCGTCCGCGACGGCAAGCGGATCATCGAGGGCCTGCGCCGGCTGCCCGCGCAGATCTCCGAGATGCTGGAGCAGGAGGACGAGATCAAGAAGCTGGCCCAGGAGTACGCCGAGGCCCGCTCCATGCTCTTCATCGGCCGCGTCCGGGGCTACCCGGTGGCCCGTGAGGCCTCCCTGAAGCTCAAGGAGGTCTCCTACATCCACGCCGAGGCCTACCCGGCCTCCGAGCTCAAGCACGGCCCGCTGGCCCTGATCGAGCCCGCCCTGCCCACGGTCGCCATCGTCCCGGACGACGACCTCCTGGAGAAGAACCGCGCCGCCCTGGAGGAGATCAAGGCCCGCAGCGGCAGGATCCTCGCGGTGGCCCACCGCGAGCAGGAGAAGGCCGACCAGACGATCATCGTCCCCAAGAACGAGGACGAACTCGACCCGATCCTCATGGGCATCCCCCTCCAACTCCTGGCCTACCACACGGCCCTGGCCCTCGGCCGGGACATTGACAAGCCCCGAAACCTGGCGAAGTCGGTAACGGTCGAATAGCCCCACTCCCAAAACAGGGCGGGACCCCACACGCGCCACCCGCACACGGGGTCCCGCCCTGCCGCCGGAGGCCGCCCTACCCTCCGGCCGGCGCAGCTCAACCGGTGGCCGTCACCCCCCGGCCGGCAGCGCGTCGCGGAAGGACGGTGGGCCAGTGCGCCAGCGCGGCGGTCGCCGCGTACCAGGCGACCACCCCCGCCGCCACGGCGACCCAGCCGCCCGCCTTGGCCAGGCCGTCGTTGTCCGCGAAGCGGCCGACGGCGAGCAGCAGGAGCGAGACGCAGAACAACCCGTAGGTGCCCTGGCCGAGTTGGTCGCCACCGGCCAGGGTGAGGGAGAGCGTCACGAGGGCGAAGAGCAGCAGGAACAGCCCCGCCGCGTTGTCGGAGACCTGGCCGCCGGCCGAGACGGCCCAGGTGAACCAGAGGGCGCCGAGCGCCGAGAAGGCCGTACCGTTGACCGTGTCGCGGTCGCGGAACGCGAACAGGCCGGCGACGAAGAGGGCAACTCCGCCGACGTAGTGGGCGAGTGACACGGCGTCAGCCGCCGTCACTCCGTCGAGGACGCCGGTGGTGCCGAGGCCGAAGGCCAACAGGGTGATTCCCAGGGCGAGTCGGCCGAGGATCGTAGTGGTGGTGCTTCCCGCGGAGACGTCGTTGTCCACGGCGGGCTCCCTTCCTGCGTGCGCGGTGGTGCGGTGAGCGATATATGCCCTTCACAAAGGCACAAACACCTCTACGCGCGAGTAGCTTCAATCGGCGCACGGCAGTCGGCGGGGAGGGCCCAGGGCGCAACTCACCTGGGAGAAGCGCTGGTTACGGAATGACGACGACGGGCCGCTGCGCCCGCTTGGCGAGTCGCCCGGCGACCGATCCGAAGAGCCGGCCCACGAGACCGTGCGTGGAGCCGACGACGATGGCGTCCGCCTCGTACTCCCGCCCGACCTCCTCCAGTTCGTGGCAGATGTCCCCGCCGCGCTCGACGAGGATCCACGGCACTTCTGCGAGGTACTCCGCGCAGGCGAGTTCGAGGCCGAGGACCTCGGTCCGGTGGTCCGGCACGTCGACGAAGACCGGCGGTTCGCAGCCCGCCCACACGGTGGTGGGGAGCCGGTTGGCGACATGCACGATGATCAGGCCGGACCCCGAACGATGGGCCATGCCGATGGCGTAGGCGAGGGCTCGCTCGCTGGAGGTGGAGCCGTCGAAGCCGACCACGACGCCGTGCTTGAAGGCGGGGTCGCAGGAATGGCGTGGCTCTTTCGCCGCCAGGGGCTCGGACGCCGTCTGATCGGCTACCGGCCGCTTGCGGTCCGCGGGTTCGAAGAATTCGTGACCGGCCATGAGTGTCTCGGCGTTAGATCCTCGTGGGAGGGACGACAGTGTGCGGAGGAGCTGTGTCCGGGAATCATCTTCCCAACCCCATACCCCCAAGGGTACGGCGGCACGCCTCCTTAGCCCAGTTCCCGCGCATGCTCCGCGGGGGTTCCCCGGAGCATGCACGAGGGGGCGCCCGTAACGCAATGGTTGCTGCGGCGTACAGGCGGTTTGCACGGCATTCACCTGCCGTCACGGCTTCCGGAGGGGCCCGCGTCCCGGCCGGAGGCGGCGCGGAGCGGGCCGGAGGCCGGTCCCGAGCGGCCCGGGACACCGCCCGCGGACGTCCGGCGGCCCGTACGGCGGACGAGGGTCGGGGGAAGCGGGTGACACCCAGTGACCGACCCGGCGCGCCCGCGTTGAACCTGCCGAGCCGCACCAGAGGGAGCACTGCATGCCGGGACCCCGAACGCCCTCCCAGGACACCGCGACGGACCTGGTCCGCTGGGCGGCCTTCAGCTGTGTCCTGGTTCCGGTGGTCCTGGTCTGGTACGGCACCTCCCTGGCCGGCGCCGCCGGCACCGCCTTCGGGCTGGCCGCGGTCACCGCCGTCTGCCGTATCCTCCTGCGCCAGTCCGAGCGCGGCGCGGCCCGCCTGCGCGAGGAGGAGGAAGCATCCCGGAGCGGGCGTCATCAGCGGGGTGGCACGGGGGGTCACCGGGGTGGGCGTCACTCCGGGGGCAATACACCGGTCGCCTGACCGGTTTCCGCGCACGCGGCCGCTTCTTTTCAGCCAACTTCCGGGTTCGGCGCATTCCCTCCCCCCACTCCCCCTCATCCCTGGTGCGACCTGCGAGAAAAGCCCTTCGGGGACCCCGCGCACCCTATGGGGATTGGCCACTGCGACAAGGCGCACTTCCCTGCACGGCCCGTGAGTGCAACGCTTCGTGATCGAATGCTTCACGCCAAGTTGCCATGTCGACAATGTGCCGAGTGCTGAAGTTGTCACGCCGGCACCACGCGACACAGTAGATTCGATCTTGACTGTCTTACGGCGGGGGACTCGTGCAGGACCGAGGGGAAACGTGCAGGAGCGACACAACCGAGGAGCCGCGACCACCGAGGGGGGCTTAGCAGTATGAGCCACGACTCCACTGCCGCGCCGGAAGCCGCGGCCCGGAAGCTTTCCGGGCGACGCCGCAAGGAGATCGTCGCGGTGCTGCTGTTCAGCGGCGGCCCCATCTTCGAGAGTTCCATACCACTGTCGGTGTTCGGGATCGACCGCCAGGACGCCGGCGTGCCCCGCTACCGACTACTGGTGTGCGGCGGCGAGGAAGGCCCACTGCGGACCACAGGGGGCCTGGAACTCACCGCACCACATGGCCTGGAGGCGATCTCGCGGGCGGGCACCGTCGTCGTGCCCGCGTGGCGTTCGATCACCTCCCCGCCACCGGAGGAGGCGCTCGACGCACTGCGCCGAGCGCACGAGGAGGGTGCCCGCATCGTCGGGCTGTGCACCGGGGCGTTCGTCCTCGCGGCGGCGGGCCTGCTGGACGGCCGTCCCGCGACCACCCACTGGATGTACGCACCGACGCTGGCGAAACGCTATCCGTCGGTGCACGTCGATCCGCGCGAGCTGTTCGTCGACGACGGCGACGTGCTGACGTCGGCGGGTACGGCCGCCGGGATCGACCTGTGCCTGCACATCGTGCGCACGGACCACGGCAACGAGGCGGCCGGGGCCCTGGCCCGCCGCCTGGTGGTCCCGCCGCGCCGCAGCGGCGGTCAGGAGCGCTACCTCGACAGGTCTTTACCCGAGGAGATCGGCGCCGACCCCCTCGCGGAGGTCGTCGCCTGGGCGCTGGAGCACCTCCACGAGCAGTTCGACGTGGAGACCCTGGCGGCGCGGGCGTACATGAGCCGGCGCACCTTCGACCGCCGGTTCCGCTCGCTGACCGGAAGCGCACCCCTGCAGTGGCTGATCACTCAGCGCGTCCTGCAGGCGCAGCGCCTCCTGGAGACGTCGGACTACTCGGTGGACGAGGTCGCGGGCCGGTGCGGGTTCCGCTCGCCGGTGGCGCTGCGCGGTCACTTCCGCCGCCAGCTGGGCTCCTCCCCGGCCGCCTACCGGGCCGCGTACCGGGCCCGCAGGCCGCAGGCCGAGCGGCCCACGGCCGACGAGAGCCTCCCGCACCCGTCCGGCATGCCGTCCGCGGTGGGCTCGTCCGGCGTGCCGGCGGCCCTGCACCAGGAGGGCGGCCCGCTTCCGCTGCAGACCCGCCGAACCGCGGCGGCGAGCTCGGTGGGACCCTCGGCCTCGATGTCGACGGGCCCGGACAACGGGCGCGACGCGTACGTGCCGAGCAGGGCGAGCGTCCCGGGGCAGCGCAGCGGTACGTGACGGTGACCGGCTGACGCCGGACGGGCCGGGTGAACCGGCCCGTCCGGCGTTCGGCTGCCGGGACCGAGGTCACGGCACGGTCGGCTCAGCGCACGGCAACGAGCCTTAAGGTGAGACACATGAACGATCGCATGGTGTGGATCGACTGCGAGATGACCGGCCTCTCGCTGTCCGACGACGCGCTCATCGAAGTGGCCGCCCTTGTCACCGACTCCGAGCTGAACGTGCTCGGCGAGGGGGTGGACATCGTCATCCGTCCGCCGGACCCGGCGCTGGAGACGATGCCGGAGGTGGTGCGCCAGATGCACACCTCCTCGGGACTGCTCGACGAGCTTGCGGGCGGCACGACCCTGGCCGAGGCCGAGGAGCAGGTCCTCTCCTACATCCGGGAGCACGTCAAGGAGCCGGGCAAGGCCCCCCTGTGCGGCAACTCCGTGAGCACGGACCGGGGTTTCCTGTTCCGCGACATGCCGACGCTGGAGAGCTACCTGCACTACCGGATCGTGGACGTCTCGTCGGTCAAGGAGCTGGCCCGCCGCTGGTACCCCCGCGCCTACTTCAACAGCCCCGAGAAGAACGGCAATCACCGGGCTCTCGCCGACATCCGCGACTCCATCGTGGAACTCCGCTACTACCGGGAGGCCGTGTTCGTGCCGCAGCCCGGACCCGACTCGGAGACCGCCCGCACGATCGCCTCGAAGCACGTCCTGCCCACGCGGTAGCGGCCGCGCGCGGGCCCGGAGGGCGCCCGGAAAGCCGGGCGCGAGCACCCCTTCGGACCCTGTACACTTTTTCTCAGCCGGTCGGGGAAACCACGCGATGAACCGCCGGTCATGGTGGGTGTAGCTCAGCTGGTAGAGCACCTGGTTGTGGTCCAGGATGCCGCGGGTTCGAGTCCCGTCACTCACCCTGAGTAGTCAGCCGGTGACCTTCGGAAGAAGGTCACCGGCTGACTGCGTTGTGGGAGCGCCCGCGATGCACGGGCCCCCGTTCCCCCGTCACCCCCGCGCCCCTGGTCACGACGACGCCCGCTCCACCAGCTTCGTCGCCAGCACCACCTGCCGCCGCTCCAGGCCCCGGGGCACCGACGGGCTGCTGTCCGCGATCTCCGACAGCAGCAGGTCGATCATCCTGCGGCCCATCTCCTCGATGGGCTGGCGGACGCTGGTGAGCGGCGGATCCATGTGGCGCGCTATGGCCGAGTCGTCGTACCCGACGAGCGCCACGTCGTCGGGGATGCGGCGGCCCTGCTCGCGCAGGACCTGCCGGGCACCGGCCGCCATGACGTCCGAACCGGCGAACACCGCGTCGAGGCCGGGGCGCCGCCCGAGCAGCGCGGTCATCGCGCGGCGACCGCCCTCCTCGGTGAAGTCCCCCGGCTCGATGAGCTGTTCGTCCGCCGCGTGGCCCGCGTCGCGCAGCGCCTCGCGGTAGCCGTCGACGCGGCGCTGGGCACCGTACACGTCGAGGCGTCCGGTGATGTGGGCGATCTCGCGGCGACCGCGCGTCAGCAGGTGCTCGACGGCGGAGCGGCCGCCACCGTAGTTGTCGGAGTCCACCGACGCCAGCGACTCGCGCGCCGACCTCGGGCCGCTGATCACGGCGGGGATCTCCAGCTGGGCGAGCAGGTCGGGCAGCGGGTCGTCGGCGTGCACGGACACCAGCAGGACGCCGTCCACCCGGTGCGCGGCCAGGTACTGGGCGAGCCGGCGGCGCTCCTTGTCGCTGCCCGCGAAGATCAGCAGGAGCTGCATCTCGGTGTCCGACAGCTCGGCCCCGACGCCCTTCAGCATGTCCGAGAAGTACGGCTCCGCGAAGAAGCGGGTCTCCGGCTCGGGGACGACGAGGGCGATGGCGTCGGTGCGGTTGGCGGCCAGGGCGCGGGCGGCCGTGTTCGGGACGTAGCCGAGTTCGGCGACCGCCGCCTCGACGGCCGCGCGGGTCGCGTCGCTGACCCGGGGTGAGCCGTTGATCACCCGGGAGACCGTGCCGCGACCGACTCCGGCACGAGCGGCGACCTCCTCCAGGGTCGGCCGGCGGCCGCCCCGGCTCCGCCCACTGCTGACCGCCATGGTCGCCGCCTTCCGTTCGCAGCATTCAGGCCAGGAATGTAACAGTCGCAGGCCCGGCCCTCCCCGGCCCATCCTCCCTCGCCGACCGGGGGTTTCTCTCCCCGGGCCGCAGGAAGACGCGGCCGGGCCGCACCGCCCGGCGCACCGCCCGCCGCGCTCACGCGAGGGCGCCCCGGGGCGCCGTGCGGGGATCGGCCGGGGTGCGCACTCGGGCTCCCGTCGGCCCGGGGCTCACTCCTGTCCGGCGGCGGCCGGCAGCGCGTTCCCGCGGATCACCTCGGCGTACCAGTGGGCGCTCGCCTTGGGGATACGGCGCTGGGTGGCGTAGTCGACGTAGACCGCGCCGAAGCGCTTCGAATAGCCGTAGGACCACTCGAAGTTGTCCAGCAGGGACCACAGGAAGTAGCCGCGCACGTCGGCTCCGTCGGCCACGGCCCGTCGGACGGCGTCCAGGTGGGAGTGCAGGTAGGCGATCCGCTGCGGGTCGTTCACCAGGCCCTCGGGAGAGACGTAGTCGTCGAAGGCGGCGCCGTTCTCGGTGACCATCAGCGGCAGTTGCGGGTGCGACGCCGCCAGGTCGGTCAGCAGGGTGTGCAGGCCGCTGGGGTCGATGGCCCAGTTCATCGCGGTGAGCTGGTCGTTGGCGAGGTGGAAGCCGACGTGCTCGGAGCCGGTCCACGGGGAGTGGTCGCTCGCACCGTGGCCGTCGTTCTTGGTACCGGTGCCGTCGCCGGCCGAAACCACCGTCGGGGCGTAGTAGTTGACGCCCAGTACGTCGATGGGGCGGGAGATCTCCTCCAGGTCGCCGTCGTGCACCAGCTCCGCCCAGTCGACGATGTGCGAGGTGTCGGCGATCAGGTCCTCGGGGTAGACGCCGTCCAGGACGGGGCCGGTGAAGATCCGGTTGCCGACCGCGTCGATCCGGCGGGCGGCGTCGGCGTCCTCGGGGCTGTCGGTGAGCGGGCGCACCTGGTGCAGGTTGAGGGTGATCGAGGTCCGCGCGGACGCCGGGAGGTTCGTGCGCAGCGCTCCGACCCCCAGGCCGTGGGCCAGGTTGAGGTGGTGGGCGGCGCGCAGCGTGGCCGCCGGGTCGGTGCGGCCGGGGGCGTGCACACCGGAGCCGTAGCCCAGGAAGGCGCTGCACCAGGGCTCGTTGAGGGTGGTCCACAGTCCGACGCGGTCCCCGAGAGCCCGGCCCATGATCTCCGCGTAGTCGGCGAAGCGGTGCGCGGTGTCGCGCTGCGGCCAGCCGCCGGCGTCCTCCAGCTCCTGCGGCAGGTCCCAGTGGTAGAGGGTGGCGACCGGGGTGACGCCCGCCTCCAGGAGCTCGTCGGTGAGCCGGCGGTAGAAGTCGAGGCCGCGCTCCACGGCAGGACCGCGGCCGGTGGGCTGGACCCGCGACCAGGAGATCGAGAAGCGGTACGCGCCCAGGCCGAGGTCCTTCATCAGCGCCACGTCGTCGCGGTAGCGGTGGTAGTGGTCGGCGGCGATGTCACCGGTGTCGCCGTTGCGGACCTTGCCGGGGGTGTGGCTGAAGGTGTCCCAGATGGACGGGGTGCGGCCGTCCTCCGCGGCGGCGCCCTCCACCTGGTACGAGGCGGTGGCGGCACCCCAGAGGAAGCCCGACGGGAAGGACGTGTCTGCGGCCGGCTTGGCCTTGGTCTCGGTTCGTACGGCAGTCATGGAGAGGACGCTCCCAAGTGGCGTGTGGAAGGGCCGGACGGTGATCCGGCGATGGGGGGAAGCGGACGGGGCACGGCTCTGGGCGCCCGGCCGGGTACGGCCCGCGTGCGGGGCGGGCCGTACGGAGCGGCGATCGGGGGGTGCCGGGGTGTCGGGACCGGCACCCCGGCGACTGGCCTCGGGATCAGCCCTTGACGGCGCCCGCCATGATGCCGCCGACGATCTGCTTGCCGAAGAGCACGAAGACCAGCAGCAGCGGCAGGGTGCTGATCAGCGCCCCGGCCATGACGATGCTCTGGTCGGGGGTGTAGGAGGCGCTGAGCTGGCCGAGCGCCACCTGGAGGGTCGGGTTCTCCTGGTTCAGGGCGAGGAAGGGCCAGAAGAAGTCGTTCCACGCCTGCACGAACGTGAGCATGCCGAGGACCATCATCGCGGGCCGGGCCGCGGGCAGGACCACGTTCCAGACGATGCGGATGTTGGTCGCCCCGTCCACCTTGGCCGCCTCGATGAGCTCGTAGGGCAGGGCCTCCATCAGGTACTGGCGCATGAAGAAGACGCCGAAGGCGCCGACCAGGGTCGGGAAGATCACCGACTCCAGCTTTCCGCCCCACCCGATGTCCGACATCATCATGAACAGCGGGACGACGCTGAGCTGCGGTGGAATCGTCAGGGTGGCGATGACCGCGGTCATCAGGGCGCCACGGCCGCGGAAGCGCATCTTGGCGAAGGCGTAACCGGCGAGGGTGCAGAAGAACAGGGTGGCCGCGGTGATGCAGCCGGCCACGATGAAGCTGTTCACGATGGCCTTGCCCAAGTGGGCCTGGTCCCAGGCCGCTTGGAGGTTGCTCCACAGCCGGCCGCCCGGCAGGAACGGCGGCGGGCTGTCGAGGACCCGCTGCTGGTCGTGGGAGGCGGCCACCAGCGTCCAGTACAGCGGGAAGATCGAGCCCAGGCCGACGACGATCAGTGCGGCGTAGGTGAACGGTCCGCCCTTGAGGTGCTGGCCGGCGCCGAGCTTGAAACGGCTGCCGCTCTTGTCGGGGGAGGCGGGAAGCGGTGCCGGGTCGAGGTCCGGCACGGTGCTGGTGGGACTGGTCGTGGTCATCGAAATCGCTCCCGTCAGGCCGCGCTCTTGCGCACGAACCGGCCGACGATCCAGTTGATCAGGGCGATGAGCAGCAGCAGGACGAGCATGGCCCAGGCCACGGCCGCCGCCGGACCCAGATGTCCCAGCTTCCAGCCGTAGTTGAAGAGATAGATGCTGAGGGTCTCGTACTGGTGCTCGCTGCCTCCGACGGCGCCGATCGTGCCGCCCTGCAGCAGCAGCGGCTCACCGAACAGCTGCATGGACCCGATCGTCGAGATGACGATGGTGAACAGGATCGTCGGTCGCAGCGAGGGGATGGTCACCTTACGGAACTGCTGCCAGCGCGTCGCACCGTCGATCGACGCCGCTTCGTACAGGTCGGTGGGCACGGCCTGCATGGCCGCCAGGTAGATCAGGGCGTTGTAGCCGGTCCAGCGCCAGATCACGATGACGGAGATGGCGATCTTGGACGTCCACTCGCCGTCGCCCCAGTCGGTGTTGCCGATGCCGACGAAGTGGAGCACCCAGTTGAGCAGGCCGCCGTCGGCCCGGAAGACCAGGGCGAAGACCAGGGCCGCGGTCGCCACCGAGGTGGCGTACGGGGTGAGGATCACCGTCCGCCAGAACGTGCTGGCGCGCAGCTTGTAGTTGAGCAGGTGGGCGAGGCCCAGCGCCACGAGCAGCTGCGGGACGGTGGAGATGACGCCGATCACGAAGGTGTTCGTGACGGCCGTCCAGAACTCGGAGTCCTGGAGGATCCTGGCGAAGTTGTCCCAGCCGACCCACTCGGACTGGTCGAGGCCCGTCATCTCCACCCGGTGCAGGGCTATCCAGCCCGTGTACAGCAGCGGGTAGAGCCCGAAGGCGCCGAAGATGAGGAAGAAGGGGGCGATGTACGCGTACGGCGACGCCTTGTCGTCGAAGCGCCACAGTCGCGTACGCCACGCGCTGGGTCCGTTCGACGTGGCGCCGGAGCCGCCGGGTGGCGGGGTGTGGGCACCCCGTGTGGGGGTTGTGGTTGCCACGGAGGGAGTCCTTCCCTGGAGAGCTGGGCCGGGTAGGGGCGGGAGGCGAGTTGACGGGCCGGGCGCCGGTCCCGCCGCCTGCGCGGATCGGTACGGTGGCGAGCGGCCCGCGTCCCGGCGGTGACGTGGCACCTCCTGCTCGCCCGGAGCCCGTCGCGCGGCTCGCGCCACGTCCTCGGACTCCGGTCACCGCCCCCGGACGACACACGGCCGCGACGTCCGGTCAGTGTCTGCCGGATGTCGCGGAACCAACCGGCCTCGGACGACCGGCCCGGCGCGCGGGCCCCCCGCGCCGGCGGCGCGGAAGCCGCCGCACGGCCCCGCGCGCCGCAGCGCGGTGCGGGCAGCCCGTGGGGCCGCCCGCACCGGCGGGTGTCAGCCGATCACCTTGTCGATCGTCTCGGTCGCGGCCTTCCACGCGTCAGCGGGCTTGGTGCCGCGCTTCTCCATGTTGTTGATCTGCGTGGAGATCGTGTCCTTGATCGTGGCGTCCTTCGGGCCGAGCACGGTCTCGGGGATGGCCTTGGCCTCGTCGGCGTAGATCTGGCCGATCGGGGCGTCGCTGAAGTAGGGGAGCTTCGCGTCCTTGACGTCGGCGAGCTCGTAGGCGCCCTTGTTGGACGGGAAGACACCGATCGCCTTGAACACGGCGGCCTGCTGCTCGGGGGCGGTCAGCCACTTGACCAGCTCGGTGGCCTCCTTGACGTGCTTGCCGCTCTTGGGCACGGCCAGGAAGGAGCCACCCCAGTTGGCCGCGGTGGTGCCGGGCGCACGGCTGATGTCCCACTTGCCCTTGTAGGCGTCACCGGAGTTGGTGGAGATCTGGGCGGCCATCCAGGCGGGGCAGGCCACGGTGGCCACGGTGCCCTTGCGCAGCGCCGCCGTCCACGGGTCGGTGAACTGCGGCAGACCCTGGGTCAGCTTCTTCGACGCGGCCTCGGCGGCCAGGTTCCAGCCCTGCTGCACGGACGGGCTGTCCTTGTAGACGGCCTTGCCGTCGGCGTCGTAGTACTGCTTCGGGGAGGAGCTGACGACCGCGTTGTACATGGCGCTCGCGGAGTCCATGAAGTAGGTGCCGGACGGCGCCTTCCTCTTGTACTTCTCACCGAGCTTGAGGTAGTCCTCCCAGCCGCCCTTCACCGCGTCGGCGACGGCCTCGCGGTCGGTCGGCAGGCCCGCCTTCTCGAAGAGGTCCTTGCGGTAGCACAGGGACATCGGGCCGATGTCGGTACCGGCGCCTATGACCGTGCCGTCCTTCGCGGTGGCCTGCTTCTCCTTCCAGGAGACCCAGTCGCCCACGTTGATCGTCTTGCTGAGGTCGGCGAACTTGGCCGCCTGGGTGTCGGTGACCTCCTTGATGCGGCCGACCTCGACGCCGGTCACGTCCGCCAGACCGCTGCCCGTGTTCAGCTGCTGAAGAAGCTTCGGGTAGTAGTCCTGCTCGTTGGCGGTGGTCTCCTCCTTCACCGTGATGTTCGGGTGAAGGGTGTGGTACTTGGCGAACAGGCCGGCTTCCTTGTAGCCGAACTGCCCGAAGTCGGCCACCTTGAGAGTGATGTTCCCGTTGGAGTCCGAGGCGTCCGAGTCGCCGCCGTCGTCGCTGCAGCCGGTCAGCAGCAACGCCGAGGCCGTCAGGACCGTGGTGGTCAGGGCCGCTGCTTTGCGGCCGCGACCGCCGCGGGTACGGGTGATGCGCATTCCACTACTCCTTGTTCCAGTGGGGAACGGGATCTCAGGAATCGGACCGCCGGGGTTCGACGCTCCCGACCTGCCCTCTCGATTCGAGCGGTGGCCAGCCCACAGCACGCGGGGTGCGGTGGAAAAGCGCTGGTCAACGATGGCGCCATGTGCGACGGAGGGAAGGACTGTTGGTGGTTCGGCCCACGGAAGAGAGGCCCTCGACAGTCCGTGGGACCGCTCCCACGCGGCATGCCGGAAGACTCCTTCCTGCCGGGCCGGGTGTCAAGACTTGAAAACGGCGTTGTTGCCTAAGCGTGTTCTGCACGTCACGCGAATGTGTCGCATCGCAATGTGCCACCGGCCCGGACATCGACCCGCCCCTCGCCGGAATCACGCAGGTCATCGCCGGGTCCGCGCTCGGCGGGAGGGGACCGCGCCGATCGCCGGCGGCCTCGTCCGGCTTTTCCCGGGCCGGAACGGGGCGGGTCCGACCGGGCCGCCGGAAGGTGAACGATCAGCCCCTGGCGCACCGGAACGGGGTGCCGCCGGCGGGCGGCACGGCGAAGGACCGGACCTTTTCGACCGCGCCTCCCCCTTTTGCCGTGGGAGCGCTCCCATGCATAATGGGCGCTCACCCGACCACGGGAGCGACTCCATGCCCGACCTGACGACCGCGGCCTTTCCTCCCGCCTTCCTCTGGGGTGCCGCGACCTCCGCGTACCAGATCGAGGGCGCGGTGCGCGAGGACGGCCGCACCCCCTCCATCTGGGACACCTTCAGTCACACGCCGGGCAGGACCGCCGGCGGTGACACCGGGGACATCGCCGTCGACCACTACCACCGCTACCGCGACGACGTGGCGATGATGGCGGACCTCGGCCTGTCCGCGTACCGCTTCTCGGTCTCCTGGTCCCGGGTGCAGCCCACCGGCCGCGGCCCGGCCGTCCAGGTGGGCCTGGACTTCTACCGCCGCCTGGTGGACGAGCTGCTCGCGCACGGCATCAAGCCGGCCGTCACCCTCTACCACTGGGACCTGCCGCAGGAGCTGGAGGACGCGGGCGGCTGGCCCGAGCGGGACACCGCGTACCGCTTCGCCGAGTACGCGCAGCTCGTCGGCGCGGCGCTCGGCGACCGGGTGGACCAGTGGATCACCCTCAACGAGCCCTGGTGCAGCGCCTTCCTGGGCTACGGCTCCGGTGTGCACGCGCCCGGCCGCACCGACCCGGCGGCCTCGCTGCAGGCCGCCCATCACCTCAACCTCGCGCACGGCCTCGGTACGACCGCCCTGCGCTCGGCCATGCCGGCCCGCAACTCCGTCGCGGTCAGCCTCAACTCCTCGGTGGTCAGGCCCCTTTCGCAGGACCCGGCCGATCTGGCCGCGGCTCGCAAGGTCGACGACCTGGCCAACGGCGTGTTCCACGGCCCGATGCTGCACGGCGCGTACCCCGAGACGCTGTTCGCGGCGACGGAGTCCGTCACCGACTGGTCGTACGTGCAGGACGGCGACCTGGTGGCGATCAACCAGCCACTGGACGCGCTGGGCCTCAACTACTACACGCCCACGCTGGTGTCGGCGTCCGGCTCCGCGGCCGGCGGACCCCGTGCCGACGGCCACGGAGGCGGCCCGCACACGCCGTGGCCCGGCGCGGACGACGTGGCCTTCCACCAGACGCCGGGCGAGCGCACCGAGATGGGCTGGACCATCGACCCGGCGGGACTGCACGAACTGATCACGCGCTACACCCGCGAGGCCCCGGGCCTGCCCCTCTACATCACGGAGAACGGCGCGGCCTACGACGACAAGCCCGACCCGGACGGCCGCGTCCACGACCCGGAGCGCATCGCCTACCTGCACGGCCACCTGTCCGCGGTCCGCCGGGCCATCGCCGACGGCGCGGACGTCCGCGGCTACTACCTGTGGTCCCTGCTGGACAACTTCGAGTGGGCCTACGGCTACGAGAAGCGCTTCGGCGCGGTGTACGTCGACTACGCGACGCTGGCCCGCACCCCGAAGTCCAGCGCCCACTGGTACGGCCGGGCGGCCCGAACGGGCTCGCTTCCGCCCCTGGAGAACGACCTGATCACCTGACCAACCGACCCGGGGGACGGGGAAGGGGGCGCGGCACGTCGTGGGGGCGAGCCGCGCCCCGCGCCGTCATTCACGGTGGTTCCCGCCGTCGTACGACAGCTCGAACCAGGTGGCCTTGCCCCGCCCCGTCCGGGATGGAGACCAGCTGGACGAGTACGCGAAGGTGTGCGAGCGGCTCTCGGAGCCGGCGCCGGCGCCGGTCGACCCGGAGGCGGCACCGGAGTCGCACGAGACCCGCGACTCGCTGAGTCTCGTCCAGCATGTGACGTACGCCCTCTGAAAGGACCCGCCATGCGGTGCCCCGCCTGGCAGAAGTCGTCGTTCAGCACCGGCGGCGAGGGCGAGTGCGTCGAACTGGCGATGTCGTCCAGCCCCAGCCACATCCACCTCCGCGAGAGCGACCGCCCCCACGAGGTCACCACGGTCACCCCCCGCGTCCTTGCGCGGCTCCTCCGCGCCGTGAAGACGGGCGACCTCGGTCGCTGACCGCGGGCACCGGGTCGACCAGCGGGGCCACCGGGTCGGCCCGCTCAGTGGCGTGGTTCCCGTACGACGGCCACGCCCCCCGGCGCCACGGTGACCGTGCCGTTCTTCAGGGTTTCGGCGGTGAGCAGTTCGACGGCGTCCGGGGCGACGGGCACCTGTGCGCCGGCTCCCCGGTGGTCGACGAGGAAGAGGTAGTCCGCGTCCTCGCCCCGCCGCAGGACGGCTTCCACTCCCTCCGGTGTGACCCGGACCGGTGCCACTCCCGCCTCGGTGCGGATCCGGTCCAGCAGTGCGGCGAGGGTGTCCGTGTCGGGGAGCGTCGCCAGGTACCAGGCGGTGCCGGTGCCGTGCGCGTGCCGGGTCACCGCCGGTACACCGGTGAGGGGTCCCGAGGTGTAGGAGGCGACGGCCCGCGCGCCGTCCAGGCGTACGCGTTCGGTCCACAGCGACGCCGTACCGCCGCTGTCCAGTTCCACCGTCTCCCCGGGCAGCAGCGGGAACAGTTCGTCGGTGCGGACGCCGAGCACCTCGCGGAAGGCGCCCGGGTAACCGCCCAGCCGGACATGGCTGTTCTCGTCGACGGCGCCGCTGTGGAAGCCCACCGCGAGGGTGCCGCCACGGGCGGTGAAGGCGGTGAGATTGGCGGCGGACTCGTCGTCGACCAGGTAGAGGCTGGGGACCAGGACCAGACGGTACGAGGACAGGTCGGCGTCCGGGCGGACGAAGTCGACCGCGACCCCCGAGCGCCACAACGGCTCGTACCAGGACCGGACGAGGTCCAGATACCGCACCCGGTCGCTGGGCTGCGAGGGCAGTTCCAGGGCCCACTTGGCGTCCCAGTCCCACACCACCGCGACCTCGGCCGCGCCGGTGCTGCCCCGCACCTCGGCGAGGGCCTTGAGGTCGGCTCCCAGCGCGACGACGTCCTGCCAGATCCGGCTGTCGGTACCGGCGTGCGGCAGCATCGCCGAGTGCCACTGCTCGGCGCCCGCCTTCGCCGCCCGCCACTGGAAGTAGGCGATGCCGTCGGCGCCGCGGGCGACGTGGGCGAGGGCGTTGCGGCGCAACTCCCCCGGGTTCTTCGCCCGGTTGACCGGCTGCCAGTTGACGGCGCCGGTGGAGTGCTCCATCAGCAGCCAGGGGCGGCCACCGGCCAGGGAGCGGACCAGGTCGCCGCTGAGCGCGATGTCGATCTGCGACTCGGGGTCGGTGGAGCGCAGGTAGTGGTCGTTGGAGACGATGTCCAGCTGGGGCGCCCAGCGCCAGTAGTCCAGCGCGTCGAAGTTGTGCATCACCATGAAGTTGGTGGTGGCGGGCCGCTCGGGGGCCGCCCTGCGCAGCACGTCGCGCTCCGCCTCGTACAGCGACAGCAGGGCGTCGCTGCAGAAGCGGCGCCAGTCGAGGCGGTGGGTGGGGTTGGGGACGGCGCCGGTCGCGCGCGGCGGGATGATCTCGTCCCAGTCGTAGTACCACTGGCTCCAGAACGTGGTGCCCCAGGCGTCGTTGAGCGCGTCCAGGTTCTCGTACCTGGCGCGCAGCCACACCCGGAAGGCCGCCGCGCTGGCGTCGCAGAAGCACTCGGCGTTGTGGCAGCCGTACTCGTTGTGCACGTGCCACATCACCACGGCCGGGTGGTCCGCGTAGCGCCGGGCGAGCTCCCCGGCGATGCGCAGGGCGGCCGTCCGGTAGGCGGGGCTGCTGGAGCAGAAGGTCTGGCGGCTGCCGTAGGAGAGGGTGCGGCCGTCGTGGTCGACGGGCAGGGCCTCGGGGTGGGCCCGGAAGAACCAGGCGGGCGGCGCCGCGGTCGGGGTGGCCAGGTCGGCGGCGATGCCGTTCGCGTGGAGCAGGTCGAGGACGCGGTCCAGCCGGGCGAAGTCGTAGGTGCCCTCGGCGGGTTCGAGCAGTGCCCAGGAGAAGATGCCGACGCTGACCAGGTTCACCCCGGCCTCGCGCATCAGGCGTACGTCCTCCTCCCAGACCTCCTCCGGCCACTGCTCCGGGTTGTAGTCGCCGCCGTATGCGATGCCGGGAACGGAGAGGGTGCGGCTCACTGGTCAACTCCCGTGAGGAGACGTCGGGTTGTGGTCACGCCCCAGGCGTCCAGGGACAGCAGGCGGTCGCTGGAGGCGATCAGGCCGCCGGTCGCCTCGACGTGCGCGGCCCAGCGTTCACGGGTCTCCACCGCCGGGCGGGCCATCAGGCAGTCGGGGTCGTTGACCCAGAGACGGCCGTGCTGCCACTGGCGGCCGGCGCCGGTGAACTCGGCCGGGTCCTGCCCGGGCTGGCTGTAGTCGCCGGCCTCGGGGAGGCGGTGCGGGGCGGTGTCGGGGCTGACGCGCATGGCGTCGAACAGGCCGATCGAGGGCAGCACGGGTGCGCCGCAGCCCAGCAGGTAGGCGTCCGGGCCGATGGCCGCGCGGATCAGTTCGACGCCCGCGCGGTAGGCGGCGAGGGCGTCACCGGACGCGTGCCGTACGCCGTCCAGCGCGCCCGCGTACAGGAAGTCGGTCTTGAAGTAGTCGTAGCCCTCGGCGCGCAGGGTGGTGAACACCTCGGTCAGGTAGGCCGCCGCGTCGGGGTGGGTGGTGTCCAGGACGCGCAGGTCGTGGCCCCAGTTGCGGCCGGCGTGCGCGAAGCCGCCGTCGGTGTCGCGCACCAGCCAGTCGGGGTGCCCGGCGGCCAGTTCGCTGCTCGGGTCCACCAGGAACGGCGCCGTCCAGATGCCCGCCCGGCGGCCCCGGGCCCGGATGGCGTCCGCGATGTCCCGGCGGGAGCGGAAGCGGCCGGAGAGGGTGAGCCAGTCGCCGAGGGCGCTCTGGTAGCCGTCGTCGATCTGCACGACGTCGACGGGCAGGTCGAGGGTGTCCATCGCGCGGAGGTTCTCGTGGATGTCGTCCTCGGTGACGGCCGTGAAGTACTCGTACCAGGAGCACCAGACGGTGGGCGCCGGGCGGGGCGCCGCGAGGCCGAGGCCGGCCGCCCAGTCGGCCAGCACCGACTGGATGTCCGGGCCCGTCCACTCCTTCACGGGGCCGTCGGCGAGGACCTCCGCCACCCCGTCCGCGACGGTCAGCCGGACCGACGGCACCTCGCGGGTCGGGTCGGCCGCCGCCCACAGCCGCACCGGTGAGCCGTCACCGGGGTCGAGCGCGAGCAGCCCCTCGCCCTGGAAGGCGCCGGCCGGGACGGTGACGCCAGGGCGGTAGCACACGGTCGCCCAGTTGTCGTTCGTCGGGCGGTACGGCGCCGCGTCGAGGGCGTAGGCGCCGCTGGGGCTCCAGGACTGCCAGCCCTCCTCGTGGACGCGGGCGGTACGGACGTCCACGGGCACGGAGGCCACGGGCGTGAAGGGGTGGGGCACGGTGGTTCTCTTTCACAAAGGGGGCTGGTCCGGCCGGTGGACGGGACGGGTCAGCCCTTGTTGGCGCCCAGCGTGAGACCGCTGACGAACTGCCGCTGGAGCGCGAAGTACACGATCAGGGTCGGGATCGCGGTGAGCAGGGCACCGGCGGCGACCAGGTTGGGGTCGGTGAAGTACTGGCCGGAGAGGTTGTTCAGGGCCGAGGTGATCGGCATGTTCTCGCCGGTCGAGATCAGCACGATGGCCCAGAAGAAGTCGTTGTAGATCCAGATCGAGAGGAGGGTCGCCAGGGCGGCCATCGCGGGCTTGCACAGCGGCAGCACGATCTGCCAGTACATCCGCCACACCGACGCCCCGTCGACCAGCGCGGCCTCGGTGAGTTCGTGCGGCAGCATGCGCATGTAGTTGCTCAGCACGAAGGCGCAGAACCCGGACTGGAACGCCACATGGATGAGGACCAGGCCGAGCGCGGAGTCGTACAGCTTGCCGCTGTCCGTGACACCCGGCAGGTTCACCAGCAGGTACAGGCGGTACAGCGGGGTGATGATGACCTGCTGCGGCAGCAGGTTGCCGGCCGTGAAGACCAGCAGCAGGAAGATGTTGAGCCGGAAGTCGAAGCGACTGACGTAGAAGGCGACCATCGACGACAGCAGCAGCGTCAGCAGCACGGCCGGGACCGCGATGATCAGCGTGTTGCCGAAGTAGTGCATCATGTCGGACTGCTTGAACGCGTTCGTGAAGTTCTCGAGGCTCAGCTTGTCCGGCCAGGACACGTACCCCTTGTCGCTGGTCTCGGCGTACGGCCGCAGCGCGGCGAACACCGCCCACAGCAGCGGGGCGAGCCAGGCGAGCGAGGTGACGACGAGGAACACGTGCAGCACGACCCGCGCCGGGCGGAGGGGGGTGCGCTGCTTCGCGCCGAGCGCGACGGTGGAGGTGCTCATGCGCGCCGCTCCTTCCGGAAGGTGGCCACCAGATACGGGATGATCACGACGAGGGAGATGACCAGCAGGACGACGGCGATCGCCGACCCGTACCCGATCCGGCTGGACTCACCGATGATGTTGTTGGTGATCAGGATCGACAGCAGCTCGGTGCCCTGGGCGCCCTTGTTGAAGACGAACACCAGGTCGAAGGCGCGCAGCGCCTCGATGATGGTGACCACCAGGACGACGGTGTTGGTGGGCCGCAGCGTCGGGAAGATCACGTTCTTGAACGTCTGCCACTCGTTCGCGCCGTCCAGCGCGGAGGCCTCCCGCAGGGAGGGGTCGACGCCCTTGAGACCGGCCAGGTACAGGATCATCATGTAGCCGGTGTGCCGCCAGGACGCGGCGATCAGGACGGCCCACAGGTTGAGGTGCGGGTCACCGATCCAGTCGATGTAGTGGCCGGGCTTGTTCGCCCCGATGAGGCTGTTGATCAGGCCGGTGTCGGGGTTGTAGATGAGCTGCCAGACGAACCCGGTGACCGCCAGCGACACCACGACCGGCAGGAAGAAGGCGGTCTGGTAGACCCGGCTGAACCGGATCTTCTTGTCCAGCTGCACGGCCAGGAACAGGCCGAACGGGGTCGGGATCACGATGAGCACGACGAACCAGATGACGTTGTGCTGCAGGGCCGGCCAGAACTGCGGGTTGTTGCTGAACAGGTCCCGGAAGTTGTCCAGCCCGACCCACTTGATGGAGTCGAAGCCGATGCCGTCCCAGGTGGTGAAGGCGAGGGCGATCGAGGCCAGGGCGGTGAGCCAGACGAGCGCCACGTGCAGGATCGTCGGCACGCCGGCCATCAGGCCGAGCGTGATGCGGTCCCGGCGGGTGAGCAGGCGTCGGTGCCCGCGCGGAACGCGCTTCTTCTTGATGGCGGTGCCCGGAGGCGGCACCTCGGCCGCCTCCGGGGACTTCTGCGTGGGGAGGTCGGTGGTCATGAGGAGGCGAAGATCGTCTTCTTCTGGCGCTCGATGGACGCGAGCAGGCTGTCCACGTCCTTGGGGTTCTGGAGGAACTTCTGCAGGGAGGGCTGCATCACCGTCGAGGTGAAGTCCGGACGGCTGTCGCGGTCCATGAACTGGGTGAGGCTCTTCGCCTCACTGATCATGGTGTACGCCTTCTTCTGCAGCGCCGTGTACGAGGACGTGTCGGCCTTGCTGGAGGCGGCGACCACGCTGGAGTCGGCCTTCAGGTAGACGGCCTCGGCCTCCGGGGTGCCCAGGTACTCCAGGAGCTTCGCCGAACCCGACTTGTTCTTCGGGCTCTTGCTGAGCATGAAGCCGTCGGTGGGCGCCTCGACGGTGTCCTGGCCGTAGGCGGAGTTGATCTCCGGGAAGGCGAAGAAGTCAAGGTCGTCCACGTCGGCCTTGTTGGTGAACTGCTGCGCCACGAAGGTGCCCAGCACGTACATGCCGGCCTTCTTCGACACCAGCGTCTGCGCCGCGTCCTGCCAGGTACGGCCCATGAAGCCGTCCTGGTGGTACGGGAGGAGCTCGGCCCAGTGGTCGAAGACCGCCTTCACCTTGGCGTCGGTCCACGACTCCTTGCCCGCCATCAGGGACTTGTGGAAGTCGTAGCCGTTGAGGCGGAAGTTGATCTGGTCGAAGGTGCCCATCGCCGGCCAGGCGTCCTTGTCGCCGAAGGCGATCGGCACCAGGCCGTCCTTCTTCATCTGCTTCGACAGGGCGACCAGCTGGTCCCAGGTGGTGGGGACGGTGTAACCGTGCTGCTTGAAGACGCTCTTGCGGTAGAAGACCGCCCACGGGTACGTGTACAGCGGCACGAAGTAGTACTTGCCGTCCTCGCCCTTGCTGAGCTGCTTCATCGCGGCGGGGAAGTTGTCACCGATCTTCGCCCACACGTCGTCGATGGGGGTGGCGAGCTTCTTGGCCGCGAAGAACTGCATCCGGTAGCCGGCGAACCACGTGAAGACGTCGTCCGGCGTGCCCTGGAGGTAGGAGTTGATCTGCTCCTGGAAGGTGTTGTGGTCCTTCGTGTTCACATCGACCTTGATGCCGGACTGCTTCGTGAAGGCCGCGTAGATCTCGGCGAACGCCTTCTTCGGCACCGCGTCGGAGGAGTTGGACCCGAGGGAGACGGTCTTCGGGTCGCTGGCCGAGCCGCTGTCGCCGCATGCGCTCAGCAGGGGTATGCCGGCGCCGAGGACCGCCGCGCCGCCGATGCCCCGCAGCAGGCTGCGGCGGCTGGGGGCGAGGCGGGACAGGCCGGAGAGGCTGGAGGGGGAGAGATCGGACATGAACGGGCTCCTGACGAAACAGGGTTCGGTCTGATGCGTCACGCTTGCAGTCGTCGTAACCGACCAGAAACCAACGTGACCGAACACGGTGGCGCAATAACACTCGTATGTCCGTCATGCGTCAAGAGGTCATGCCTCCAGTTGTCGAAACGTAATCGACATCACCGGTCCTGTCCTGGCAAAGACAGAAGGCGCACAGCCATGTGGCGGTGCGCCTCGCAGGTCTCTGACGTGCACGGAAGCGGTGGGCGGAGCGAGTCCCGGCACCTGTGGACCGGGTCGAAAACCCGGCCCGCCGAGAGGCGCCCCGCCCCCTCCACCGGAGCCCCGCGGAGGCGGCTGCGGGCCGCTGCCGGCCACGGGGGCCACCGGGGGGCGAGCGCGGCGCCCCCGGCCCATCGGCGGGTGGCGGAGACGGCTCACCCCCGGAAGGAGCCGGAGATCGGACCATTGGGGGCGGTGGAGGCCCTCAGGCCCGCCGGAGACGGTGGGGGGCGGCTCTGGCGGGCCCGAGGGTGAACGGGGCGGCGGTCGGACCGCCTGAGGGCCGGGAAGAGGCTCCTCGGGCCTCAGGCGGGCCTCAGGCGGGCCGCCGTAGGGGTGGTGCCGGGCAGTGCCGGGTGGTGCCGGGCAGTGCCGGGTGGTGCCGGGTGGTGCCGGGTGGTGCCGGGTGGTGCCGGGCAGTGCCGGGTTTACTTGAAGGCCGCGAACGCCTTGGAGAACGCGCTCGTGTCCTGGACGACCGAGCTGCAGGTGGCGTCCGCGGAGTTCTTCGCGCCGCCCGGGCACTGCTTGTCCCGGGTCCCGGACCACATCGACAGCCAGCCGAGCCCCTTGCTCTTCGCGAAGGTGACGAGCTGCGAGGCGTCGTCGACCTTGAAGATCTCCGAGGCCACGTCGTTGACGCCGATCATCGGAGTGACGGCGACCGCCCGCCAGGCGGCGCTGTCGGACAGCCCCAGCACGCCCTTCACCTGGGCCTGCGTGGCGGTGGCGGCCTGCACGGCGTAGTCGCCCATGTCACCGCTGTACGCGGGGCCGTAGTCCATCGCCATGATGTTGACCGCTTCGATCTTCACGCCGTTCGACCTGGCGTTGCTCAGCAGGCTCACTCCGTCCTGGGTGAGCCCCTCGGGCATCACCGGCAGGGTGAAGGACACCTCCAGGCCCGGGTGCTGCCGCTGGAGCTTGGCGATGGCCTGGGCCCGACGGGTGTTCGCGGCCGCGTCGGGCAACGCGCCGCCTTCGACGTCGAAGTCGACCTTGGTGAGCCTGAAGGCGTCCACGCCCTTGCCGTACGCCGCCGCGAGCGCGTCCGCCGACGCACAGGTCGTCGCCAGTTCGGAGCCGGACGCGCCGCCGAAGGACACCCGCACGTCGCCGCCCCTGGCGCGCAGCGCCCCGATCTGCGCGGCCACGCCGTCGCTCGCGAGGTCGGTGACCCCGCCCCACTTCGGGGTGCAGCCGCCGCCGTCGGTGACGAAGGCGAGGTTGTAGTTCTTCACCCCGGTGGCCCCGGCGTTCGCGAGCAGGTCGAAGGCCGGGTAGAGGGAGGTGTCTACGTACGGGGCGAAGCGCGCTTAAGGAAGGGATCGGGGACGGTTAAAGGTAGAGACCAATCTGCCGCGCCGGCGGCGTACGGCCCCCGGTGACCTCGCCGCTCCGGCTCCCGGCCGTCCAGCTGGATCCAGATCCGCACCTCGGTGCCGCCGAGCACCGAGGACCCGATCCGCACGTCCCCGCCGGTCGCCTCGGCGAGCCGGCGCACGATGTCGAGGCCGAGCCCGGTCGAGCCGTCGCTGCCGGAGCCCCGCCCGCGCACCAACGCCGCCTCGGGGTCGCGGATACCGGGACCGGCGTCCGACACCAGGACGATCACCGCGTCCTCCCCGTTGTGCACGTCGACCGCGAAGGCCGTGCCCTCCGCGGTGTGCCGGAAGACGTTGCCGAGGAGCGCGTCGAGGCCGGCGGCCAGGTCGGCCCGGGCCACGGGTATGCGCACCGGCCGGTCCGCCCCGGCCACCCGCCACTTGCGGCCCTCGTCCTCGGCGAGCGCCGACCAGAACCCCATCCGCTCCCGGACCACCTCGGCCGCGTCACAGCCGGCGCCCGGCCCGGCGGCCGCGGTCTGCGGCTTGGCCTCCCGGGCCGTACGGATGATGGTGTCGACCTCGCGCTCCAGCTGCGCCACCGCCGACCGGGTCTGGTCGGCGGCCGGACCCTGCCCGAGCGAGGCCGCGTTCAACCGCAGCACGGTCAGCGGGGTGCGCAGCCGGTGGGACAGATCGGCCGCCAACTCCCTTTCGTTCGCCAGTAGTTGTACGACCTGGTCGGCCATGGAGTTGAACGCGACGGCCGCGAGCCGCAGTTCGGCCGGCCCCTCCTCGGGCACCCGGGCGCCCAGCTGCCCCTCCCCCAGTTCGTGCGCGCTCTCCACGAGCCGCTGCGCCGGCTGCACCATCCGTACCCCCAGCCGGTCGGCGACCGCGACCGAGCCGACGACGAGCGCGGCCCCGACGGCGGCGAGCACCGCCCAGGCCGTGCCGACGCCGTTGCTGACCTCCGACTCGGGGACGTACACCTCGACGACGGCGATCTCGCCGGAGCTCAACGCGACCGGCTGGAGGAGCGTGGAGCCGCCGGGCACCTCGCTGGTGGAGGCGCGGCCCAGTCGGCGCACGGTGGCGATGTCCTTGGCCGCGGCACGCTGCCGGCCGATGTCCACGGCGGCCGACGTGCCGCCCGCCGGTATGTGCACGGCCATCCCGGCGTCCGAGCCGGCCGAGGCCACGACCCGCTCCAGCTGGTCGCGGTCGGCGGTGATGGACAGGGCGGGGGCCACGGCGGCGGCCTGCCGCTCGGCGTTGGAGAACGCGCGGTCCCGGGCCATCTCCTTGATGACGAGCCCGAGGGGCACCGCGAAGGCGACCACGACCATCGTGGTGACCGCGAGGCAGACCTTGACCAGTGCCCATCTCATCGCGACGGCTCCGCCCCGGGCGGCTCCAGCTTCACGCCGACCCCGCGCAGGGTGTGCAGATAGCGCGGGGTCGCGGCCGTCTCGCCCAGCTTGCGCCGCAGCCAGGAGAGATGGACGTCGATGGTCTGGTCGTCGCCGTAGGACTGCTGCCACACCTCGGCGAGCAGTTCCCTGCGCGGGACGACGACACCGGGCCGGCCGGCCAGGAAGGCGAGCAGGTCGAACTCCCGGCGGGTCAGGTCCAGTCGCGAGCCGTCCAGTTCGGCCTGGCGGCGCAGCGGGTCGACGCTCAGTCCGCCGACCCGGATCACGGTGGACGGGGCGGCCTCCCCGGCGGCGCGCGACCGCCGCAGGACCGCCGCCATCCGGGCCGACAGGTGCTCGACGGAGAACGGCTTGGTGAGGTAGTCGTCAGCCCCGGCGTTGAGCAGGCGGACGATCTCCGCCTCGTCGTCCCGCGCGGTGGCGATGATCACCGGGACGTCGGTGATCCCGCGCAGCATCTTCAGGGCCTCGGAGCCGTCGAGATCGGGCAGTCCGAGGTCCAGGATGACCACGTCGAAACGGAGCTGGGCGACCTCGCGCAGCGCCTCCAGCGCCGTACCGACGCTGCGCACGGTGTGGGCGGCGTCGGTCAGATGCCGGATGAGCGCCGAGCGTACGAACTGGTCGTCCTCGACCACGAGCACACTTGCCATGCGCCGCACCGTACGCCATGCGCACGGGCCCGGTCGGGGCCTGTGGACAACTCAGTTTCTGTGGACAACCGGTGGGCGCCCGTGGTGCGGGTGAGGCAGTATGGCCGCGATGCGCAGAGGACTCGTACACGTACTGGCCTGGTCGCTCGCCACGGGCGCGGCGGTCACGCTGTCGTGGTGGGGCGTCCACACGGTGATGGCGGGCACGGCCTACGACCCGCCGCGCGCCCTGCCGATCGCGGCGGTCGACGCGACCACCCAGGAGTCGAGGCCGCAGGCCTCCGCCACCGGCCGGCCCGCCCCGTCGCGGAGTTCCGCGAAGAACGCGTCGAAGAGCCCGCCGCACCGGCCGAGCAGGTCGGCCGCGACGTCCACCCCGGCGCCGGGCAGCTCCGCGAGCACCGGCGCCCCCGCCGGCTCCGCGACGACGTCGGGCGAGGTCAAGGGCTACGACACGGACGGTGGGCGCGCGGTCTTCGACCTCGGCGAGACGTCCGCGACCCTGGTGTCGGCCACGCCCGGCGCGGGCTGGTCGATGCAGGTGTGGAAGACGGAGTCGTGGATCAGGGTGGAGTTCCTACTGAGACACGTGGCCGGAGCACGTACGGCCGCCGGTGGCCGCCGTCACCTGAAGACGGACGGCGGCGGGGCCGGCGAGGCCACCGCCGCCGCGTCCGTGACCGCCACCGCCCCGCCGGTGAAGTCCCGCAGCGAGGAGCCGTGTTCGACCCGGGCGGGGTGCGGGTCGGAGGCGGCCCGCCGGGTGAGTTCGGCGACCGGCAGCGGCCGGTCGCAGGCGACCAGGACGGCGTTGCCGAAGCGCTTGCCGCGCAGCACGGCCGGATCGGCGACCAGCGCGAGTTCGGCGAACCGGGCGGCGGCGGTGGCGATCTGGCCGCGCAGGTGGGCCAGCGGCGGCCCGTCGGCGAGGTTGGCGGCGTAGCAGCCGCCGGGACCGAGGGCCCGGCGGACCTCGTCGAGGAACTCCGTCGAGGTCAGGTGGGCCGGGGTACGGGTGCCGCTGAACACGTCGGCGATGACGAGGTCGGCCCACCCGTCGGGCACCTTGGCGAGTCCCTCGCGGGCGTCGGCGGAACGCACCCTGATCCGCGCGTTCGGGTCCAACGGCAACTCCCGGCGGACCAGTTGCACCAGGGCCGCGTCCCGCTCGACGACCTGCTGGGTGGAGCGGGGGCGGGTCGCGGCGACATAGCGGGCCAGGGTCAGCGCACCGCCGCCGAGATGCACGGCGTGCACCGGTTTTCCCGGCGGCGCGACGAGGTCGATGACGTGTCCGAGGCGGCGCTGGTACTCGAAGGAGAGGTACGCCGGGTCGGCGAGGTCGACGTGGGACTGCGGTGCCCCGTCGATCAGCAGCGTCCAGGCCCGCGCCCGGTCCCGGTCGGGTATGAGCTCGGCGAGCCCGCCGTCGACGGCCTCGACGACGGCTTCGGCGGCCCCACCTTTGCGCCGGGGGTTCCTGGACTTTCCCATGGGGTCATTATCAGGGGGCGTGCGGAGGCCGGCCCAGCGAGGTCGGGCGGGGTCACCGGCAGTTGTCCGCCGCCGCGATCAGCCGCGCCGCCTCGCCGAGCGCCGCGCGCAGCACCGCCGGATCGGTCGCGGGGTCCGCCTCACCCGGCGGCAGCAGCCAGGCCGAGCCCTCGACCGGAGGCCGGGGGTTGAGGCTGAGCCCGCGCCCGTCGGTCTCGGTGCAGGTGCTGCCCGGCACGTCCCAGGCGGCCGCGGTCCCCGGCGGCACCACGAATCCCAGCGTGTCGCATCCGCCGTCGTGCAGTACGGGCCCCACCGCGTCGCCCACCCCGCGCCGCAGGATGTCGACCGCCTCCAGCCCCTGGCGCGTCGGTACGGTGACGAGATCGCACGCGGCGGCCGCACCCGAGGGCGCACCGGGCCGCGGACGGGAATCGATGTTCTGACGGGTCTCAGTCCCGGCCTCCACCACGCAACCCCTCCTCGGACGAGCGGATCGGGAGTCGGGCGGCTCCCGGTCCACCGGGTACAACGCGTCGGCACGTCAACGGCTACGGCGGAAGTCCGCCGCAAAGGATGGCAGTTCATGGCAGATCGTGGATGAGATATCCGTTTTGTAGCCAAACCCTGCGTGGCGGGTCCGACACAACGGGTACGTTTTGCCCGTCGGACATCGGGAGACACACGGACAACTCACCCGGGATCCGGCATGGTTCGACGGTTCGCACGAGAGGACCCGGCCATGACGTCGTCCATGGTGACCTCGTCCCAGCCCCCCACCCCACCGCAGCCGAATCTCGTCTTCCGGCAGTTGCGCGGCAAGCGCTCGCCGGCCGAGTTCGCCGCGGCGGTACGACGGGCCGCCCGCGAGATCGGCGAGGGGGTCAGCTGCGACGCGCGCTACGTCGGCCGCGTCGAGGCCGGCGAGATCCGCTGTCCCAACTACGCGTACGAACGGGTGTTCCTGCACATGTTTCCCGGCCGCACGCTCGCCGACCTGGGCTTCGCCCCCCGCTCGTCCGTCCGCGGACGCCGGGGGCGCGCCGCCGAAGGGCCGCCCGCCGCGCACCCGGCGTACGTCTCCGATGAGACGCGGGGGGCCGGTGGGCCGTATGAGACGGGGAACCCGCCGCCCCCACAGGGCGCGCGGGACCCGCAGGACCCGTACCACCCTCACCAGCCCTACGACCCACACCAGATCCACGAGCGTCACGAGATCCACGAGGAGAGCGACGTGCTGCGTCGCGCATTCATGACCGGCGGGGGCGCCACGGTGGCCGCCGCCTCACTGGGCCCCCTCGGGCTCGCCCACGGGGCCGCCGCCGCGGGACGCCCCGTACGCCGTGTCGGGGCCGCCGAGACGGGAGCCCTCGAGGAAGCCGTCCGCCGGATCCGGCTGCTCGACGACCGGCACGGCGCGGACGGCCTCTACCGGCGCGCGGCGGCCCCGCTGCGCGCCGCGTACGCGCTGCTCGACGCGGGCGCCACCCGGCAGGCGACCACCGACCGGCTCCACTCGGGCGCCGGTGAACTGGCCATCTCGGTGGGCTGGCTGGCCCACGACTCGGGCCGGTTCGACGACGCCCGCTCGCACTACGCGGAGGCGCTCGCGACCGCCCGGATGACCGGTGACGACGCCCTGGAGGCGCACGCCTTCTGCAACACGGCGTTCCTCGCCCGCGACGCGGGCCGGCCGCGGGAGGCGGTCCGCGCGGCCCAGGCCGCCCAGCGCGTCGCCCGCTCGCTGGGCTCCCCGCGCCTGATGTCGCTGCTCGCGCTGCGGGAGGCTGGCGGCTGGGCCGGACTCGCCGACCGCGCCGGCTGTGAGCAGTCCCTCGCCCGCGCGCAGGCGTACTTCGAGCGGGGCTCCTCGGAGGCCGACCCCGAGTGGATGAGCTTCTTCGGTGAGGCCGAACTGGAGGCACTGGAGGCCCAGTGCTGGTCGACCCTCGGCGACTGGCAGCGCGCGGCCCGGCACGCGCGCCGCGCGGCCCATCTCCAGGACCCGCACTTCACCCGCAACATCGCGCTGTACACGGCGGAACTGGCGGACGACCTCGCCCGGGGCGGCCGCCCCGACGAGTCCGCGGCGGCGGGCACGCGCGTCCTGGACCTGCTGGGCGAGGTGCAGTCCTCCCGCATCCAGGCGATGCTGGCGGGCACCGCGCGCGTGTTGCGTCCTCACCGGCGGGCTTCGGGCGTGTCGGGTTTCCTGGAGAGGCACGCGTCGTCACCGCGCACGGCATGACAACGGGCGGCGGCGCCCCTCGGCAGGCGGACCGCCCCTGACACGCCCGCCCGCGACAGACAGGCCGCCCCGACAGACCCACACCCCCGACGACCGGACCGCCCCGACACCCATGCCCCGCGACAGACAGGCCGCCCCGACAGGCGCGCCCCCGCGACCGGCGGGCCGACCGACAGGCGCGCGCTACCCCGCGAGGTGCCCCAGGTCGTTCCAGCTCTCGATCGCCGGTTCGCCGTAGGCCCAGCCCAGGACGGACAGGGACGTCGGGTTGAGCCTGATGCGTGCGGCGAAGTCGATCGGCAGGCCCAGCCAGCGGGCGCCGATGGACCGGAGTATGTGCCCGTGCGCGAACACCAGCACGTCCCGGTCGGCCGCCCGCACCCACGCGACCACCTCGTCGGCCCGCGCGGTCACCTCGGCGAGTGACTCGCCTCGCGGGACGCCGTCCCGCCAGATCAGCCAGCCGGGGCGGGCGTCCTGGATGTCCGCGGGGGTCATGCCCTCGTAGGCGCCGTAGTCCCACTCCATCAGCGTGTCCCACGGGCGCGCGCGCTCGCCGAACCCGGCCAGTTCGCAGGTCTCCCGCGCGCGTGCCAGCGGGCTGGTGCGCACCTCGGCCCCGGCCAGGCCGTCGAACGGCGCCCGGTGCAGACGCTCGCCGAGCAGCTTGGCGCCCCGCCGCCCCTCCTCCAGCAGGGGCACGTCGGTCCTGCCGGTGTGCTTGCCGGACAGCGACCACTGCGTCTGTCCGTGCCGGGCCAGCAGGATGCGCGGTGCCATGCGAGAGGGACCTTTCTAGGAAAAGACAAGCGGAGGACTTCCATCATCTCGCACCCTTGGCGGGGGCAACCCGGCGGCCGATCCCTGCGTCTTCGAGGGCCGGGGCGCCCGTGGGGAATCACACGGGGGTGCCCCACCAGGGGCGGGCACATGCGCCGTAAAGTGGCACGGCCGGACTACCGGAGGCCGCACAGGGACGAAGGGGGAGGGCGATCGGATGCCGCAGACCGAGACACCGGGCATCGAGGCAGGCCCACGAACCCCCCTGCGCTGGTGGACCGAGCTGCCACTGATCGTCCTCGTCTACGCCTGCTACTCGGCCGGCCGGCTCCTCGCGCGCGGGGACGTGACCAGTGCCGTCGACCACGGGCTGACCATCCTGCGGGTCGAGAAGGTCCTGCACCTCAACGCCGAGCACCCGCTCAACCGCCTGTTCACCCGGGAGAGCTGGATCGGCGTGCCGGCCGACTTCTGGTACGCCTCGCTGCACTACCTCGTCACGCCGGCGATCCTGATCTGGCTGTTCCGCTCGCGTGCCGCGCACTACCGCACGGCCCGCACCTGGCTGATGACGTCGACGTTCATCGGCCTGATCGGCTTCACCCTGCTGCCGACCTGCCCGCCGCGTCTCCTCTCGGCGGGCCACGGGTTCGTGGACACGATGGCCCAGTACAGCTCGTACGGCTGGTGGGGCGGCGAGGCCAGCGCGCCGCGCGGCATGGGCGGCATGACCAACCAGTACGCGGCCATGCCCAGCCTGCACGTGGGCTGGGCCCTGTGGTGCGGGGTCATGCTGTGGCGCCACGGCGGGACGCGTACCACGAAGGTCCTGGGCGTCGCCTACCCGCTGCTGACCACGCTCGTGGTGATGGGCACCGCGAACCACTACTTCCTCGACGCGGTCGCGGGCGCGGCGGCGATGGGTGTCGGTCTGCTGCTCGCGCCGTACGTGCTGCGGGGCGCCGCCCGGGTCAGGACGCGGTTCGAGGGCGACGGCTCACCCGTCGCGACGAGCTCACGTGACACGGTGGCCCCGATTGTCAGTGCCGGATGCCAGACTTCCGTGGGTGAGCGAATTCCACGGCAGCGCGAGTCACGGGTCGGTTCCGGAGCCGAGCCGGGTACCTCTCCCACGGACGCGGGGGACGAGACTCCGGCAGCGGCTCGCTGACCTGCGCGGTCCCGACGTACCCGCCAAGGCGCTGGACGCCCGCGCCCTCGCGGCCCTGGCCGCGAACCCGGGCTGCAACCGGCGCGCCATCCTCGACGGCGCCGGGGTGGACAAGGCGAATCTGGCGAGCGCGCTCGGTTCGCCGTCCGCCTTCGGACAGTCACAGTTCGCGCTCACCCGGGGCAACGCGTTCGAGGCGCGGGTCAAGGCGGACGGCGGCGCGGAACTGCTGCGGCTGGTGCGCGAGAAGCTCGACCCGGGTGCTCCGCCCCCGGCGGACGCGGCGGTGCCCGACCTCGCCGCGATCGGCCCCGAGGGCCGCGCCGCGCGTACCGCCCTGGCGCTGCGCGAGGCGACCGCGTCCGGCGGCTGGACCCTGCTCGACCACCCGATGCTCGCCCTCGACGTGGCCGGCTCCCCCGCCTTCCTCGAACCGGACGCGGTGGTGGTGCACCCCGACGGCAGCTGGACGGTCGTGGAGATCAAGTCCTTCCCGATGCTGGACGGGTCCGCCGACCCCTCGAAGGTCGGCGCGGCCGCCCGGCAGGCCGCGGTGTACGTGCTCGCGCTGGAGGAGGCCGCCGCCCGTCTCGGCGCGGAACCGGCCGAACCCGCCGCAGGCGGGGTGCGGGCGGAGGGCGTCGCCCCGCGCGTGCGTCATCGCGTCCTGCTGGTCTGTCCGAAGGACTTCTCCAACCTGGCCACCGCGTCCGCCGTCGACGTCCGCAAGCAGCGCGCGGTCACCGGCCGGCAGCTGGCCCGCCTCACCCGCATCCAGGACATCGCCGACCTGCTCCCCGAGGGCACCTGCTTCGCCCCGGGCCTGCCCGCCGCCGAGCTGACCGCCGCCGTCGAGTCCGTCCCGGCCACGTACGCGCCCGAGTGCCTTTCCGCGTGCGAGCTCGCCTTCCACTGCCGCGAGCGCTCCCGCGCGGCCGGCGCCGTCACCACACTCGGCCGCCCGGTCCGCGCGGAACTGGGCGGCCTGACCACCGTCGAGGACGTCCTGGCCGCGGCCCGCGGCGAGGCGGGCGACCCGGACGATCCGGCGGTGGCCGCCCTGCGCAGGGCGGCCAGGCTGCGCGCGGAGGCCCTCGGCGGACACCGGCCCCCCGCGGACACCGGAGTCGGCGGCCACCGCGCGCGTGCGGACCGGCCGGCCGCGCTCGGCCAGGAGGCCGCCGGATGTCGTTGATCTCCACCCTGGCCCGCCTCGAAGCCGTCAGCACGGGCCGCGCCCAGCCCGCCGCAACCGTCCGCCACCGCCACCTGTCCGACCGGCCCATGGTCCTCGTGCCGCTCATCACCGCCGGTGAGGCGGGCGCCCCGCTCGGCGCGCTGGTCGGCACCGACCGGAACGCACCGCACCTGCTCGTCGTACCACAGCCGCGCGACCGCGACCTGCGGTTCGCGTTCCTGGCCGAGCTGGCCGACATCGTCCTGCCCCACGTCGACTCCTACGCCGGTGTCGTCGAGGCCGCCGAGCGCGGCGAGACGGACCCGGAGACCGGCAAACGGGTCAAAGTCGAGGTCGAACTCTGCGCGGACGCACCCCAGTTGATCCTTCCGAGCCGCGCGGGCATCGAGCTGGTGCGCCTGCTGGGACGCTCCACGCGCTTCCGGCGTACGGCGGACGAGGACCCGGAGGCGCCGCACCCCGCGCCGCCCCGCGTCCCGCTGCTGGGCCGCTGGCTGACCCACTTCGGGGAGCGGGCCCGGGTACCCGGCTCTTCGCTGCTCGCGGCCATGACGGAGCTGCTGTCGCGGCACTGGGCGACCGGCCAGTCCAGCCTGGAGGACCAGCACCTGGGCGCGCTGCTCGCCTGGATCGACCCGCCGGAGGGATGGGCGGGCGCGGAGGCCGCACGCAGGGCCGAGCTGGCCCGGGACGGCCAGGGCCAGTTGCTGTGCCCGCCCGCGGGACCCGCCACCGACCCGGCGTTCGACAACAGACTGCTCGCCCCCGCCATCGAGCGCTACGACCGGGCCCGCACCGCGCTGGCCGCCGCCGTGGACGGTCTGGAGGCGGACGACCGGCTCGGCGCGCTGACCACCGCCGAGCGCGCCATCCGCGACCTGGTCGAGAGCCGCACCCGGCCCACCTGGGACGCCGTGTGGCGCGGCCTCGACCTGCTGCGGGAGCTGCCGGAGGGGGCGCACGTCGAGGAGCGGTGGACGCGCGACCGCTGGTCGTTCACCGGCCACCGCGACCGGGTCGTCGCCGGGGAGCCGCCCCAGCCGCGCCGCGACGACGCGGTGACCGCGGCGAACAAACTCGCCACGCGCGAGCGCGAACAGGCCCGCCTGGAGGCCCAGGAGGCGCTGGACGATCCGCTGGTGATGGCCGGGCGGCGGCTGGCCGGGGAGGCGTTCGCGGGGGAGGTCACCGATGTCGTCATGGCGTACAGCGAGAGCAGGCGGCCCAGCCCGCGCCCGCTGGTGACCGTGCGCACGCAGGACCGGCCGCACCTCGCCGAGCGCGCCAAGGTGTTCCGCTCGCTGGGCGGCAAGCCGCAGGCCGCCGAGTTCGTCGGCACGGAACCCGCGGACGGCGCCCGGGAGGGGACCGGCGGTCGCGGCGAAGGGGACGACGACACCGTTCTCCTGGTCCTGCGGATCGTCGACAAGATGGGCCGCGGCAAGGAACCCGAGACGGGGTCGGTGCCCGAGAAGGGCGACCTGGTCTGCTTCACGCTCTTCGAGCACGAGCAGCGCGGCGGGGCGAAGCTGCCCGACCCGGAGCAGACCCCGTGGACGCACGGTGGCCCGCCGGGCGAGCTCGCGGCCGTACCGGAACCCGCCGACCCGCCGACCCCGGAGGACGTCCTGTGACCGCCCGGACCGCTTTCGATCCCGGGGCCGAGGCGGGCCGGGCCACCGACGCGATCCTCGGCGACACCCTGCACGGCGCCCACCGGGGCGTGGTCGTGGACTCCCCGCCGGGCGCCGGGAAGTCCACGCTCGTCGTGCGCGCCGCTCTGGAACTGGCCGAGGCGGGGCGCCCGTTGATGGTCGTCGCGCAGACCAACGCCCAGGTCGACGACCTGGTCGTCCGGCTCGCCGAGAAGAGTCCCGACCTGCCGGTGGGCCGCCTGCACAGCAGCGACGCCGACCCCTACGACAAGGTGCTCGACGCGCTGCCCGGGGTCCGCGCCTCGGCCAAGGCTTCCGACCTCGCCGGGCTTCCGGTGGTCGTCTCCACGGCCGCGAAGTGGGCGCACGTCAAGGTCGACGAGCCATGGCGGCACGCCATCGTGGACGAGGCGTACCAGATGCGCTCGGACGCCCTGCTCGCCGTCGCCGGTCTGTTCGAACACGCCCTGTTCGTGGGCGACCCGGGCCAGCTGGACCCGTTCTCGATCGTCGGCGCCGAGCAGTGGGCGGGCCTGTCGTACGACCCGTCGGCCTCCGCGGTGACCACCCTGCTGGCGCACAACCCCGAGCTGCCGCAGCACCGGCTGCCGGTGTCCTGGCGCCTGCCGGCGTCGGCGGCGCCCCTGGTCTCGGACGCCTTCTACCCGTTCACGCCGTTCCGCAGCGGCACCGCCCACGGCGACCGGCGGCTCGCCTTCGCCGTCCCCTCGGACGGCTCCGGCCCCGACCGGGTGATCGACGAGGCCGCCGAGGCGGGCTGGGGCCTGCTGGAGCTGCCCGCGCGGCACACCCCGCGGACCGACCCGGAGGCGGTCCGGGCGGTGGCGACGGTCGTACGGCGTCTGCTGGACCGGGGTGGCGCGGCCACCTCGGAGCGCTCCGCCGACCCCGCCGCGCTGACCGCCGGCCGGATCGCGGTCGGCACCGCGCACCGGGACCAGGCCGCGGCGGTCCGGGCGGCCCTGGCCGGACTCGCTGTCACCGACGTCACCGTGGACACCGCCAACCGCCTCCAGGGCCGTGAGTACGACGTCACGGTCGTCCTGCATCCCCTCTCCGGCCGTCCCGACGCCACCGCCTTCCACCTGGAGACGGGCCGGCTGTGTGTCCTGGCCTCCCGCCACCGGCACGCCTGCATCGTGGTGTGCCGGGCCGGGGTGAGCGAGCTGCTGGACGACTATCCGTCGACGGAGCCGGTGCAGCTGGGCATGGTCGTGAAGTTCCCGGACGGCTGGGAGGCCAACCACTCCGTGCTGGCCAGGCTGGCGGAGCACCGGGTGTCCTGGCGGCCCTGATCCCGGCCGGGGGAACATCCCGGGGGTTCGCGGGCTTGGGAGTGGCGGAGCGTTCCGGGCCCCCTTGCGCGGGCGCGGGACAATGGACGGTGGTCCGCTCCGCAGACGGGCCACCGGCAACACACGAGGAGGAGAAGACATGGCGGAGCCCACGCCGCGTCGGAACGAACCGCGGCTACGCCCCGCGCCCCTGCTCTTCGAGCCCACCCAGGTGGCCGACGACCCGGAGCACTTCTTCGACCTGGAGTCGATCGACGACCCCCGGGCGCTGCTGGCCCGGGCGACGGAGTTGACGCACGCCTTCCGCGCGGCGACCGACCGTGCGGTGGAGTTCCAGGCGATCGCCGCGGCGCAGCTGGCGGACCCCCGCCGTTTCGACCGGCTGACCCCGGCGGACATCGCCGAGCGGGCCGAGTGGACCGAGGACTACGCGAAGCGGATGGTCGAGTTCGGCCGGGACCTGCTGAGCGGCGCCGTCGAGGGTACGGGGCACGTCGACCCGGTGTGAGCAGGGGGCGGCGGGCGCCGCGCCCCGTACCGGGAAAACCCCCCGTGCCGGAGAACCCCGGACCCGCACCGGGAAAGCCCGCAGCGGGTTCGCCCCTACAGGGTGCCGAGAGGTCGTACCTCTCGGGCAATCCCTCTATGGCATATGCCAGGCGGGCAAGATACTCCCCTCCTCTCTCCCCTGTCCCGGTTTCCGGTAACCCTCGGGAGCGGTGGGCTCACGGCCGGTAGATGTAGTCGGCATGAGCCGCACACGTGCCGAGTCCTTCGCCGACCGCTCCGACGCCTCGGGGGTCACCCCGGACGGTGCCGCCTGGCTCGCCTCGGCGGGACCCCATCCCCGCAGCACGCTGTCGCTGTGGGCGGAACGGCCGGACGCGCCGGTCGTGCTCCCCTGCGGCGCGGTCTTCGACGTGGTCAGCGCTCCCGTGGTGTTCGGGCGCCGGATGGTCGACCGCCTGTGGGACGAGGGCCCGGGGTCGGGGCCGGTCGCGGCGGACCGGGGGCGGATGCTGCTGTTCGCCGCGCCGGGCACGGCCCAGCGGCTGCCGTCGCTGATGCGCTGGGAGGAGTGGGGCACTCCGGACGGGGAGTGCGCCCGCACGGGCGCGATCCCGCCCCTGCTGTGCCACGGCACCGGCGACGCGGTGACCGTGCCGCCACCCCTGGGCGCCACCCGCTCCCGAACCCGGCTCGACGGCCGCTGGCTGGTGGCCCCGGACACCTGTCGTCCCTGGCTGCCGGGCCCGGAGATCCTGCTGTGGGCGGCCGTGCGGGCGACCCGTGCGGCGGTACGGATTTCGATTTTTCCTCCCGCCGATCAGGATGCTAAGGTCTACGACGTCAGCAGGCGCCGCTAGCTCAGTTGGTTAGAGCAGCTGACTCTTAATCAGCGGGTCCGGGGTTCGAGTCCCTGGCGGCGCACAATGACGAGGGCGAGGACAGTTCGCGGTGACGCGAACCGTCCTCGCCTTCCGCGTTGTCGCGCGATCGTGCCTCAGCGGGGCGTGATGCTCACCGTCCACGCTCCCGAGGGCGTCCGGCCCTCCACCCTCACGCGGACACCGTCGCCCGGCACGGTGAAGGTCTCGCCGAGCGCGACGGGCGCGTCAGCGAGCGGCGGGTAGACGGAGTTCTCCCAGCACGCCTCGGTGCGCGGGTGGGCGTCGATCACCTGGACGGGACCGCCGCCGGACTCCTCCCCGCCGCGCACCCGGTAGACGAGAACGCCCGGCCGGCAGGCGGCGGCGTCGTCGCCCACCGGCCCCCGCGCCTCGAAGGCGAGCACGCTGTCGGGGCCTGTCCGCACCACCGCGAGTTTGACGCCGCGCCCCGGGCCGAAGGCCGGCGCCCCGGCGGCGCCCACGACCGGGACGCCGGGCCGCGCGCCCAGCGGTTCCAGCGTCAGCACCGTGGGGCCGGGTCCCCGTACACAGGTGACCTGACGGGGTTCCAGCCAGCCGAGTTTCCACTTGTGCCAGGCGAACAGGTCGGGCGCGAGGCCGAACTGACTGCCCATCAGGTCCCAGTCGCCGACGTACGTGTCCCAGTCGCCCTTGCCGTCCACCGGCCGGTGGTACAGGTCGGGCAGGTCGAAGACGTGCCCGGTCTCGTGGGCCAGCACGAGCCGGTCCGGCGGATGCTTCTCGAACACCGTGACGACCCGCCGGATGTCCGTGCCGTCGGCCCGCAGCGGGGTGTCCAGGTTCACCACCTTCGTGGCGTCCGAGTCCACGCCGGGCGCGTCCGGGTCGGCGACGAAGTAGACGACCTCGTAGCGCGAGAAGTCGACGTACGGGTCGGCCGCGGCGAGGGCGTCACGCAGATAGTCGGCCCGGTGGACGGGGCTCCAGTCCCGCCGTATGGCGTACGAGGTCGAGGGCCGGGGCATCCGGATCCACCGCCGCAGCGGGTGCGGGCGCAGGGTGAACCTGCCGTAGGAGGCGTGTTCGAAGAAGCGGCTGGTGGCCGGGAAGTGGTCGGCGGCCAGTTCGGCGGGGGTGGTGCGCGGGGCCGCGTCCGGGAAGGACAGGAAGACCATCACGGCGTCCAGGGCGCGGGCCGGGCGCGGATAGTCCGCGTTCCAGGTGTCCAGCCCCTCCGAGTGGTGGGCGGTCGTACGCCGGAGGGCGCACGGTGACGAGGCGAACGGCTCGGCGACCGACGGGCCGGTCAGGATCGAGGTGGCGGCCAGCGCCGACATGGTGGTGAACACGGCCGCGGTGCTGCGCAGTCGGGGCCGGGCGCCCACTCGGCCCAACCGCTCGACGGCCTCACGGGTGAGTGCCCTGAGAGGGAGCTGACGCGGCACGTGGACCTCCGGGAGCGGTTCGCGGGACACCGCCACCCAGCTTGTGTGTATTTGTAGTACTGCGTCCTGTTTGTCTGCACCAGAAGAGTGAGAGGACGCCTTGACCGTCGGAAACGACACCCCCGAAACGCTCACGGAACGTCACAACCGGTCAGAGGGCCCAAGAACCCGTCCAGCTGCGGGCAGAAACGATCTGTCAGAACGGCCGCAGCTTCGGCGACACTGGACAGTGGCTGGAAGGGCCGGGGGCCAACCTCTATGATCGGCACACTTTCCTGACCTTTCCTGCACGGACACGGCCCGGGCGGCCGATCCTCCACCCGGCCGGCCATCCCGACGAGACCCATCCGAAGACCGAGTGCACTGCGGGAGTGAGCGGTGAGCGGAACGTCCGAAGGGCCGACGCCCGCGGCAGACCTCATCCGGCCGGCCGTCACAGAGAGTCACGTAGAGCCACCATCAGGTACGGCGCCGGCCCCACCGGCGCCCTCGGCCTCACCCACCTCACCGGCGAGCTTCCGCTCTGCCTTCTCCGCCGCCCCGCTGGCGATGGCGGTGGCCGGCCGGGACGGCCTGGTGGTCAGCGCCAACGCCGCCTTCGGCACCCTGCTCGGCACCGGCGAGGACGCGCTCGCCGGACGTGTGGCGGCCGACCTGGTCGACCTGGCGTCCGACGCCCGCACCTGGCACGCCTACCGCGAGATGCTGCGCGGCCGCCAGGCCAGACTGCGCTGCACCCGCCGGCTCAAGCATCCCGACGGGCACTCCCTGTGGGTGCAGGTCACCGTGACACCCCTGCCGGACGAGGAGCAGGGCGTCCTGGTGTCCGTCGCCGACATCAGCGGCCGGCGTGAACTCCAGGCGCGGTTGCGGCACTTGCAGATGCACGACCCGGTGACCCGGCTGCCCAACCGCACCCTGTTCTTCGAGCGTCTCTCGGCCGCCCTGGAGGCGGAGTCGTACGAGGAGAGCGGCACCGGCCGGATCGGGCTGTGCTACCTGGACCTGGACGGTTTCAAGGCCGTCAACGACACGCTCGGGCACCGGGTCGGCGACCGGCTGCTGGCCGCCGTGGCCGAACGCCTCACCCGCTGCGCCGACGAGGCGGGCCACGCCCGCACGAGTGCCCCGCTGGTCGCCCGGCTGGGCGGCGACGAATTCGCCCTGCTGGTCGAGGACTCGACGGGCACCGAGCAGCTCGCCGATCTCGCCGAGGCCGTACTGAAGTCGCTCCAGGCGCCGTTCGACATCGCCGGGCAGCGGCTGTCGCTGTCGGCGTCGATCGGAGTGGTGGAACGGCACGCGGCCGGCACCAGTGCCACGGGTCTGATGCAGGCCGCCGACACGACGCTGTACTGGGCGAAGGCCGACGGCAAATCCCGCTGGACGCTGTTCGATCCGGAACGCAACGCCCACCGCATGACCCGTCAGGCACTGGCCTCCACGCTCCGCCCGGCCATCGAGCGCGGCGAGTTCCGGCTGGAGTACCAGCCGTTGGTGGGCATGGAGGACGGCCGGCTGCGCGGGGTGGAGGCGCTGGTGCGCTGGCAGCACCCGCAGTTCGGGATGCTGCCGCCGAATCGGTTCATCGCACTGGCCGAGGAGGACGGCTCGATCGTGCCACTGGGCCGGTGGGTACTGGCCACCGCCTGCCGCCAGGCCCGCAGTTGGCAGGTCGACCACCCCGACGAGCCACCCATCTTCGTCAGTGTGAACGTGGCGGTCCGTCAGGTGTGGGACTCGGACCTGGTCGCGGACGTGGCGGAGATCCTGGAGGAGACGGGCCTCGCGCCGCATCTGCTGCAACTGGAGCTGACCGAGTCCGCGGTGATGGGCTCGGCGGGGCAGCCGTTGCAGGCACTCCAGGCCCTCAGCGACATGGGCGTGCGGATCGCGATCGACGACTTCGGCACCGGCTACTCGAACCTCGCCTATCTCAGCCGACTGCCGGTGTCCGTACTGAAGTTGGACGGGTCCTTCGTCCGGGGCTTCCAGTACGAGGGGGCGGGCGTCGCGCCGAACCCGGCCGACGAGGTCATCGTCGAGGCGATGATCCAGCTGGCCCACCGGCTGGGGCTGACGGTCACCGCGGAGTGCGTGGAGACGTCGGCGCAGGCATCACGGCTGCGCCGGATCGGCTGCGACACCGGTCAGGGGTGGCTGTACTCGCGGCCGGTGCCGCCGGATCGTATCTCCGGACTGCTGGGTGTGCGGGCCTGCCCCCAGGTCTGAGCCGCGCGGGGCTCAGACGGTGGGCAGTCCGTAGGCGTCCGCGATCAGTTCGTACGAGCGCAGCCGCAGGTCGCCGTCGTGCGCGTGGGAGGTGATCATCAACTCGTCGGCGCCCGTGCGCTTGTGCAGGTCGTCGAGGCCGGAGCGGACCTCGTCGGGGGTGCCGTGGACGACGTTGGCGTTCCAGGAGTTGATGAACTCCCGCTCCATCGAGCTGAATTCGTACGCCTCCGCCTCCTCCGGGGTGGGCACCAGGCCCGGTCGGCCGGTGCGCAGGCGGACCATGTTCAGGGAGGCGGCCAGGACCTGGCGGCGGGCCTCCCGCTCGTCCTCGGTGGCCAGCGCGGAGACCCCGATGAGGGCGTACGGCTCGTCGAGTACGGCGGACGGCTTGAACGACTCCCGGTACAGGTCCAGGGCCGGGACGGTGTTCTGTGCGGAGAAGTGGTGTGCGAAGGCGAACGGCAGGCCGAGGACACCGGCGAGGCGGGCGCTGAAGCCGGAGGAGCCGAGCAGCCAGACGGGCGGCCGGTGCGGGGACTGCACACCGCCGGGCGAGGTCGCCTGGATCGGGCCGGGGACGGCGTGGACACGGCGGTAGGGGTGGCCGTCGGGGAAGTCGTCGTCCAGGAAGCGGACGAGTTCGGCAAGCTGCTGCGGGAAGTCGTCGGCCTGTTCGTCGAGGCGCTCGGAGCGGCGCAGGGCGGCGGCGGTGGCGCCGTCGGTGCCGGGGGCGCGGCCGAGGCCGAGGTCGATCCGGCCCGGGGCCATGGCCTCCAGCGTGCCGAACTGCTCGGCGATGACGAGCGGCGCGTGGTTGGGCAGCATGACGCCGCCCGAGCCGAGGCGGATGCGGTCGGTGTGGGCGGCGAGGTGGGCCAGGATCACGGCCGGGGACGAGGAGGCGACGCCCGGCATGGAGTGGTGCTCGGCGACCCAGTAGCGGTGGAAGCCCCGGGACTCCGCGAGGCGGGACAGCGCGACGCTGGTGCGGAGGGCGTCGCCGGCGGTGCGGCCCGCGCCGACGGTGACCAGGTCCAGGACGGAGAGGGGGGTGGGAGCGCTGCCGTGGGTGGTGCCCCGGATCTCGTCTGCGGTCACGGTGGATGCCTCCTGCTGTTCGGGCGTCTGCGGTCCTTCCCCCGTAACAGGAGGGTGACTCCGCTTTATTCCCGGGAGCGGGCGGGGCGCATGGTTGCCGCACGCTGCTCCGCCCGCGGGCCGACCGGGGCGGGGCGGGGCGGGGGCGCGGCAGGGCACGGCAGGGCACGGCAGGGCACGGCGGGGCGCGAGGTTGCCAGACGCTCCGCCGCCCGCGGGCCACACCGCCGGCGAGCC
>NZ_JBWKDW010000009.1:126452-172266 GCF_056435735.1 Streptomyces sp. NPDC043878
ACCCCACCGGAGCCAGCCCACCGGAGCCAGCCCACCGGAGCCAGCCCACCGGAGCCAGCCCACCGGAGCCAGCCCACCGGAGCCAGCCCACCGGAGCCAGCCCACCGGAGCCCGGAGCTTTCGCTCCGGGGCTCCGGTGGGTCCTACGCCTGCACGAGCGGCTCGCGGGTGAACAGCGCGCCCATCGCCGGCGCGTTCACCCGCCGGTCCGCCAGGCGCAGCCCCTCCCACACCGTGACCTGGTTCGCCGTGAGGACCGGCTTGCCCACCTCCTTCTCCAGGGCGGGGAGGTGGGCCGCCGTGTGCAGGGCCGCGTCCGGGAGGAGGACCGCCTCCGCGTCCTCGTGTCCGGCGGCCCGCGCCAGCGCGAACAGCTCGGCCTCGCCCCAGGTGCCGGCCCGCGCCGCCGAGGCGGTCCCGGAGCCGCTCACGGCGACCACCTCGACTCCGCCCGCCCGCAGGAAGTCCGCGAACAGGGCCGACACGTCGTCCGGGTAGGTCGCCCCGACCGCGACCCGCCGCACCCCGAGCTCCCGAGCCGCGTGCACGAAGCCGAGGGCGGTGGAGGAGGCGGGCAGGCCGGCCGCCTGGGCGAGGGCGCGAACCTGGTCCTGCGCGCCCTCCCAGCCGTGCACGAAGCTGCCGCTCGTAGTGGCCCAGACGACCGCCTCGGCGCCCGACATCCGCAGTCGCTCGACGCCCGCCGCCAGCCGCTGTGGTGCCCCCGTCTCGCGGAGCGCGTCCACCCCGCGCGCGTCCTCGCCCAGGTCGGTGTGGACCACGTCCACCCGGATGTCGCTGCCCAGGAGCTGTTCGATGCGCTGGTAGTCGTCCTCCGCGGCGTGGCCCGGGTAGAGGAGTCCGAGTGCTGTCATGTCCAGCCTTCCCACTGCTGTTCTTCGTCCGGCGCTTCCGGCGGTACGGGGCCGGGTCGCGCCGCCGGATCGACCGGCGTCCGGCACGGCCCCACGACTCGGGTACCCAGTCGGCGCCGCGCCCCTCCCCCCGCGTCCCGTCGAGGCACGCGTCCGCCGGCCCTCACGGGTCCGTCCGGTCCGCGCCCGGCGCCCGGGGTCGCGGTGGCGGCGGGTGGGCAACAGGCCGTACGGACGCGTGTGTTGACGGTCGGGGGTCCGGGTGCCAACGTGGTCGCTCCGCGCCGCCCGTCAGAGGGCCCGCCACCTGGAGATACGGTTCCGTATGGCCGATCCCGCTCCCCTCCCCACGGTTCTCGTCCTCGACGCCGAGCCGCTCCCCCGCCTCGGCCGGCTCACCGGCCGGGCGCGGATCGAGCACGCGGACGAGTCGACGCTCGCCGCCCTGCTGCCACGGGCGGACGTGCTGCTCGTGTGGGACTTCACCTCGCGCGCCGTCCGCGCGGCCTGGCCCGGCGAGGGCCGCAGGCCGCGCTGGGTGCACACGGCGAGTGCGGGCGTCGACCACCTGCTGTGCCCGGAACTGGCCGCCGACGACACCGTGGTGACCAACGCGCGCGGCGTCTTCGACCAGCCCGTCGCCGAGTACGTCGCCGGTCTGGTCCTCGCGATGGCCAAGGACCTGCCGAGGACGTGGGACCTCCAGCGGGAACGGACCTGGCGTCACCGCGAGTCGCAGCGGGTGGCCGGAACCCGCGCCGTCGTCGTCGGGTCCGGCCCCATCGGACGCGCGATCGCCCGCACCCTCAGGGCGCTCGACGTACGGACGGCCCTGGTGGGGCGCGCCCCGGCCACCGGCATCCACGGCCCCGAGGACCTGGACCGCCTGATGGCCCGCGCCGACTGGGTGGTCGCCGCCGCGCCGCTCACCGAGGCGACCCGCGGCATGTTCGACCGGCACCGGTTCGGCGTCATGCAGCCCTCGGCCCGCTTCGTCAACGTCGGCCGAGGACAGCTGGTCGTCGAGGAGGCACTCGTGGACGCGCTCACCCGACGCTGGATCGCGGGCGCGGCCCTGGACGTCTTCGCCACCGAACCCCTCCCGCCCGACAGCCCGTTGTGGCAGGTCCCCAACCTGCTGGTGTCCCCCCACATGAGTGGCGACACGGTCGGCTGGCGCGACGAACTCGGCGCCCAGTTCGTCGACTTCTACGACCGCTGGGAAGCAGGCCGCCCCCTCCCGAACACGGTCGACAAACAACGCGGCTACGTACGGGGGCGCTGAACGGGGGTCCCGCGAACCCCCGGCGACGGGGTCCGAGCCGGCCCAGCGGCAGGGGGCGCACAGGCGCCGACCGGGGGTGCGGCAGTCCGCCCGCGGCGCGGCGGGCCGAAGCAGCGCGGCACCGGCCGGGTCGACGACCCGTAGGCCACCGGGGCGCCGGGCGCTGCGGCACGACGCCGGCGCGCCGAGTCCTCGGCGAACCGAGCACGACGGGCGCACCCGGAGTCGGCCGCGCGGCCGGGCCAAGGGCCACCGAGCCGCCGGACTGGTTCCACCGGGCCACCGGCGGCCCGCGGTGCGGCCGGGTCCGGGATTTCGCATCGCGGTCCTGCGGCTACAGGAAGTGAAGGCGCCATGACGCGAGGTCCGCCGCCTGGGTCATGACCCTGGCATGTGCCAGTGTGCCTGGGTCGCTGATGGGGAGGTCGGAATCTCGTCAACACCCGCTCCGAACCGGCCTTTTGGCCGTTATCGTGGAACTGATCCGCTGTCCGGATCGCGGCCCAAGAAGCGAGCGCAGGGGGAAACACCGTGGCGCTGAAGCACGAGCCGACCGCGCCGTACCACTCGGCCCAGGACGCACTGCGTGTCCTGGAGACCGTGGCACGGCACACCACCGGAGTCACCGACGCCGGCCTCGCCCGGCACACCGGCCTCAGCCCGGAGCGACTGACCACGCTCCTGCGGATGCTGCGCCGGGAACGATACGTGGAGCAGGGCGCCGACGGGGCGTACGTCACCGGCGACGCCCTCACCCGCCTGGGTTCCGCGCACGACCGGGAGGCGGCCCTGCGCGAGAAGCTCCAGAGCACCCTCGACCGGCTGCGCGACTCGCTCGGCGCCGCCGTCTACATCAGCCGGTACGTCGACGGCGAGGTCACCATCTCGCAGTACGCCGACGGCCCCGCCGCCCCCTCGGTCAACGAGTGGGTCGACTTCCGGCACTCCGCCCACGCCACCGCGGTCGGCAAGAGCCTCCTCGGCCAGCTCGACCACAACGGTCGGCGCGACCACCTCTCCCGGCACAAGATGGCCCGCCTCACCTCGCGCACCATCACCAGCGACCGGCTGCTGCTCTCCCGGCTGGAGTCCCAGCCGCCGACCGTGCCCCACCTGGATCTCCAGGAGTACGCGATCGGTACGGTCTGCGCGGCCGTCCCGATCACGGCCGGCTCCGCGGTCGGCTGCCTGGCGCTGTCCCTCCCGGTCGAGCACGCCCACCGGCTGCGCCAGGCCGCGGACGCCCTCAACCGCAACGCGGCACCGCTCCTCCTGTCACTGGCGATCCAGACCTGATCCAGACCCTGTACGGGGTTCCGGGGCGCCCCCCGGGACCCCCGGGAAATGGTCGGAAGCACCCCCGCGCAGCAGGTAGTATTTTTCCGTCGCCGACCGCGTGAAGCGGACGGCGAGGGTCATGCGCCGCTAGCTCAGTTGGTTAGAGCAGCTGACTCTTAATCAGCGGGTCCGGGGTTCGAGTCCCTGGCGGCGCACCATCTGCGATCTGGGCGTTCTCCTCTCGGGGAGAGCGCCCAGATCGTTTTCGGGGTCGGATGCCGACGAGGGGCTGACGGCGCCGTGAAAGCTCATGTCCGCGATCCGCCCCGAGTTCCGGCAAGACGGCCTGGCCTTCGACCCCCGCCACCCGGTCCTCGGCGGCCCGGCCTGCGCTGTTGAGGGCTGCGACCGGCCGGCCCGCAGCAACCGCATGTGCTGGGGACATTCGGTGCGCTGGACCCGCGAGGGGAGGCCCGACCTGGAGACGTTCCTGGAGACCACGCCCGCAGGCTGGGTCGGACACCGGCCGCTGAACGCTTGCGCGGTCGACGGCTGCCGCTACGGACTCCACAGCCACGGCATGTGTCAACGCCACTGGCGGCAGTGGAAGCGGTCCGGGAGCCCGCCGATGCCGGCATGGCAGACGTCCACGGCGCCGTTGCCCGTTCCGTCACCATTGCCCGAGGTCTGCCAGATCAGCCCAGGTCGACCGCGCCCTGCTCGACCGCTACCTGGCCGATCTCCATGCCGCGATGGGCGGCGCAGCACGCACAACGCGCACATCAGCAACCTGAACACCTTCCTGCGCACGATCCGGGTGCACCGCTGGGACGAGACACTGCCGGGCAGCGCGGCCTTCGTCCCCGAGGACTACCCCACGGCGCCGCCTCTGCTGCCCCGAGCCGTGGCCGAGCACGTCATGGCCCAGGCTGACTTCACGTGATTCCCCAGAGGGGGTCGTCCTTCTGGTGCGTCGGGCCTCGTGCATCGGGAACCTTGGCAGCCGCCTGATCGTCCTCATCGACATGCCTTGTGTTCTCGTTCTTGGAATCGACCCGCGTGCAGTGCCCGGCATGGACGGAGACAGCATCCGAGCGGCCCTCGATCAGGAACTGACCCGGTTTGGCGAACACGCCATCGATGCGTCCATGACGCTGATCGGGCTGGACGAGTCGGCGGAGTCGACGATCGTCGCAGCACTGTCCGAGCACGACTGGGACGTCGTCGTCATCGGGGGTGGGATCCGCAAACCGGAGCCGCTTCTGCCGCTCTTCGAGCAGGTCGTGAATCTGGTTCGGCGTCATGCGCCGCAGGCCGCAATCGCGTTCAACACGAGCGGCGGCGACAGCGTCGAAGCAGCCAACCGGTGGCTGTGAGCCAGCCCCCGAGCCCAGTCCACCGCGTCGCTCTTCAGTAACGATCGGCCCGTGCTAACCGGCCCTCGAATGCGTTACGCGGCCAGGTCGAAGACAGTGTCCTTGACCTGACCGCCCAGGTCACAGCCACGCTTGATCGGCGAGCTTGAGACAACCGCCATCGCGGCGAAGAAGCCGAACAGCAGCTTGCCGGGGCCGGTGGGGTCGTAGATGCCGGGCAGCGGCCCGGCGAGCATCTCCAACACCAGGCCGTGCTCGGTGCTGTCGCCGAGGTCAGATCAAGGCCATGCTGCATATGATCTGGCAGTGAACGCTCCCGTCATACTCAAGTCTGCCGCGACGGCGACCGCTCCCGCTCTTGTCCTTCGCCCCTGGTGCGCGGAAGACGTTGCTGCGCTGGTTGAGGAGTACCAGGACCCCGAGCTGCGGCGTTGGACGAACTCTCGTTTGGAGAGTGAGGACGATGGACTGAGATGGGTGCGGGCCCAGGAGCAGGGTTGGGCGGCAGGCGACCGGTTCGCCTTCGCAGTCCATGAAACGGCCCTTGAAGCGGCGCCGCCACGGTTGGTGGGCAACGTGGTGATCAAGGAAGTCGCATCCGCGCCCTCTTCCCTACCTGGCAAGCGGCGCACACTCCCGGTAGGCGCGGACACATAGAACGCCTGCTCACCCGTCTCGTCTCGCCGAGACGTCCCCTGTGCCATGCGTGGCGGCCCGCAGTGGCGAGGGCGGGTCCCGTCGCCGGTGACGCGGCACCGGGCCCCTTCGCCGGTATCCGCCACCGGAGGCTGAGGGACGCGGGGTGCCGTCTATCTGCCGAGCAGGGCCTCGCGCCCCCGCTCCCGGTACCGCGTCACCAGCTCCTCCGTGTCCTGTCCGGTCAGCCTGCGGTAGGCGGACTCCCCGGGCGGCCGCCACCACACGGGGTCGGCGCACCGGAAGCCCTCCCGTCTGAGGCCCGCTCGGTGGATCTTGTTCGTGGCGGTCACCGGCATCCGCTCGACGACCCGTACGAACCGGGGTGCCATCTTCGTGCCCAGATCCGGCTGGGCGAGCAGGAACTCGGCGAACTCCAGCGGGGCGAAGGTCCCGGCGAGGGCCGCCATCACCTGGTCGCCGGCCACCGGGTCCGGCACCGCGTAGACGGCGACGGCGGCCGCGCCGTCGTAGCGGGCGAGGATGTTCTCGATCACCGCGGCCGCCAGGTTCTCGCTGTCGACGCGCAGCCGGTCGTCGGCGCGGCCGGCGAAGTGGAGGTAGCCGTCGGCGTCCCGGTAGAAGAGGTCACCGGTCCAGTAGCAGCCGTCCCGCCGGCGGGCCGCGTCGGCCTCGGGGTTGCGCCAGTAGCCCTCGAAGGGGTTGGGGCCGCGGTTCACCAGCTCGCCGATGGCCTGGTCGCCGTTGAGCAGCCGCCCGGTCTCGTCGAACAGGGCGGGCGGGCACTCCCTGCCGGTGTCCGGTTCGAGGACCACCAGGCCGGGTGCCGCCCGGCCGACCGCGCCGGCCGGGGTGCCGGGCGTCCACTGGATCGCGGCCCCGCCCTCCGAGGAGCCGTAGCCCTCCACCAGCCGCACCCCGAACCGGCGCCGGAAGGCGGCCGCGTCCACCGCGCCCGCCTCGGTGCCGAAGCCCAGGCGCAGCGGGTTGTCCCGGTCGTCGGGGCGTGGCTCGGTGGCCAGGATGTACTGCACGGCGCGGCCCACGTAGGTGAAGTACGTCGCCCGGTAGGCCCGGACGTCCGTCAGGAACCGTGAGGCCGAGAAGCGGCGCCGCAGCGCGATGCCGGCGCCCGCGGTGAGCGCGGGTGCCCAGTCGGCGATCACCGCGTTGCCGTGGAACATCGGCATGCAGATGTAGTGCACGTCGTCGCCGCGCACCCCGAACTGGTCGGCGAGCGAGCGGCCGGCGGCGGCCAGGCGGCCCTGGGTGCAGATCGCGGCCTTGGGGGCGCCGGTGGAACCGGAGGTGAAGTAGAGGAGCAGCCGGTCGCCCGGCGCGGCCCGGGAGACGTCGGGCTCGGCGCCGGCGTAGGGGGCGAGGAGGGAGTCGTACTCCTCGGTGCCGGTCACCAGCAGGCGTACGCCCGGCAGTTCGAGGTCCGTGAGAAGCGGCAGGTGGGCGGGTTCGGTGACCAGGACGCGGCACTCGGTGTGCAGGATGTCGCGGGCCAGTTCGGGTCCGCGGCGCGTGGGGTTGATCCCGGCGACCGCGGCCCCGGCCAGGGCGGCCGCGCTCAACCAGAGGGGATATTCCGGGGTGTTGTCGAGGAGGACGCCGACGTGCGGTTCGGCGTCCGGGGGCAGCAGGTCCGCCAGCAGGGCGGCGCGGGCGGCCGCCCCGGCGGTGACCTGGTGCCGGGTGAGGATCCGGTCCTCCGACCACAACCCCGGCCGGTGGTCGCCCCACCCCTGTCCGACCAGCTCCGCGACGGTGGTACGACGCCTCGTGGACTCCATGAGGGCGCACGGTAGTTGACGTATCGTCAGATGGCGAGGGGTGTGCCGGCCGTTCCGCCCTTGTCCGGGCGACGGCTCTCAGAAGCCGGAGGAGTCCGAGCTCCCGAAGACCTCCGCGTACTGGACCATGAAGCCCACGCAGAACACGACGACGACGCCGAGGAACGCGAGGAGGCCGAAGGTGGTCGCCGCCAGCTTGCCGCGCCTCGGCTCGTGCGCCGTGGCCACCACGTCACGGCCGTCGGTGTAGTAGACGGTCACGTAGTCGCCCTCCACCACGGTCGCCGGGCCGTCCTCCTCCTCGAACCGCACCACCCGGCCGTCGCGCGCGGTGAACTCGTAGACGTGGTGCAGCGCGGTGCGCACGGAGGTGTTGCCGCTGCCGCCGTGGGTCGTCGTGAAGGTCCGCAGACAGCGCGCCTCCGCGGTGAGCCCGCTGTTCCAGGCGCCGCGCACCTGGAACCAGCGGCGGACCACGCTGTACGCGGCGAAGAGGGCGCCGGCCATGATCAGGCCGGGCAAGAGATAGAAGACCACGTCCATTGAGCTTCCCCCGAGGTCAGGTACATCCGGTGAGGGGAACTTACCCGCCGGGCGCGCCCAACTGACTCAAGAAAGGCTCAGTTCTCGGCCGATGGCCCGGGCGCCCGCGGAGGGCGCCCGGGCCGCGGTCCTCGGGCCCTGCCGGACGACGGTCAGAACGTGACGTCGGAGCAGGCGTAGAACGCGTTGCCGGTGTCCGCGATCGTCCACACGGCGACGACGACATGCCGACCGCTGAGCCCGGTCGGCAGCGTGCCGCTGTGGGAGAGCGTGGAGGGCGGGCGCTGCCCGTTGTACGGCACCGTGAGGAACGGTGTCGTGTTCAGGTCGGAGCGGGCGAGGTTGTGGTTCTGGTTCCAGCCCTGCCTGGTGACGTAGTACTTGAAGTCGGTCGTCGCGTGCATCGCCGTGAACTGCCAGCGGAAGGTGTAGCTCTGACCGCCCGTCACCCTGGTGGCGGGCCAGGCGCCGCCGGAGGGTGTCCTGGGGCTGTCGAGCTGGGCGAAGCGGGTGTTGTTGCCGGAACAGATCCGGCCGTCCGCCGCGCCCCCGGCCGGGAAGCCCTTCGGCCCCTCGACGCTCTGCGGCTCCCACTGGATGTCACCGCAGTCGGTCACGGTGCCGTTCTGGCAGAGTTTCTGCCGGCTGATGGGGAGATCGGTGTAGCCGTGGCTGCTGGCACCACCGGAGGAGAGCACGAAGGCTCCGGCGGTGGCGAGGCCCACCACGGCGGCATACAAGCTGGTCTTTTCGCGCATGCTGCCGCTCCTGGAGAACGTGGGGGAGGTTCTGTGAGCCGTGCAGGTCTAGACCAAGTTCCAGATTATTGCGGCCTCTTGAACATGTCCATACCAATCGGGGAACGTGTTCGGCGGGCCGTCAGGACGCCGTTTCCCCCCGCCCCGAACAGAACGCCACCGTCAGGTCCTTCACCAGCGCCGTGCGCTCGTAGTCGTCGAGCTCGACCAGCCCGCGCATGGTCAGCCGGGTCACCGTGTCCTCGACCGAGTCGACCACCGAGCTGAGCACCGTCGCCCGCTGCTGCGCGTCCAGCGCGGCGATACGGCGGCGGGTCATCGCCGCGGCCACCTCGGGGGCGTACTCGACCCGGACCGGCTGCACCGAGAACACCTCGAGCCCGACCGGCGCCGCGTCCGCCGTGACCAGCCGGGTCAGTGCCTCCCCTGCCGCGTCGACGGAGCCCCGCGCGGTCCCCGGCAGCTCCAGCGGCACCCGGACGAGCGCCGCCTCCACGCACTCCCGCAGATACGTCTCGTGGTCGTCCACCCCCAGCGTCGCCCGGGCGGCGTCCCGCACCCGCCAGACCACCAGGACCACCACCCGCAGCGCGACCCCGTTGCCGTCCGCCGCCGGCATCGGCTCACTGCGCCAGTGCCGCAGCCGTACGTCGACCCGGCGGCGCAGCAGCAGCGGGTTCACCCACATCAGTCCCGTGCGCCGGACGGTCCCCCGGTAACGGCCGAACAGGCCCAGCACCCACGCCCGCCCGGTCCGGCCGCGGGCCAGCCCGCCGAACCCGAACAGGCCGAGCGCCACCGCACCCGCGTACGCCGCCCACTGCGCGGGGCCCAGGCCCGCCCCGGCGTACGACGGCAGCCGCAGCGCCCGCGTCACCAGGGACGGCAGCTCACCCGCCCACCACGAGGTGACCGCGCAGCCGGCCAGCGCGCAGGCACCGGCGAGCACCCCCACCGCTCCGGGCAGCACCCGCGCCGGCCGCTCCACCAGGGTGGGGTCGACCTGCGGCACCAGACGCGCCTTCGCGGCCGGCGGCCGCCGCAGCCGGGGCTGCTCCCCCGTGCCCTGCCGGCGTCCCACGACCGCCGGGCCCAGCGGCACGGCCGAGGGCAGGGGCTCGTCGCGGAACAGGAGGTGGACGGGGATCTCCGTGGTCGCCTCGTTCTGGATGAGGCGGGCGGTCCTGGGCGGGGGGTCCGCCAGGGCGGGAGGGGGTGCGGGAGCCTGTCCTTCGGACTCGGGGGTGTGGGGGGTGGTGGTGCTCATGCTTGCCTCCAGCCTTCGCGGTTCGCGTTGGTGTGACCTGCGGTCCGGCGGGGTGAGGTGGGGTGGGGGCGATGGGCTGCGCCGGGGTTTCGGGTACGGGTGCGGCGAGGTTCAGGTTGTTCGCGCCGTTCCCCGCGCCCCTGTCGGGCTGCGCCCGGGGGTCGGGTGCGGGCGCGTGGTGGTTGAGGTTGTTCGCGCAGTTCCCCGCGCCCCTGCGTGCGCCGTTCCCCGCGCCCCTGTCGGTGCGCCGTTCCCCGTGTCCTTCACGGCTCGCCGTCCCCCGCGTTCGTTTTCCAGGGGGTGGGGTCAGCGGAAGAGGCGGCGCCAGGTTTCCGGGCCCGGGTGGCCGTCCGCTGCGCCGCCTCGCCAGCCCTGGGCGCGCTGGAACGCCTCCACGTTGCGCCGGTCCGCCTCGCCCCAGCGTGGTCCCGGGCCGGTCGTGTAGTGCTTGCCGAAGCCCTTCTTCACGAGTTGCCGGCCGAGGCGGGTGACGTGGTCGTTGACCGCGCCGGGCCGGAACATCGCCCGCCCCGGATAGCCGGGCACCCCGTGCGAGGAGGGCACGGCGGGTCCGGCCGCTCCGGGCGCGAGGTCCCGGCCCGCACCGGTGGCCAGCAGGGTCCAGGTGCGGGGGCCCGGCAGCCCGTCCGCGTCCGCGCCCGTCCAGCCCTGCGCGCGCTGGAACGCCTGGGTGGCCCGCCGGTCGGTGTCCGACCAGCGCGGGCCGGGACCGGAGGTGTAGTAGGGCCCGGCGCCGCGTCCGACGAGCATCCGGCCCAGTTCGGTGACGTGCTTGTTGTGGGCTCCGGGCCCGAAGTAGGCCGCTCCCGGGTACGGGGCCGCCGCCTTGCCGGGGCCCGGTTTCGGGTCGGGCGTGGCGGCGCCCATGTCCGGCGTCCCGCCCGCCGTGCCGCCCGCGAGCCCCTTGTAGCGGTAGGCGAGGTAGTCGTCGGAGTGGCTCCAGTAGGCGTAGGGGGTGGGCTGGCGGCGGGTGGTGGGGCGGGTCTGCTCGTAGGCGGTGTAGTAGGTGTGCGTGGAGTCCGTCCAGCCGCCGAAGAGGACGACGTGGGAGCCCTGCTCCGGGTTGTCCGGGTTGTGGAAGAGCAGGATGTCGCCGGGCTGCAGGTCGTCCTTGGCGATCCGCACGCCGTACTGGCCGAGGCTGCCCGTCCACTCGTTCCCGGGCAGGTTCCAGGCCATCGAGACATAGCCCGAGCAGTCCTGCCGGTACCCGTCGAACCAGTACTCCGACATGCTGTACGGCACCTTCGCGGCGACCCAGGTCATGGCTCGCCCGATGATCTCGGCGCGGGTGGTCGCCGGCGTCCTGACCACGCCGGCCGGACCCGTCGGAGCGCCGGCCGGACCGTGCAGCGGGGCCTTGGGGCCCTGGGGGGTGTCGGGTTCGCCGTCCGCGGGAACGGCCGTCCGGCCGGGGGTGAGCGGGGCGGCCACGGCCGGTGGCGCCTGGCCGACGCCGAGGCCGGCGGCGGCCGCGGCGGCGGCCGCCAGGATCACCGCCCGGTGGGCCGCCGGGTGGCCGCCGGTGCGGCCGTTTCGGGAGTACGGCAGCACGCGCCGCCAGTGGACGCAGCCCGGGCAGTCGCAGTCGCTCGCGGGATCGACTTCCTCGAATACCGCAGTCTCCATGCGACGCCCCTCATGCTCCGGGTGGAAATGTACGCAATTGTGCACGTTCGCCAGTTTCCCAACTGTCGTCCGCACGCGCATGCTGACGGTCCGAATGATGTACGGCGAGCCACCCGGGGCGGGTCGCCCGGCCGGGCCGGCGCCCGGGCGGGTGGTTCGGAGCACGTCCGGACGTCGGGTAGAGTTGTGCAGGTCAGCAGGCGCCGCTAGCTCAGTTGGTTAGAGCAGCTGACTCTTAATCAGCGGGTCCGGGGTTCGAGTCCCTGGCGGCGCACAGACAGAGCAGGCCCCCCGTTCATCCGGGGGGCCTGTTGCTTTCCGGCGCGGCGCGACGCCGTGATCAGTTGTGGGCGCGGAAAAGGCAGAAGTAGGCACTTCCGTAACTTCTCCGCCCGCCTGGACACAAAGACTCCACAAGGCCCCCACCCGCGCCACAATGAGCGCGTATCACCGGTAAACACCGCGTTTCGCAGCTTGCGATCATGATGAACGCCATAGAACCCTGGCCTCCAAGCTGCCGTGGATTCGCGGCAGTTGGGGGGACAGCGAGCAGATTGCCGGTGATGCGGGGAAGAGGGGCCCCGTTGCCGAAGGATGCCGAGGGGGGCGTCGCGCGATCCGCTGGTCACAGTCCGTGTCCCCACGTGCGCACCATGTGCCGACTGTGGCCCATCAAGGACGCGCCTGCGAGGGCCGAGGGGGGTCCGACCAGGCGTGAGGAACCGACGAACACGCGTTCACCCGCGTGTTGGGGGGATGACTCATGACGTCGACGCCGACGGGCGCCCGGCAGAATTCCGACCCAGCTCACACCGCTCGACCAGGAAAGACCTCGCACCACACCGCGGACACCGGAGCCTCGCACCGAACCGCGGCCGCACTGCCGACCTACGACTACGAGCACTACAGCCGGCTGGCTGGACCCCTCACCCAGCCCGATCCGAACAAGCCGTACAGGGTCAGGTACCGCTCCCTGATCTCGCAGGAGCCGCACCGCGTCCGGGTCGCCCTGATGCTGGCCGCCGCACCGCTGCTCTCGCTGGTCCTGCTCGGATGGCTGCTCCAGCCCGAGCACTGGACCGAACGTGACTACCCGGCCTTCCGCTGGCTGCCGGCCCTCGACATCGTGATGCTGGTCTCGATCGGTCTGATCGAGTTCTTCCGCTGCATGAACGTGCTGTCGAACGCGCACGCCACCCTGGTCGCCCGCGACCCGGTCCCGGTGGTGCCGGAGACCGGCACGAGGGTCGCCTTCCTGACCTCGTTCGTGCCCGGCACGGAACCCCTGGAGATGGTCACGCGCACCCTGGAGGCGGCCGTCCGGGTCCGCCACCGGGGGCTGCTGCACGTCTGGCTCCTCGACGAGGGCGACGACCCCGCGGTGAAGGCGGTCTGCGCACGCCTCGGCGTGCACCACTTCTCCCGCAAGGGTGTCGCCCGGTGGAACCGTCCCAGCGGCCCGCACCGCGCCAGGACCAAGCACGGCAACTACAACGCCTGGCTGGAGGCGCACGGCGACGACTACGACTACTTCGCCTCCGTCGACACCGACCACGTGCCGCTGCCCAACTACCTGGAGCGGATGCTCGGCTTCTTCCGCGACCCGGACGTCGGCTTCGTCATCGGCCCACAGGTGTACGGCAACTACGACAACCCGATCACCAAGGCGGCCGAGTCGCAGCAGTTCCTCTTCCACGCGCTGATCCAGCGCGCCGGCAACCGCTACGGCAGCCCGATGTTCGTGGGCACCTCCAACGCCGTAAGGATCAGGGCGCTCAAGCAGATCGGCGGCCTGTACGACTCGATCACCGAGGACATGGCGACCGGCTTCGAGATGCACCGCGCGAAGAACCCGGCCACCGGCCGGAAGTGGCGGTCGGTCTACACGCCGGACGTGCTGGCGGTCGGTGAGGGACCGGGCGCCTGGACGGACTTCTTCACCCAGCAGCTGCGCTGGTCGCGGGGGACGTACGAGACGATCCTCAAGCAGTACTGGAAGGGCTTCTTCTCGCTGCCGCCCGGCAAGCTCTTCAACTACACGATGATGATCATCTTCTATCCGATGTCGGCCCTGAACTGGATCCTGGCGGCCCTGAGCTGCTCACTGTTCCTGGGCCTGGGCGCATCGGGCGTGAACATCGACCCGACCGTGTGGCTGATGCTCTACGGCAACGCCTCCGCGCTGCAGATCGGCCTCTACGTCTGGAACCGCCGGCACAACGTCTCCCCGCACGAACCGGAGGGGTCGGGCGGGGTGGCGGGCATGGTGATGTCGGCCCTGTCCGCACCGGTCTACGCCCGCTCCCTGATGGACACCGTGCTGCGCCGCAGGAGCCGGTTCGTGGTGACGCCCAAGGGCGACTCGGCCAGCCCGGACACCCTGTTCGGGACCTTCCGGATCCACCTGTTCTTCGTCGGGGTCTTCGGCGGCTCGATCGCCGCCGGAGTCACGCTCGGGCACGCCCACCCCGCGATGGTCACCTGGGCCTCCTTCGCCCTGCTGGTCACCGCCTCACCGATCCTCGCCTGGGGGTGGTCGCTGCGGGCGGCGAGGCGGCGGCCGGCCGACCCGGTCCCGGAGCGGCCGCGGGACGCGGTGCCGGCTCCGGCCGTGGTCTCCGCTCCCCCGGCGACATCGCCGTACGCCCAGCCCGGACCCGAGCAGCAGAACGGGCCGGCGCACCGGGCCGGCCGGACCGGGCCGGGCGGGACGGCGGGCGAACCGACCGTGCGGATCGCCGCGGGCGGAGCGGGGGGCCGTAAGGAATGAGGGATCGCGCCGGACACCGCAGGGTCCGCCGTTTCGCGATCGCCGGCGCGGTGGTGCTCGCGCTGGCCGGGACGAACGGGCCGTGGGCCTACCGCTTCGGAACGGAGCAGTACCACACCTACGTGATCAACAAGGCCGAGTACAAGGCGGCCAACGGCCACTGGGACGTCCTCGAGTTCCCCAAGGAGTACCGCCAGGACACCATTCACGCGGCGCTGCTGCGCACCGGGCGGGTGCTGCTCATCGCGGGCTCGGGCAACAGGCAGGCCAACTTCGACGCGAAGAAGTTCGACACCCGGATCTGGGACCCCGTCAAGGGGACCGTCAAGAAGGTCCCGACACCCAAGGACCTGTTCTGCACCGGTCACACCCAGCTCGCCGACGGCAGGCTGCTGATCGCGGGCGGCACCAAACGGTACGAGAAGCTCAAGGGTGACGTCACCAAGGCCGGCGGCCTGATGATCGTGCACAACGAGAACCCGGACCGGCCCATCACCCTGCCCGCGGGCACCCGCTTCACCGGCCGGGAGAACGGCAGGACCTTCCTGTCGAAGGACCCGGTCCTGGTGCCCCGCGCCAAGAAGGTCTTCGACACGAGAACCGGGAAGTTCCTCCGCAACGATCCGGGGCTCGGCCGTATCTACGTCGAGGCGCAGAGGAAGGGCTCCCGGTACGAGACGGGCACCCAGGACAACTACCGGATCAGCGGCCTGAGGGGGGCCGACGCCCGCAACACCTACGGCATCGCCCAGAAGCTGGCCCTCGACAAGAAGGACTTCCAGGGCATCCGGGACGCCTTCGAGTTCGACCCGGTCGCCGAGCGGTACATCAAGGTCGACCCGATGAACGAGGCCCGCTGGTACCCGACGCTCACCACCCTCGGCGACGGCCGGGTCCTCAGCGTCTCCGGGCTCGACGACATCGGCCAGCTCGTCCCGGGCAAGAACGAGACCTTCGACCCGGCGACACGGAAATGGACGTACACCCGCGAGATCCGCCAGTTCCCGACCTACCCCGCGCTGTTCCTCATGCAGAACGGCAGGATCTTCTACTCGGGTTCCAACGCCGGGTACGGGCCCGACGACATCGGCCGGGACCCCGGCATCTGGGACGTGGACACCAACCGCTTCACCAAGCTGCCCGGACTGAGCGACCCCGACCGGCTGGAGACGTCCGGGACCGTGCTGCTGCCGCCGGCGCAGGACGAGAGGTTCATGGTGATCGGCGGCGGCGGGGTCGGCGAGTCCAAGCTGTCCAGCAACCGGACGCGGATCATCGACCTGAAGGCCGAGAACCCCACGTTCGTCGACGGCCCCCGGCTGGAGAAGGGCACCCGGTACCCGCAGTCCTCGGTGCTGCCCGACGACACCGTGCTGGTGTCGGGCGGCTCGCGGGACTACCGGGGCCGCGGTGACTCCAACATCCTTCAGGCACGCATCTACCGGCCGGACACCGGCACCTTCGACCGGGTCGCCGACCCGGCGGTGGGCCGTAACTACCACTCGGGCTCGATCCTGCTGCCCGACGGCCGCGTGATGTTCTTCGGCTCCGACTCGCTCTACGGCGACAAGGCCGACACCAAGCCCGGCGAGTTCGAGCAGCGCATCGAGATCTACACCCCGCCGTACCTCTTCCACGGCCCGCGGCCCGACCTCTCGGGCGGCCCGCGCGCCATCGCCCGCGGCGGGTCCGGCACGTTCACCTCACGGCACGCCTCCGCCGTGAGGAAGGCGCGGCTGATCAGGCCGAGCGCGTCCACCCACGTCACCGACGTCGACCAGCGCTCCGTCGCGCTGGACTTCACCACCTCGGGCGACCGGATCACGGTCACGGTGCCGAGGAACAGGAACCTCGTCCCGTCGGGGTGGTACATGCTCTTCGTGGACGACGGGCGGGGCACCCCGAGCAAGGCGCGGTGGGTGAGGGTGCCGTAGCCACCACGCCGAACCGGTGACCGGTCACCCCCCGCAGGACGGTGGGGTGACCGGTCGCGCGCTTGCCGCGCCCCTTCGCGCGACGCGGAAGGGACACGGGACGGGAGGTGGGGAGGGGACGGAACGGAGGCGGGGAGGGCGCGGACGGGAGGCGGGGAGGGCGCGGACGGGAGGCGGGGAGGGCGCGGGACGAGGCGGGTCGGGCGCGGGACGGGGCGTCAGCCGGTGGATCCGGCCAGGTCCCGGGCGTAGGCGGGCCACCAGTCCCCCGCCTTCGGGCCGCCCTTGCACGTGCCGTCCGACTCGCCCGGCCGCTTGACCCACAGGTACGCGTCCGCCAGCGGGTCGGCGGTCCTCGTCGTCGGGGTCTCGCCCAGCGCGCGGCCCGGCGGGTTGCACCAGCGTTCGTCCGGATCGCCGCCCGTGTAGGGGCCGTTGCCGTTGCGGCTGGTGTCGACCACGAAGTGCTTCCCGCCGACCTTGGCGGACAACTCCCGGCCATACGCGAGGGATTGCTCGGTGGAGTAGAAGTTGGAGACGTTCACCGCGAAGCCGTCGGCCGCGTCGAGGCCCGCCCGGCGCAGCGGCCCGAAGATCTGGTCGGGGTGCCCCCAGCCCGCGTTGCCCGCGTCGAGGTAGACCTTGGCGTTCTTCAGTGACTTGAGCCTGGTGACGGCGTCCTTGAGCAGGGCGTAGCGCTCCTCGCCGAACGTGTCGGGCGTGCAGCCGTCGACCAGGTGCAGGACGGCGTCCGGTTCGAGGACCACCGTGACGGGCCGGTCCCCGACGCCCGCGGCCACGGCGTCGATCCAGGCGCGGTAGGCGTCCCCGTCGGCGGCGCCGCCCCGGGAGTACCGGCCGCAGTCGCGGTGCGGGATGTTGTAGAGGACGAGCAGCGCGGTACGGCCGACCCGGTCGGCGGCCTCGGTGAAGCCGCGGGCCTCCCGCTCGGGGTTCTCCGCGCCGATCCACTCGCCCGTCGGCTGCTCGGCGATCCTCCTGATCCGCTCGGCGTCGCGGTCCCGGCCGGCCTTCGCGTAGGCCGCCACCTGCCGGGCCGCGTTGCCGTCCGGGTTGACCCAGAACGGGTCGGCCTCCTTGGGCTGTTGGGTGATCCGTGCGCCCCCGCTCCCGCCGGTGGCGGCTCCGGCTCCCCGCCTTCCGTCCGCGCCCGCGCCGCGCTCCCCGCTTCCGGAGAAGCACCCCGTGACGAGCAGTGCCGCCCCCAGCACCACCGCGGACGCCCGCGCCGCCGAAGACATGGCGGCCCCCCTGCTGCCGTGCATCCAACTCCCCCTCGGCTGTACCGGTTTGGGTGCACCGGTCCGGGTCCCAATCCTGGCATACGTGACGCATGGCCACGAGATCGTCCGGATCTCCGAGGGGCGGGGCAGGCGTGCGGGAGGGGGCGGGCGTGCGGGAGGGGGGTGGGCGTAACGGAAGGGGCGCGCGATGAGGCGCACGCCCCTTGGGCGGGCCCCTGCGTGGCGCGCCTGTGGGCCGGGCCCGTGTGGCGCGGCCCCGTGGACCGGCTCGGGTCGGGCTCGGGGCGGGCTCGGGGCGGGCTCGGGGCGGGCTCGGGGCGGGCTCGGGGCGGGCTAGAGGGCCGTTCCCGTGAGGTAGGCCGAGACGATGACGTTCGCCGTGTAGCTGTGGCTCGCCCGGTCGAAGGTGCCGCCGCAGGTGATCAGCCGCAGTTCGGCGCGCCCGGCCTTCCCGGGCCCGTACACCTGGCGGGCGTCGAAGTGGTCGCGGGCGACGACCCGGACGTCGTCGACGGTGAACTCGGCGACCCTGCCGTCGTCGCGCACCACCCGGACCCGTTCGCCCGGCTTCATCGCGCTGATCTTGTAGAAGACCGCGGGCCGCGTCTCGGTGTCGACGTGCCCCACCATCAGCGCGGTGCCGGCGGCTCCCGGTTTCGCACCGGCCGCGTACCAGCCGACGACCCCGGGCTGGTCGAACGGCGGCGGCTCGACCGCCCCCTGCCCGTCCAGACCACGGGCGACCACCGGCGCCTGGACGGCGAGGTCGGGAATGTCGATGCGCTGCGGCACGGCGTCGCCGAGCGGCCGGACGGCGGGCGGCAGCCGCACGTCCGGCGGCCGTCCGACCGCCGCCATGTCGCCGGTGGCGGGAGCGGACGTCCCGTCTCGTCCCTCGGTCACGTCGCGGCCCCACAGCCACAGCCCGAGCAGCAGGACCGCCCAGGCCACGCCGGTGAGGAGCCGGCCGGTGCCGGCGGAACGCTCGTGATCGGACATGACACCTCAGCCCGTCCCGCGGCTCCGGCGCACCCTGCGGAGCGCGACAGCCCCCGCGGCGACGCCGGCCAGGACCAGCCCGGTCACCGCGTGCCCGGTGCCGACACCCGCCGAGCGGGCCTGCGCGGCGGCGACACGGGGTGCGGTACCGCCGCCGCCCGCGTGCACGGGGGCGACGGGCGAGGAGGGGGCGGAGGGCGCGGACGGCTCCAGGGTGCCCTGGTCCTGTCCTTGGTCCTGGTCCTGCCCTCGGTCCCGGTCCTGCCCCTGTCCGCGCCCGACGGTGATCCTGGCCTTGTGCTCGGCGCCACCGCAACGGATCTTCACGTCGTACGTGCCCGCGGTGACCGTGGAGCGGATACGGCTCTCGCCGACGAGCATGCCGTCGGTGTCGGTGAGCCGGATGTCCGCGACGAATGCCGCCGAGACGGCGATGCCGGTCTTCTGCGCGCAGCCGGTGACCCGCATCGCGATGTCACCGCCGGGGGCGGGGGACGCCGGGCTGACGGAGACACCGCCGTCCTGCGCGTACGCCGTCGGCGTGAAGGCGACGGCCCCGAGGAACCCTGCACAGAGAGCGACTTTCATTGAACCCATCGTGAACCTCCAGTCACCTGGAGACTCCCCCGCCCGCCCTGGCCCCGCATCCCCTGACGTCCCCCGCTGCTCCGATCGGGTGGCGGCGGGGACGGCCGGTTTCGGCCGCGCCCGGACGGCGCCGGGTGCGGGCGCCGGGCCCGAGCTCGCCCGAGGAGAGCGGGGGCGGTCAGATCCGGTCGACGAGGTCCGCGATCGAGTCCACGATCTTCGAGGGCCGGTACGGGAAGTCCTCGACCTGCTCGGGCCGGGTCAGGCCGGTGAGCACCAGGAACGTCTGCATCCCGGCCTCCATGCCCGCCAGCACGTCGGTGTCCATGCGGTCGCCGATCATCGCGCTGGTCTCGGAGTGCGCCCCGATCGCGTTGAGCCCGGTCCGCATCATCAGGGGGTTCGGCTTGCCCGCGAAGTACGGCTTCCGGCCGGTCGCCTTCGTGATCAGTGCGGCCACCGCGCCGGTCGCGGGCAGCGGGCCCTCGGTGGAGGGGCCCGTCTCGTCCGGATTGGTGGCGATGAAGCGCGCGCCGGCCTGGATGAGCCGTACGGCCTTGGTCATCGCCTCGAAGGAATACGTCCGGGTCTCGCCGAGGACGACGTAGTCCGGCTCGTGGTCGGTGAGGATGTAGCCGATGTCGTGCAGCGCGGTGGTCAGACCGGCCTCGCCGATGACGTACGCCGAGCCGTTCGGCCGCTGGTCGTCGAGGAACTGGGCGGTGGCGAGCGCGGAGGTCCAGATGGACTCGACGGGCACGTCGAGGCCCATGCGCCGCAGCCGGGCGTGCAGGTCGCGCGGGGTGTAGATCGAGTTGTTGGTGAGGACCAGGAACGGCTTCCCGGACTCACGCAGTTTCTTGAGGAAGGCGTCGGCTCCGGGGATCGGTACGCCCTCGTGGATGAGCACACCGTCCATGTCGGTGAGCCACGACTCGATGGGCCTGCGGTCTGACATGTGCTGGATCTCCTGCCGTACGCGTGTGCGCGGTGCGCGTCGCCCCAGCCTAAGCATGGCCGGATCTTGAGGGAATGCCCCCTCGCGGCGAACCCCGGGGGGCGCGCTTCCGCGGGCCCTGCGCGCGCCTGGGTGAGCGGCGGCGGGTCGGGGCGCCGCTGGACCCGCCCGAGCCACTCGACCTATCCGATCCACTCGGCTGGCCGCCCCGCCGGCCTGTCACCCCGCCGGCCTGTCACCCCGCCGGGCTGTCGGCCCGTCGGCCTCAGCGGCGTCTGCGTGCCAGCAGCAGGGCACCACCCCCGGCGAGCAGCAGGATCGTGGCGGCCACGGCGGCGGTCGCCGGGCCGAGGCCGGTGCGGGCGAGTTCCTCGGCGAAGGGGAGGCGGGTGGCCGGGGCGCTGGGGAGGGTGGTGACCGGGGCGGTGGCTGTGGGCGGGGGTGTGGGGGTGGCGGTGCGGGTGGCGGTGCTGGTCGTCTCGGGGCGCGGCTCCGCGTCCGGCCGGGGGGCCGGGGCGGGGACCGAGGCCGACGCGGAGTCGGTGGGGCTGGGCGCGGTGGTGACGGGGGCGGGGTCGGAGTCGATGCCGAAGTGGTAGTCGTTCGACTGGCCGACCCAGTCGCCGTCATCGTCGTCGCCGTGCCGTTGTACGACGGCCGCGTTCACCGTGACCTGGTTGGGGACCGCGTCCGAGGCGAGCGCGAGCCGGAGTTTCACGGTGACGGTGCGGCGCGGGCCGACGGTGAATCCGCGGAACCCGTCGAAGGCCCCGACCAGCTCGGCCTCGTCGGTCGCCTCGAAGCGGACGGGGTGCGGGTGGGTGCCCTCGTAGAACTCCAGCCGGGGCTGCCCGGGCTTGAGGGCGCGCTCGCTGTCGACGAGGACGACGACCGGGTGGATGCCGGTGCAGGGGTGGGTGGTGGTGTTGGTGAGGTCGAGGTACCAGGTGCCGTAGCCGCCGCCGGCCGCGTAGGAGTCCGGGCCGCCGTGGATACGGCTGACGAGCGGGAAGGCCCGTTCGCCGGAGGCGACACAGTCCGGGTCGGCCCGCGCGTGGGCCGGGGTGGCCGGGACGGCTGCGGCTACGGGGAGAAGCGTGGCGGCTGCTGCCAGGCAGAGGGAGGTGGGCGTAGACAGTCGCATGAACACATGACCATGCCGGGCAGGACGGCATGAAGCGGGGCGCCGCTCCGGCCGGGGCCGGAAGTCCGCTCGATCGGCGGAAGCGGACTGCTTCCGCCGGGAGCCGCGACCACGCTGCCGCGTCAGATGAGTGCCGGGGCGCTGCGTCAGATGAGTGCCGGGGCGCTGCGTCGTCGAGGACGGCCGCCAGTTCCCAGACATCGCCGGCGTCCAAGGGCGGGCTCACCATAAGGCAGGCGGGCATCAGGAGCGCAATCAGCGATATTCGGAACGGCGGAATTCTTGATACGCCGTACGTTCAGCCGTCCCGGATTCAGTCGTGGGGCCATGGCTTACCAAGTAAGTCAAGACTTACCTTTAGGGAACTTTGACCGTATGGTGTGGCTCGAATCGAAGGAGCCCCCTGTTGTCGAAAATGAATGATCCCGCCGTGCGTGCGGTTGAATCGGAACGGGATTATGTGTCCTCCTTATACGAGGTGCTCACCGAGCGGCTTTCCGAGGCGCGAGTACACCGGGCGAATGTGCTGAAGGCCCCGGCGGAAAGCGCCGGTGAGGCATACGAGAGAGAAATCGCCGCCGAGCGTCTGGCCAGGGAAATCGGCCGGCTGGAGGGCGCCGAAAAGGGGCTGGTCTTCGGGCGCGTCGACTGGACGGACGGCACGGCCCTGCGCATCGGGCGGATCGGACTGCATACGGAGGAGGATGACCTGCCTCTGCTCGTGGACTGGCGCGCGAACGCGGCGCGGCCCTTCTACGAGGCGACACCGGTCCACCCGATGGACCTGCGGCGGCGCCGGCACCTGCGCCTCGAGGAGCGCACGGTCATCTCGGTGAGCGACGAACTGCTGGACGGGACCGCCCCGACCGACGAGGACGTCGTGGGGGACGGCCCGTTGACCGAGGCTCTGTCGGCACGGCGTACGGGCAGGATGCACGCGGCCGTCGCGACGCTGCAGGCCGAGCAGGACGAGATCGTCCGCTCCGCCCACCGCGGGGTGACCGTGGTGCAGGGCGGGCCCGGCACCGGCAAGACGGTGGTCGCCCTGCACCGGGCGGCCTACGTCCTGTACGCGTTCCCGCGCGCCGCGGAGGAGGGTGTCCTGGTGGTGGGCCCGAACGCCCGGTTCCTCGACTACATCTCCCAGGTCCTTCCCTCGCTCGGAGAGAACGACGTCGTTCTGGCGACGTGCCGGGAACTGGCCGGAGTGTCCACGGACACGGTGGACCCGTTCGATACGGCGCGTCTCAAGGGCGGCTCCGGCCTCGCCGACGCCTTGGCCGGCCTGCTGCGCGTCCACCAGGCCCCCGCCGGTGACTTCACCGTGCGGGTCGGACAGGAACTGGTTCACCTGTCCGGCGAGGAAGTCGCCACGGCACGCGACGCCGCCGTGGCGGCCGCACCGGGACACAACCCCGCGCGCCAGGTGTTCAAAGAGCTCCTGGTCGACGCCGTCACCGACGCGATGCAACGAGACATGGGCGACCTCCTGGAGCAGATCGACGCCGATGCCGAAAGGATGACGGGCATCAACCTCGACCGGTTCACGGGAGCCGCCCAGCACCGTGCCGAAGGTGCGGCCGACCCGGGGCCGGTCCACGAGCTGGACCTGGACGCCATCCGAGCCGATCTCCTCGTCGACGCCGGCGTCGACCGAGCGGTCGAGGTGTTGTGGCCGCGACTGATACCCGGTGACCTCGTGTTGGCGCTCCTGACGGACGCCGGCGCTCTCGCCGAGCGCCTGCCCCGCCTGACCGCGCAGGAGCGGTCCCTTCTGCTGCGCGGTCCGGACGACCCGTGGACCGATGCCGATGTGCCGTTGCTGGACGAGGCGGCGAGCCTGGTCGACGGCCCGCCCGAGCAGACGTACGGGCACGTCGTCGTCGACGAGGCGCAGGAACTGACCGCCATGCAGTGGCGGATGATCGTCCGCCGCTGCCCGGCGAGGGCGATGACGCTGGTGGGTGACTTCGCCCAGGCAGGCCCGGTCGCGACAGCACGCGACTGGAAGGAAGCACTGAGCCCGTACGTCGGACCGCGGTTCAGACTGCACAACCTGACCGTCAGCTACCGCACCACGCAGGAGATCCTGGAGAGCGTCCGGGACCTGCTCACGCGGATCGCTCCGGACCAGAAGCCCACACGGTCACTGCGAAGCGGTGAGAGCCCTCGCACCGTGACCACACCTGCGGACGGGTTGGTCACCGCCGTCGTTCAGGAACTCCGCACCCAGAGCACCGCGCACCCGGGCGAGCTTCTGGGAGTGATCTGCGCGGACACCAGGGTGAGCGAGCTGACGGCCCAAGGCATCGCTCAGCACGCACGCATCGTGCCGGCGCCCGAAGCACGCGGCCTGGAATTCGACGGGGTCGTCGTCATGAACCCCGAGGAAATCATCTCGGCCCGCCCCGGTGGGGAAAGGGACTTGTACGTAGCCCTGACCCGGGCCACCAAACGCCTCTGCACCATCACCGTCCAGCCCGCCTGACGACTCGGCGCCCACGTCGTCGCCGCGGACGCACCCCGCGCGGTACATACTCCGGCCCGCGCGCACGGGCTGCTCGTCCAAGCCGACGAATTTCAGATCCCCTTCGCGCAGCAGGGTGAAGTCGACGTCGGACTTCGGGTCGTACGCGTCGGATTCGATGCCGAGTTCGTGCGTGCTGTACTCGCCGAACCGTTTGATGTGCTCGGTCAAGCAGGGCGACATATGGGCCAGGTCCCCAGGATCGATCTCCCCTCCCTCTTCCAGCAGCCGGCGCCCCCGCCTCACGCGTCGGCGCGGCCGAACAGCGGGGCGAGGAGGAGGTGGGCCGCGCCCTCGGCGACCCCGCGTGGGCCGCCGGCCGCGATGCGGACCGGTACCGCCTGCTCGCGGCCGCCCTCGCGGGGGGCGTGGGCGTCCAGGACGGCGCCGACTCCGCGCACGAAGGGCTGCGGGTCGGCAGCGATGGTGCGGCCGCCGAGCAGGACGAGGTCGATGTCGAGCAGCCCGACCAGGTTCGCGGCACCCGTCCCGAGCACGCGGGCCGCCTCGGCGATCTCGCCCCGGGCGACGGCGGCCAGGCACAGGGCCTCGACGCAGCCACGGTTCCCGCACCCGCAGGGCGGCCCGTCCAGCTGGATGACCTGGTGCCCGAACTCCCCCGCGCCGGTCCTCGCGCCCCGGTGCACGGCCCCGCCGATCACGAGCCCGGCGCCGAGCCCGGTGCCGAGGTGCAGATAGGCGAAGGAGCCACCGCCCTCCCCGCCGTGCCCGTCCCTCTGACGCCCCGCACCCTGGCGTCCGTCATCCAGACGTCCCGCGCCCTGATGCCCCGCACCCCGGCGAAGCTCCCCGTCGACAGTGCCGACCCGCTCCGCGCCTGGCACCCCGCCACGTCCACCCCCTCGACGCCCCACACGCTGACGCCCGTCCCCCTGACAAGGCTCCCCGCCGTGCTCTACGTCCCGCTCTCCACCCGGCGCCCCGATCCGCTCCGCTCGCAAATCCCCGCCGCGAGCCCCGTCCCGCCCACCACTCGGCTCCCCTCCCGGCTCGCCCTCCCGCCTCCCGCCCGCCCGTCCCTCGCCGGCGACCGCCAGTCGTAGCGCCGCCGCGTTGGTGTCCTTGTCGATCACGACCGGCAGGCCGAGCCGCCGGGCCAGCGCGTCGCGCAGCGGGAAGCCGTCCCATTCGGGGAAGCCGGTGACGCGGTGCAGGACGCCGTGGGTGTGGTCGAGGGGGCCGGGGAGGGCGACGCCGAGGCCGAGGACGGAGGCCGCGCGGCCGCCCGGCAGCGCCTCCACCTCGCTGACCGCCTGTTCGATCACCGCGTCCGCGCCGGCCCCGAAGTCGAGCGGCGACCGGTGTTCGGCGACCACCGCGCCGGTCAGGTCGCACAGGACGACCGTCGACTCGTCCCGGTCGAGGTGCAGCCCGATGGCGTGCCCCGCCCCGGGCACCAGCCGCAGCACCGTGCGCGGTTTGCCGCCCGTGGAGGCGCGGCGCCCGGCCTCCGCGGCGAGGCCGTCCTCCCGGAGCCGGGCGGTGATCTTGCTGACGGCCTGCGGGGTGAGCCCGGTGCGTTCGGCGAGTTCGAGCCGGCTGATGCCCTCGCCGCCGGCCGTGCGCAGCAGGGCGAGCACCAGCGCGGCGTTGTGGCTGCGCACGGCGTCCAGGTTCGCGCCCGCCGGTCCACCTCCAGTGCTGTTCACCCCCGCATTGTCCCTCGCGCTTGCACTTTGGCAACAGCGTTGCGAAAGTGGACGGCATGACAGGTGCGACAGATACGACAGGTACGGCCGACACGTCCGGCGTGACCGGCGCTCCCCTCCGCGTGGGTCTCGTCGGCTACGGCCTCGCCGGCTCCGTGTTCCACGCCCCGCTGATCGCCGCCACCGCGGGCCTCACCCTGGACACGGTGGCCACCTCGAACCCCGAGCGGCAGGCGCAGGCCCGCGCCGAGTTCCCGGACGTCCGCGTCGCCGCCGGCCCGGACGAACTGCTCGGCCGCGCCGACGAACTGGACCTGATCGTCGTCGCGTCCCCGAACAGGACGCACGTCCCGCTCGCGACCGCCGTGCTGAAGGCCGGCGTGTCCGTGGTCGTGGACAAGCCGGTCGCCGGCACGGCGGCCGAGGCCCGTGACCTCGCGACGCTGGCCGAGGAGCGCGGCCTGCTGCTCTCCGTCTTCCAGAACCGCCGCTGGGACAACGACTTCCTGACCCTGCGCAAGCTCATCGCGGAGGGCACCCTGGGTGACGTGTCGCGCTTCGAGTCCCGCTTCGAGCGGTGGCGGCCGGAGCCGAAGGGCGGGTGGCGGGAGTCCGGCGACCCCGCAGAGATCGGAGGTCTGCTGTACGACCTCGGCAGCCACGTCGTGGACCAGGCTCTCGTGCTGTTCGGTCCCGCGACCGCCGTGTACGCCGAGTCGGACATCCGCCGCCCCGGCGCGCGGGCGGACGACGACACGTTCATCGCGCTCACCCACGCGAGCGGGGTCCGTTCACACCTGTACGTCTCCGCGACCACGGCCCAACTCGGCCCGCGTTTCCGGGTGCTGGGCTCGCGGGCGGGGTACGTGAAGTACGGCCTCGACCCGCAGGAGGCGGCCCTGCGCGAGAGTGAGCGTCCGGGTGGCGCGGCGGACTGGGGTCTGGAACCCGAGTCGCTGTGGGGCCGCGTCGGCGCCGGCGAGTCCCCGCTGACCGGCGGCGGCCGTCCCGAGCCGACCCTTCCCGGCGACTACCCCGCGTACTACGCGGCGGTGGCCGCCGCACTCCGCGGCACCGGTGAGAACCCCGTGACCGCGCTGGAGGCGGCCGCCGTTCTCGACGTACTGGAGGCGGCCCGCCGCTCGGCCCACGACAAGGAGACGGTGACGCTGTGACGCACCACCAGGGAGTCACCCCGAGGTTCCAGCCCGAGATCACCCCGAGCGTCGAGGAACTGGAGGCGCAGGAACGCCGCCTGGTGTTCCGCCGGTTCACCCCCGACGACGCCTGGGCGCTGGGTTCCCTGCTGGTGGAGCTGGCCCGGGAACGGCAGGCTCCGGTCGCCATCGACATCCACCGCGCGGGCCAGCAGCTGTTCCACGCGGCGCTGCCGGGTTCGACCCCGGACAACGACGACTGGATCGCCCGCAAACGGCGGGTGGTCGAGCGGTACGGCTCCGCCTCGTACCTGGTGGGCACGCGCTTCCGCGCCAAGGGCACGACGTTCGAGGAGGCGTCCCGCCTCGACCCGGGCAGGTACGCGGCTCACGGCGGCTCCTTCCCGATCACCGTGGAGGGCGTGGGCGTGATCGGCGCGGTGACGGTGAGCGGCCTGCCGCAGCTCCAGGACCACCGGTTCGTGGTGGAGGCGCTGGAGCAGTTCCTGAACCCGGACCAGGTCCGGTAACCCCTGACGCCACCTGGCCTCGCCACTCCCCTGACCTGTCCCCACGCCAGGGGCGCGGGGAACCACGCGACAAGCCCCGACGAACCCGCACGCCACCCCCCACAGCACCCCCACCCACCCCCCAGGGGCGCGGGGAACCGCGCGACACCCCGCAACACCCCGCACCCGAACCACAACGCACCCCCGCGGAGCCCTACGCCTCCTTGAACACCTGCCGCTGCCTCCCCAACCCCTCGATCTCCAGCTCCACCACATCGCCCGCCCGAAGGAACGGCTTCGGCTCGGGCTGCCCGAGAGCGACCCCCGCCGGCGTCCCGGTGTTGATGACGTCTCCCGGGTACAGGGTCATGAACTGGCTGACGTACCGCACGACTTCCCCCACGGGAAAGATCTGCTCGGCCGTCGTACCGTCCTGCTTCAGCTCCCCGTTGACCCACAGCTTCAGTGACAGATCCTGCGGATCGGGAACCTCGTCCGCCGTCACCAGCCACGGCCCCAGTGGGTTGAACGTCTCGCAGTTCTTCCCCTTGTCCCAGGTCCCGCCGCGCTCGATCTGGAACTCCCGCTCGGACACGTCGTGCGCCACGGCGTACCCGGCGACATGCCCGAGCGCCTCCTGCGCCGACCCGAGGTAGCGGGCCGTACGGCCGATGACGACCGCGAGTTCGACCTCCCAGTCGGTCTTCACCGACCCGCGGGGCACGAGCACCGTGTCGTGCGGTCCGACCACCGTGTCCGCGGCCTTGAAGAAGATCACCGGCTCACCGGGCGGCTCGGCCCCCGTCTCGCGGGCGTGGTCGTGGTAGTTCAGCCCGATGCACACGATCTTGCCGATCCGGGCCAGCGGCGGCCCGACGCGCAGTCCGCCGGCGTCCAGGGCGGGCAGTTCCCCGGCGCCGGCGGCGGCCCTGATCCGGCCGAGCGCGGCATCGTCGGCGAGGAGCGGTCCGTCGATGTCCGGGACGAGACCGGACAGGTCCCGCAGGGTCCCCTCGGCGTCGAGCAGCGCGGGCCGCTCCGCTCCCGCCGTACCGACACGCAGCAGCTTCATGATCACAATCTCCCTCGATCGCGGACGCCCCACCGACGGGTGCAGCCATCGGAGGACTGGTCGATCCTCCAAGGCGCCCGTCCGCTCCGCAAGCCCCTGTTCGCGTACTGGACCGTAACCGGGGCCTCAGCGGTACAGCACCGCACGCTCCACGGCGCTCCACGTCGTGCTGGTGACCACGTACAGCGCGGCGGCCAGCGGCATCACCGCGACGGTGACGAGGGTGAGGAAGGACATGAACGGCATGACCGTGGTGACGGCCCCGAACCCGGGAACGCGCTCCCCCTCGCCCGCCCCCTCCGCGACCGGGTTCGCGGCCGTCATCCGCTTCGTACGGCGGTAGTTGAAGGCGGCGACGGCCGCGACGACGGTGAAGACACCGAGGTACACGAGGCCCGCGTCCCCGAACGGGCCGCCGCCGCCCAGCGCGTCCGCCCACCGGTCGCCGAGGGGGGCGGCGAACAGCCGGTGACCGAGGAGCGCGTTGGGCCGTCCGCCGATCGTGGTGCTGGAGAACAGGTGGTACAGCAGGAAGAACGCGGGCAGCTGGAGCAGCCCGGGCAGGATGCCGGACAACGGCGACACCCTTTCCTCGGCGTGCAGTCGAAGCACCGCGTTCCGCAGCTTCTCGGGGTCCTCGCGGTGTCTCCTCCGCAGTTCGGCGATCTTCGGCTGGAGCGCGGTACGGGCCTTCTGCCCGCGCGCGGCGGCCCGGGACAGGGGATGCACGAGCAGGCGTACGAGCGTGGTGAACAGGACGATCGCGGCGGCGGCCGCGCCCGCCCCGAAGAGGGGCTGGAGCAGGTCGGCCAGGTGGTCGACCAGGTCGGCGAAAACGGACATGGGTGAGCCCTCCGAGGGTCTCGTCGTGCCGGGGAAAAAGGGGATGGCGGCATGACGACCCACCCGCGTCGGGGCACGGGTCACGTACTCAGGTGGTGGCGTGCCCTACGCGGCGGTCGTCCGGAGGGCGGATCCCGGTGCTCGGGACCTGCGGCGGCCGGCCGCGTCGGGGTCGCGCTGCGGCAGGAACGCCGTACGGCGGGCGCGGTCCCGGATCGCCGTCCGGACCCGGGTGGGCGGCACGGCGGGCGCGCAGCGCGCGGTGAGCAGGGAGCAGACGGCGAGCGCGGTGCCGGCCGCGGCGGTCGCTGCCAGCGCGACGGTCGCGGGGAGACTGCCGGCGTCGAGCAGCGCGAGCTGAAGCAGCAGACACAGAAGCGACGGCACGGCGGCGGGACGCGACAGCGAGGCGGCGAGACGCACGACGGTCAGGCTGCGGATCATCGACCACCCCTCCTCTCGCAGCTGTGTCCGTTGTACAGGACTCCGTCATACGTCGGCCGGTTCCCTCTCGATCGGCTGCAGCAGTCGCTTCGGCTTGAGCAGAGCGCGGCTGACCGGGTCCGCCCCTCGGCGCCCAAAAGCCGTTGTCCGTACGCCGGTCAGCGTGGCCGCGTGGACACGAGCTTCCCCCACACCACCAGCCGGTAGCGGGAGGTGTATTCGGGCGTGCAGGTGGTCAGGGTGAGGTAGTGGCCCGGGTCGCGGTAGCCGTAGGCGGGGCGCAGGGAGGAGTGGGGTACGGGACCGAGGACGCCCGAGTCGCGGGCGGAGGTCTGCGGCAGGATCCTGTCGACGGCGTAGGTGTAGGTCGCGCTGCCCGTCTCGACCCGGACGGTGTCCCCGGCGGTCACACGGTTGAGGTACCGGAAGGGCTCGCCGTGGGTGTTGCGGTGCCCGGCGAGCGCGAAGTTCCCGGCTTCGCCCGGCTGTTGGGTGCCGGGATAGTGGCCGACGTACCCCTTGTTGAGGACGGACTGCTTGCCGACGCCCTCGGCGACCGGGACACGCAGACCGAGGCGGGGGATCGTGAGAACGGCGTACGCCTGGGAGCGGCCCGGCGACGCGACGGCGCCCGTGGCGCTCCGGGCCCCCTGGCGACCGGCGCCGCCCCGAGCACCGCCCGGCGCCGCGCCGGACAGGCCGGAGCCGCCGCCGTCCCCTTCCCCCTGAGCCTCCGGGCCGGCGCCCCACTCCCGTTCCAGCGCCTCCACCTTCCGCTCGGCGCCCTGCCTGGCCTGCCGGTTGGTCCACCACAACTGGTGGACGACGAGCAGCAGAAGCACCACTCCGACCGTGACGAGGAGCTCGCCGCCGGTCCACAGAACGCGCCGCCCCCGCGCGCGGCGCCGCAGGATGCCGTGGTGTACGACGTGCAGCCGCACGGGCACGCCTCCTTCCCGAAGCCGCCCGCACGATAGGGCGAGGGAGGCGAAGTCGCCAGACCCGTGCCCTACCCGCCGGACCTGTGCCCCGCACCCCGCCCGTGCCCCGCCAGGCCCGGCCCGACCCGGCCGCGGGCACCCCGCCCCATGCGCCGCCCGGCCCGCGCACCGCACCGCACCGCACCCGGCCCATGCCCGCTCCCCGCCGAAGACCCGCTCCCCTCCCGGGACCGCTGCCGCGTCCGGCCCCGGACCGCCCCGTCCGACATACCGAACCCTTCCTCCATAGGTTTTAGAAAGGGCTGTCGGAACTATCGACAAGCTCACCACGGCACCCCAATGCTTCCTGATGGCATCAACGGGACAGGCCACGACGCCGGTTCGGCCGCTGGTTCAGGGACCGGCCACCGGGCTCGTCGCGAGTTCGCCGAGAGCTCACGGTCAGCTCGTCGGTGGCTCCTCGATCGAAGCGGAGACGTCATGATCCGACGCAGAACCCTGCTGGCCGCGGCAGGCGGAACGGTCCTCGGCAGCGCCCTGGCGACGGGCACCGCGCACGCGGACGCCACCATCGCCGTCACCCCCGGCACGTCGTACGGCACCTGGGAGGGCTGGGGCACCTCGCTGGCCTGGTGGGCCAACGTGTTCGGCGCCCGCGACGACTTCGCCGACATCTTCTTCACCACCAAGTCCGTGACGTACAACGGCACGACACTGCCCGGCCTCGGCCTCAACATCGCGCGCTACAACCTCGGCGCGTGCAGCACCAACAGCGTCGGCGGCACCACCATGACCGCCTCGCCCAACATCCCCGCCTTCAAGCAGATCGAGGGCTACTGGCAGGACTGGAACAACGAGGACCCGACCTCCTCGGCCTGGGACTGGTCGGCGGACGCGACCCAACGGGCGATGCTGGTCAAGGCGGTCTCGCGGGGCGCCACGACCGAGCTGTTCGCGAACTCCCCGATGTGGTGGATGTGCAGCAACCACAACCCGTCGGGCGCCTCGGACGGCGGCAACAACCTCCAGACCTGGAACTACCGCCAGCACGCCTCCCACCTGGCGGCCGTCGCCCTCTACGCGAAGAACAACTGGGGCGTGAACTTCGCGACGGTCGACCCGTTCAACGAACCCAGCTCCAGCTGGTGGACGGCGACCGGCACACAGGAGGGGTGCCACATGGACGCCACCGTCCAGTCGGCCGTACTCCCCTACATGCGCAGCGAGTTGGACAAGCGCGGGCTGACGGGCACGCGGATCTCGGCGTCGGACGAGACCAGTTACGACCTGGCGCGCACGACGTGGAACTCCTTCAGCTCCACCACCAAGGGGTACGTGAACCGGGTCAACGTCCACGGCTACCAGGGTTCGGGCGGCCGCCGGGACCTGCTGTACACCGACGTGGTGACGACGGCCGGCAAGGCGCTGTGGAACTCGGAGACCGGCGACAACGACGGCACCGGCATGACCATGGCGAGCAACCTGCTCTACGACTTCCGCTGGCTGCACCCGACCGCCTGGGTCTACTGGCAGGTCATGGACCCGTCGACGAACTGGGCGATGATCGCGTACGACGCGAACACCCTGGCGGCGGGCGCCGTGACGACGAAGTACTACGTGATGGCCCAGTTCAGCCGCCACATCCGCCCCGGGATGAAGATCCTCGACACGGGCGTGAGCTACGCGGTGGCGGGCTACGACGCGAGCGCCAGGCGCCTGGTGATCGTGGCCGCGAACACGGCCGCCTCCGCCCAGACCCTGACCTTCGACCTCTCCCGCTTCACCACGGTCACCGGCGGCTCGGGCGGTGTCGTCCCCCGCTGGAACACGCTCACCACGGGCGGCAGCGACCTCTACAAGGCGTACACGAACACCACGCTGAGCGGGAAGACGGTGGCGGTGCCGTTCGCGGCCAAATCGGTGCAGACGTTGCAGATCGACGGCGTGACGATCTGATCCGAGCCGCTCAGGGCATGACGGTGTCGGTGGTGTGCGCGGGCCGGCGCGGTGCGGAAGAAGCTGTTCACCAGTCCCTGGCCTGCGCATACCTCTTCTTTGTCGGTGGTCGGCAGTACGGTGTCACCCATGCGCCCCGACACTCCCGCCGAGAACGTCGACCACACCGCCGAAGCGGCACGCCTGGAACGGACCGCCGGCCTGTATCCCGAGGACGCCGAAGCCCTGCTGCTGCAGGCCGCGGCCCACCTGGAACTGGCCGGCGACCGCCCCGCCGCGACCGCGCTCTACGACCGCCTGCTGTCCTCGCCGGACCGCCTGGAGAACCCTCACCTGGTACGAGCCCTCAAAGCCTCGAACCTCTGGGAGTACGGCCACGAGGCCGAGGCCAGGGCGATCATCGAGGGCGTCCGGACGGCGTCTCCCCGGGACCCGGCCCCCTGGGTGATCGTCGCGGAGTCACTGGAGTCGCACGACGAGCTGGAGGCGGCGCAGGAGACGTTCACGGAGGGCGTACGGCTGCTCCTCGCGGACGAGACGGAGCCCCCGTACGCGACGCACCCGCTCCTCTTCGGCCGCCACCGGGTCCGCCGCATGCTGGGCGTCGGCCACGACGACTGGGACATGCTCGCCGACACCCTGCACATCTCCCCGGTGTCCCTGGACGAACTCCACGACCCGAAGCGGGTCTGGTCCCTCGGCTCGGACAACCCGGCGGAACTCCAGGCGGAGATCTCCCGCCTGCGCGCGGAACTGGGCACGTTCCGCGAGGCCCTCTCCCGCCCCTTCCCGGTCGCGGTCCTGCACTGGTCGGCCCCCGAACTCGCCGAACTGGTCGAGGCGTACCCGTCCCTGTCGGCGGAGTACCCCTCCCACGAGGAACACCTCGCGACGATAGAGGCGGCCCTCAGAGAACTCGCCGCCTCCGGCACCGCGAACCTCGGCATCGTCACCGGCACAGTCCCGTCCTACGAGGCCTTCGCAGCCTCAGAGGGCACGTCCCCCGAGGACACGACCCTGCTCCCGCAGTACGCGACGACACTGGCGGCCCGAGGCCGAGCGGTGGCCTGGCCGCCACAGCGGGGGGCGGTCTGCTGGTGCGGGTCGGGGCGGGGGTATGGGGAGTGTCATGGGGTGGGGGCGTAGCCGCGCCTGACTTCGAAACGGCCCCCTGAGGGGGCGGACAGGCTCCAGCCTCGGCCGCCGTTCGCCCTCCTCCTCGTCTGCGGACCCCGTGACGCAAGTTCGCTCTGCGGGTGGGGTTGGCGCTGGGGGTGTTCTGATCACGCGGGCAACCAACCCTTTGACCAAGACCAGAATTCACAAGAACGCCTCGCTCTGTCAGTGGCCGCTGTTAGAACTGAGTCATCTCGACACAGGTGATCAAGGGGGCAGTCGTGGCAGAGCGGGGGGATCCGAGGCAGCCAGTCGCGGGTATCTACGAGAAGCTGATCACCCAGAGCGTGCACGAGGAACTCGAGCAGCTCGAAGCGGCGGGCTGGAAGGCGATCGATGGCGAGGTCAGCGCCGAGTCCACCCCTCATGTGCTGGCTCGGCACATCGGTCAGGTCGTCGGACGCCGGCTGAGGCAGATGCCCCAGGAGAAGCAGGTCGCCGTCGCCAACCGCATCCTGCAATCCCTGGCTGCCGCCACGGCTGATGAGGAGGACATCGAGGCAAACACCATCGTTGACGGCCCACGACAGCTCCTGGCTCTCGCTGAGCAGGAGGCTCCGGGTGTCTATGCGGTGCGCCCCCTCACACCTCTCTCCGAGACCTCGCTGATCACGAATTCTCCCGAAGACCCGAGCCTGGGCTCGGAGTTGCGAGCCGAACTGGCCACCGCAGACCGCATCGACCTGCTCTGCGCCTTCGTGAAGTGGTACGGCATTCGGGTCTTGGAGGACTCCCTACGCGCCGCGAAGGAACGCGGTGTACCGATCCGCGTCATCACGACGACGTACATCGGCGCCACTGATCGCCACGCCCTCGACCGTCTCGTCCGCGACTTCGGCGCCGAGGTCAAGGTCAACTACGAGCTGCGGTCCACGCGGCTACACGCGAAGGCATGGCTGTTCCGTCGGAAGAGCGCCTTCGACACCGCGTATGTCGGAAGCTCCAACTTGTCGAAGGCGGCGCTACTCGACGGCCTGGAGTGGAACGTGCGGCTGTCGTCGATCGCCACACCCGCGGTGCTCAACAAGTTCGAGGCGACCTTCGACGCGTACTGGAACGACATCGCCTTCGAGTCGTACGACCCCGACAGCCACAGCGAACGACTTGATCAAGCCCTGGCTCAGGCAGGCGGCAGGACCTCCGCGACCGACCTGCGGATCAACCTTTCGGGCCTTGAAGTACGTCCGTTCCCGCACCAACAAGACATGCTCGAGCGCCTCCGTGTCGAGCGGGAGATCCGCGGGCGGAACCACAACCTCCTCGTCGCGGCCACCGGCACCGGTAAGACCGTGATGGCGGCTCTGGACTATCGACGCCTGTCCAGGAAGCCCGGTGCCGGGCACCCCAGGTTGCTGTTCGTGGCCCACCGCAAGGAGATTCTCAAGCAGTCCCTGCGCATGTACCAGGAGGTCCTCGATGACGCCTCCTTCGGGGAACTCCTTCACGGCGGCCAGGAGCCACAGGCCTGGAACCACGTCTTCGCGAGTGTCCAGTCGCTCAATGTGCGGCGCCTGGAACAACTGGCCCCCGACCACTTCGACATCATCGTCATCGACGAGTTTCATCACGCCACCGCGGCGACTTACCGGCGGGTCATCGACCACTTCGATCCGAAGCAACTGCTGGGGCTTACGGCCACTCCGGAGCGGATGGACGGACTCAATGTCCAGGACGAGTTCTTCGACGGTCGCATCGCAGCGGAGCTGCGGCTCTGGGAGGCACTCGAGAACGACCTGCTGTGTCCCTTCCACTACTTCGGGCTCCCAGACGGCACGGATCTGACGGGCCTTGAGTGGAGCAAGGGGGCCTACACCGACAGCGAACTCGGCAACCTCTACACGGGCGACCACGCCCGCGCCCGTATCGTGGTCAAGCAGATTCGAGACAAGATCTCCAACCCCGGAGCCATGCGGGCTTTGGGGTTCTGTGTGACCAAGGCCCACGCTCACTTCATGGCCGGCTTCTTCCGCGAGGCTGGATTCCAGGCCCTAGCTCTGGACAGTGACTCACCGGTTGGGGTGCGCGCTCAAGCGCTCACCGACCTGGGCAGCGGGAAGCTCCAAGTGATCTTCTCCGTTGACCTGTTCAATGAGGGCCTTGACATTCCCGACGTCGATACGCTGCTGCTCCTGCGCCCCACCAACAGCGCCACCGTCTTTCTCCAGCAGTTGGGCCGGGGCCTTCGCCGCACGGAGACGAAGCCGGTGCTCACCGTCCTTGACTTCATCGGCCAGCACAGGGCGGAGTTCCGCTTCGAGGAGCAGTTCCGGGCGCTGACGAACCTCTCAAGAAACCGGCTCGTCGAGCACATCGAGCATGACTTCCCCCAGCTTCCCTCCGGTTGTCAGATCATTTTGGAAGGCAAGTCCAAGGACCTCGTACTCGATAACATTCGCACCCAACTGGGCGCCAGCATCAAGACGTTGGTCAACGAGGTCAAGACCTACAGCACGCCACGTCTCGCTGACTACCTCGGTGAGAGTCGGCGTGAGATCAAGGAGCTCTACAAGAGCGACAACTCGTGGACGACCGTGCTCCGGAGGGCAGGGGTCCTCAAGGACACGGCGCCACCGGAAGAGGCCAGTCTCCTCAAGCGCGTTCACGCTTTCCTCCACGTCGACGACCCAGCCCGGGCCGATGCGTACCTACGCCTCCTAGCTGACGACGCTCCGCCCTACGAGGCTCTGAGTCCAGCCGACCAGACGTACGCACGCATGCTCTTCTTCAACCTGTGGGACAACGCGGGCGGGTTCACGGGCTACCAGCAGGGCCTCGCATCACTACGCGATCAGGTGGCGCTCCGTGATGAGCTGCGGCAGGTGCTCTCGTACGTCATGGACCGCGCCGACCACTTGCCCATCACCCTGACGGGGAACCACGGCCATATCCCTTTGATGGTCCACAGTTCGTACAACCGTTCCGAGATCCTGGCCGCTCTCGGGGTGGCGCGCTTGGGCGGTCAGATGCCTCGGTCCTTCGCTCAGGGCGTCCAGTGGGTCGAAGAGATCAAAACCGATGCCCTCCTCGTCACCTTGGAGAAGAACGAGAAGGACTTCTCCCCCACCATCCGCTACAAGGACTACGCCCTGAGCCCGACGCTCTTCCACTGGGAATCCCAGAACGCGACCGCCAGTAACTCGCCGACGGGTCTGCGCTACCAGCATCACGAGCAACAGGGCAGCCAGGTCCTCCTGTTCATGCGTCGCTACAAGAGCACCGACATCGGCAAGTCCCAGCCGTGGATGCTCCTGGGACCGGCGACCTACGAGGGGCACACGGGTAGCAAACCGATGGCGATCACGTGGCGGCTGCGGCACGAACTTCCAGCTGATGTATGGACATACGCGGCAATCGCTGCGGGGTGACCTCGGCGCGATCGCTTCAGAGCACTGCCCCTGCGCCGCGCTGGAAGCAGCTACTCCGCACCCTGGATCTGGTCGACCACGCCTGCAATCTCCCTGACGATCCCGCTACCAGCCTGAATGGATTCCTGAAGCACGGGAGCCCCGAAGTTGAAGGCCAGGCAGACCGCGACGAAGGCGTACCACCCCTTCTGCCAACGGCTAGCGTGAGCAGGGTTTGCATCCATAGTGGCTGTTGCTTGAACTAGCGAGCCCATGACCCTGCTAGCTTCATCTGCCACTCTGGCTCCGCCAAACAATTCGACGTTGTCGATCAGCCAAATCAAGTGCTCGATCTGAGAGATGATCCGTTCTCTAACCGGACCGCCGAGTTCGGCATCCTCCATGTCCCGCAGCAGTTCAATCCACTCGCGACACTGGTCCGACATACCTTGAAGCTCACTGCTACGCGGCGCCGCCGTCGACCCTGCGAGGCTTCCCGAGATGAGATCGGCTGCCGCCTCAAGGTGATCCAAAATGTCTTGAGTGATAATAGCGTCGGTCGCGCGACCAGGGTCCGTCCAATTAGCCTGCGGCTGCACAATTGCGGTCCACCAATGCGGAATGTGCCGTAGAGCCCTCTCCCGCGAGCGCCCGGATAGAGCATTCAATTGCTCGATTGTGCCGAGTAGGAGATTCACCACCTCCGAGTGACGCTTGGCAAACTCGACGGATCCCCAATCAGCCTCAAGAACCTGGACCCAACCGTCTGCGTAGTTGCTCGCTGACGACTCGCGAACCCTCGACAAGATTAGGTGGAGGTGATGGGAAGCAGTGTTCTCGCTGGAAAATCTCATCTTATCCCAAAGCTCTGCTGGCGGCGGTCAGATCCCACGATGCACCGAAGGTACCAGCTTGCCTACAGGTCGGGGCCACGTCTGTCTGGTGCTGCCTCGCGAAGCACCGAGATGACACCAATCGCCGGTAATACCCCCCGCCTGACCGTTCAAACTCCTTGAGGTAGAGGCCAGTTGAGTGCCAACCGGCTACGATCTGTTCCCGTCGCGGCCGAAACTAGCGGAGTTCATCATGGCGATCATCAAGCATGCAGCACGACAGACTCTCGGGCAGTTGATCGGAGCCAATAACCCAGTAGTAACGGTCCCAGACGACAGCCAGCGGCAATATTCCTGGACGAAGAAGGAAGTTGACACCTATTGGGCCGACATTCAAAAATTCAGAAATACGCGCGAAACAGGAAAAGAGTCGGCGTCAGAATATTTCATAGGCCCCATCGTCACCATCACAGACGAGCACGTGAAGAGCAGGTCACTTCTAGATGGCCAACAACGCCTCACCACGTCAACCATCCTGATTGCCGTTATCCGTGACATCCTCTGGAGGATGGGGTCAACAGAAGCTCGGGCAACGGCAAACAACCTTCAACGCGACTACATCGCAAGGAAAGCCGGCCGTCGCGAGCCAATGGAGTATTTCCTGGTTCTTTCCCTATTCGATCGCGACTTCTTTCGTGATTTCATCCAGGACTGGGACGAGCTGACCGGAAAGGTCAAAGGGATAGAGCAGGCCAAGCGCCCCTCCCACAGACTAATAGTCGACGCGTATTCGAACTTCGAGAGCAAGATTTCTGCAGAACTCTCGGTCTACGCAGACGAAGACAGCCGCCTCGACTGGATCGACACGCTTTACGACTGCTTGATCAAGGGCCTGGTATTCGTTGAGATACAGACCCCTACGTCGAGCGACGCTAACGAGGTTTTCGAAACGATCAATTCGCGAGGCAAGGATCTCTCCACGGTAGACCTGGTAAGGAACTTCCTAATGGAGAGGAGTCGCGAAGAGACAGAAAAGCAGCGCGTAAATGACGCCTGACGTGTACTTTTGGATAAATTTGACAAACGCGAGGAAATAGAAAGGTTTTTGCGTCATTTCTGGGTAGCCAGACACGGCGATGTTAAGTCGCACAGCCTTTACACCACAATCAGAGGAGACCTGACCAAGGAATTCAACAAGGGCCCCAAAGCGTACACCGCAGGCGCATTTGCAGTGGAACTCGAAAGCGCTTCGCTCCGTTACGTAGACCTCATCCATTGCTCAACCGGCGTCGATGATTTCGATTCAGCGTTGGCTGAGATCAAGGCAATGAACGCCGACGCCCTCCACCCGCTACTCTTGGCCGCTTCAGAAAAGAATGACTACGCACAACTGCAAGATCTGGTGGAAGCCTGCATCAGCTACTACGTCAGATGGACTGTGATCGGACGGCGCGAGTCGACACTTCTTGAGGAAAACATCTTCGAAGCAGCCAAGGAATTCTCGGGGGGCGCCGGCCTAGAGTCCATTCTCCGTCGCATGTGCACATGGATTCCTGACAATGAAATCTTCAAGGCGGACTTCGAAGAAGCGGAAATCCCGAAGGCGTCGCAAGCTCGTTATCTTCTTCAGAAAATTGAAGGCGCGCTGCGTTCAACTGCCGGCGTGGATGAGCTCGAAGTGTCAGGTAACGCCAAGGTGCACGTTGACCAGATCTACCCACAACAGCCCGGTCAGGAGCTGCGCCTCGAAGAGCATGACTCCTGGATTCACCGCTTGGGCAATCTCACGCTGCTGAGCGGGCGAAAGAATCAAGCCGCTTCAAATCGCCCGTATCCAGAGAAGGCAGCCAGCTACGCGGAATCGGCTCTCTTGATATCGTCGCAGACGAACGTCTCCAGCCTATGGGATCCCGGAAACTCCCGATGGCGGCCGGAGGGCATCAGCGAACGCCAGGCACGCCTCGCAGAGGTCGCGCTCAGCGTCTGGCCTGGAGCGAGTCAGTGGTCGTGAGACCTGACGCTGCCCTTACCGATCTGTGAACTGTGGAAAGCATGCCTGCTCTGGGGCTCGGCACCATTCCTGCCGAGCCCCTGGCTGGCCCGCCGACGTTGCCGACAAGGCGATGGGCCGTGGTGACGACAGCACCTTGCGCCTCCTCATGTCTCGCCGCCTCGAACACCTAACGAGTTAGGTCGAGTTCCCGCCGTATTCAGTCCACAGGCTCGGCGCCATGCGCCTGGGCGATATCGTCGATGCGTTTCGCGAGGTCAAAGTCCGCAGTCGTGAGTTTGTGGCCCGCGTCGTGCGTGGTGATCGCGAAGCGCACCTTCCCCCAGCGCAGGTCGATGTCCGCATGGTGGCTGATGAGCCGTTCGATGTCGGCGACGTGCACGATCATCGCGACCCCGCCGTGGTATCGGATGCCGAAGGTGCGGGTGATCTCGTCCCCCTCTCGACGCCAGCCCGGTATCTCCAGAAGCGCGGCCCCGATCTCTTCCTCGGTCAGTGGTGCGGGTGCGTGTGACACGTTCAGCTCCTCTCGATCACGGGCGCCAGAAGCTCATCCAGGTCCCGGCCGACCGGGGAATCCTGCCATGGCCGCATCGCGTTCCGAAGGCTGACCAACTCCCGCCACATACGGGCGGATCGAGTCTCCACAGCGATGTCCGCCGCCGCTCGCGCGATCTCCACCGCGTGATCCGGTTGGCCCGCTCCGGCAGCTGCTGTCGCATGCCGGGCCAGATAGACGCCCCTGTCCCTGCGTGCCGTCTGCGGAACGTCTTGAAGGACCTGACTCCAGAGGGAGACCGCCTCCGAGCCGAGGCGCAGCCTCCCGTAGCAGGTGGCCCGCTGCACTTCGAGGTAACCGGGTGTACGGCGGCACGCGTTACCCCACGGCAAGTCGTCGTCGACGCCAGAGAGCAGAGCTTCCGCTTCGTCGATGAGTCGGTCGACCGTGCCACGGTCACCGGTGAGGCTCGCGCCGTGCGCCTGCTGCTGCATCGCCATGACGCGCACCTTGGTGACCAGCCGTCGTGAGTTCTCCAACGTGGCTTCGCACAGGTCGATCACGGCTTGCCCGTCTCCCAGATCCGTACGAACCTGCGCCTGGTTGACGAGCGAGTAGCCGATCAGGTGTGGGTCACGAGAGCGCACCGCCATTTCCTGCGTGATCCCACGCCAGAAGGCTGCGCCGTTCATGTCTCCGGCGTCCTGGTAGAGCCAGCCGACGAGGGCGGCGTACGCGGCTCCGATCCGGAGCAAGCCGTGCCGAGTCGGCCCCGTGGCGGACCGGAGCAGCTTGTCGATCAACTGGTACTGCGCTGACACGGTACCGATCAGGTCGTGTGGGCCGAGGAACATGTCCGCCCGGTAGTGGCCTTCGAGTTGCTGTCGGAAGTAGTCGATCAGAGCTGGGTCGACGTACTGGGGCGCGACAGGCCCGGCGACGAGTGCGGCAGCGGTGACCGAGACGAACGTACGGCGTTTCACCCGCTCCTCCTCCTGGTGGTGCTCGGGACGAATCCACCCCGGCGGAGTGGTGAACCCGAGGTCTTCCGGCCACCGCCCGAGGGCGTCGTGGATCACCAGCCCCGTTTCCCCCGACGGCCAGCCCGGGCTCGCGCCTTCCCAGCGGCGCCATGTGCGTGCGGAGACGTTGAACTGCCGGTCGTCCAGGAGTTGACGCCCGTGCTCCGTGAGGCTCACTGCGGCCTTCTCCACGCTTCGCCAGCCCACTCGTAACCGTGCCGCTCTCAACGCGTCGTTGCGACCCATGCGTCCAGTCTGAGACGCCATCGCCCGGATTACCGGTCATGGCCGCGTGATGGCCGCCGATGGCCACGGGACGGCCTAGTTCCGTCACTTGCCGACACGCATAGTCCTACTGTGACTACAGAACGTACTCAACGCCGGGCGGCGAACAGCGTGATCACCGACTGGCTCGCGCGAGCCCACCCCGTACCCGAGCAGGCTCGGGCCGAGTGGTCGGACCAGGGGGTGGCACTGTTGCCGCTTGGCCGGCGGTTCGCGGCCGTACGGCTGTCCGGGGCGCTCGTGCATGCCGCCGTCGACTCGGACGAACCGGCGGTGGTGGCCGAGGCGTTGGCCGGGCGGCTGCGCGGGCCCGTCATCCATGACACCCGGGCCACCGGCCCGACGTACTACGCGCTCATCCAGTGGCACGCCGGTCTCGTCTGGGACTACAACCGCAGTGCTCCGTGTCTTCGGGACGACACCCATCTCGGTGTCCCGCGGATCGATCGGCGGGAGCCGCCCGGGCCCTACTGGGTCGTTCCGCCGCGCTACGACGGTGACCTGTGCCGGCCGCAGGCGGTGCGGGACCTGATCGACGCCGGGCACCGGCAGCTCATCCAGCACGCGTCGGCCTGATTTCGCCGCCCGCCGCTTCCCCTGCGAGGTGCTGCAAGGTGCTGCGCGGCGGGCCGCGACCTTCCTCTCCTCCGGCACGCGCAGGCCTTCGGCGCCCGAGGAGAGGTCCACTCGCCCATCCGAAGTTCCCCCCACACGTGAGGTGTTGCCGTGTTCGACACAAGCCCGGCCGAACGGCCGCCCGGCCCGACTCCGCCCAGGAACCGCACGAGTTCGCAGGAGGCACCGCGATGACGATCACCCTCTCGACCGGCCCGGGCACCGGCCCCGGCCCCGGCACCCGCACGGGTCGTTCGCTCGTCGCCGACGCCGAGTTCGAGGCGCTCGCCGGTTTCTGCGCCGACGAGTACGGCCTGGAGCGTTGCGTCGCCGACCGTGTCGTGGACCAGGCCCTCGCCCTCGTGCATGTGATGGGGACGACCCGGTCGGGGGCCACCATGGCTCCCTCCCGGCTGGTCGATCCCGGCTGGCACACGCTCGTGCTGCACACCGACTGGTACGCCAACTGGTGCCAGGCGCAGTTCGGTTACTTCCTGCACCACCGGCCGAACAGCAGGACCCGTACGCAGGGCCTGATGACGTCGGTCGTCGAGAGGATCCGCGCGGCCGGCTTCGAGGTGGACGAGCGGCTGTGGCGTACGGCCGCGGACTGCAATCCGCCCGCCTGCTGCGGCGACGGCCCCTGCTGCTGACTCCGCTGCCCACGGATGGGCGGGGTCGGCCTCACCTCGGTCGGCCCGCCCGTCACCACCCCGTCCCGGATCGGACTCGCCCCCGTGACCCCCAACGAGCTCACCGCGACCAGTCGCGTGACCGTCTTCCCCCTGGCCGGCCTCACCGTCGCGTACACCACCCACTCCGGCGACGAGCGCGGGCTGGGCGACATGGGGCTCGTCGCCGTGGTCGACAACGACCGCGACGGCGAGGAGTTGTGGCGGCTCGCCCGCGACCTCGGCGGCCGCGTTCACGGCGGTGACCAGGCGCGGTGGATCCTCACCCAGGCCAGCAGGGCACGGTTGGTGCGGGCCGGCGACCTCCCCTGCGCGACGTGGACGGCGTACATCCGTCGGCGTTTCGACCTCGATGCCCTCTTCGTGAATCACGACGTCCTGCTGACCGGCCGGATCGCGCTGTCGTCCCCCTGACGGCCGGTCGAAGAGGTCAGCGGGCTTCTGTCGCACCCGAGTCGAGCCGGTCCGGGTACGTGTCCAGGGCCGCTACGTCGTCTCCGGCCGTTCGATGTGGGGGAGGCGGCACGCCCTCGGCCCCAGGTGAGGGCGAGGTCGGCCGACGCTGGTCAGCCAGTGGGGGCTGAAACTTGACAACTCCCGACTCAGGTTCGTTTCGTGGTCCCGGCAGCGCGTTAGCCTCGGGCGCATCGGACCGCACGACGACGCCCCGGCGGCCACGGCGGCGGGGGCGGCCCAGGAGGCAGACATGGCGAAGGTTCCCAGCTCGGTGGTGGCCGCGGGCGGGCTCGTCGGTGGGTACGGCGTGGCGCGCTGGACCCGGAAGCGGCAGCTCGGCGGGGCCGTACTGGCCGTCGCCGGGGCCGCGGCGGCGCAGCGGTGGCGGCAGCAGGCCGGCGGTAGGGCTGCGGGAGCGCTGAGCGCCGCGTACGTCGCCGCCTTCGCCGGGTCGCACCCGCTGGCCAAGAAGGTCGGCGCCTGGCCCGCCGTGTTCGGGGTCGCGGGCGCCGTGGCCCTCGCGTCGTGGGCGGTCGCCGACCGCCGGGGCTGAGACGGCCTACGCGGGTCGGTGACATTGCGCGGGTCGGCGACATGCGCGGGTCGGCGACATGCGCGGGACAGCGGACCGACGCGGGGCAACCGTCCCACGCGGTTGAGGCGGCCGACGCGGGTCAACCGACCGACGCGGGCCACCCAACCGACGCGGGGTCAACCGACGCGGGTCAGCCGACCGCCGCGGACAAGACACCCCGTACGCAACCTCGCAGCAGGCGCCTACGACGCCCCTACGACGCCCCCGCCGACCGGAACGTCCGCCGGTACCCCTGTGGGCTCGTCCCGACCACCCTCCGGAAGCGTTCCCGGAAGGCGGTCGGTGAGCCGAAGCCGACCTGCGTCGCGATGCGCTCCACCGGGTACGGGGTCGTCTCCAGCAGGTGCTGGGCCCGCCGTACCCGCGCCCGGTGCAGCCACTGGAGAGGCGTGGTGCCGGTCTGTTCGCGGAAGCGGCGGTTGAGGGTACGAGTGCTCATACCTGCGTGGGCGGCGATCTCGTCCAGGGTGACGTCCCGGTCGCAGTGGTCCTCCAGCCAGTGCAGTACCGGTTCCAGCGTCGCGCCCGCCGGGGCCGGCGGCTGGGCGTGCACGATGAACTGGGCCTGGCCGCCCTCCCGTTCGAGCGGCATGACCGACAGGCGGGCCGCATGGGTGGCGACCGCCGAGCCGTGGTCCCCGCGAATCATGTGCAGGCACATGTCGAGGGCGGCGGCCGCGCCCGCCGACGTCAGGAACTGGCCGTTGTCGACGTAGAGCACGTTCGGGTCGACGGTCACCTTCGGGTACATCGCCGCCAGGTCCGGGGCCGCGACCCAGTGGGTCGTCGCGCGCAGGCCGTCCAGCAGGCCGGTCGCGGCGAGGACGAACGCGCCGACGCAGACCGACGCGATGCGCGTCCCGTTCGCCGCCGCCGCGCGCAGCGCCTCCGCGACCCCCGGAGGCAGCGGGGCCGTGGGGTCGGCGACGCCGGGCAGGACGACCGTGTCCGCCTCGGCGAGCGCCTCCAGTCCGTACGGCGCCCGCACGGTGAACGGGCCCGCGCTCACCTCCCCGGTCGGCGAGCAGACCCGCACCCGGTAGGCCGCGCGGCCGTCCGCCAGCCGGGTCCGGCCGAAGGTGTCGACGGGTGCGGAGAGGTCGAACGGGATGACGCCGTCCAGCGCCAGTACGGCCACGGTGTGCATGCCGAGATCGTAGGCGTACGCGGGATGACGGCCGACGGCCGACCGGAGGTTCCGGGAGGGCACGCCGACGCGACTGCCCGGCCGGCCGTGCTCTCCCGCGTTGTGGCGAGAATCCGTCGGCCCCTGGCAGTACCGCCACTTCTGCGGGGTCCGGCCCTCGCCTAACGTCACCCCGTGACCAAGTTCCTCCTGGCCGTGCATGTCCTCGCCGCCATCGTCGCGATCGGTCCCGTCACCGTCGCCGCCAGCATGTTCCCGCCCAGCGCGCGCCGGGCCCTGGCCGCGCCCGACGACCCCGGGGCCGCCGGGACGGTACTGCTGCTGCACCGCGTCTGCCGGGTCTACGCCGTCGTCGGCGTCGTCGTCCCCGTGTTCGGGTTCGCCACCGCGAGCCGGATGGGCGTCCTCGGCGACGCCTGGCTGATCGCGTCGATCGCCCTGACCGCCCTCGCCGCGCTCGTACTGGCCGCGCTGGTCCTGCCCCGGCAGCAGACGATCGCCGACCGGTTCGCCCCCGAGGAGCGGGAGAGCGGCGGCGGCACCTCGACCACGGCAACCACCCCGACCACGGCAACCACGGCGACCACAGCGACCACCCGCCAGACGACCGTCCAACTCGCCATGTTCACCGGCCTGTTCAACATCCTGTGGGCGACCGTCACCGTGCTGATGATCATCCGGCCCGGTTCGACGACGGGCGCCTGACCGGTTCCGGTCACGGAACAGCGGAACAGCGGAACAGCGGAACAACGCAGCGGGGGGGGGGGGGGGGGGGGGGCGCCCCCCCCCCCCCCCCCAACAAGCCAAAAAAAAAAAAACAAAAAAAACCACCCCCCAACCAACACCACCACCACCCCACCGCTTCCGCCCCTGC
>NZ_JBWKDW010000009.1:172276-276530 GCF_056435735.1 Streptomyces sp. NPDC043878
CTACTGTTGTTGATAGCCCCACCCACGCGTCTGGCAATCGCTTCTGCACTTGCACCGAAAAAAAAAAAAACAACACAAGCACAACCCACCCCCCCCCCCCCCCCCCCCCCCCCCCCCCCCCCCCCCGCTCCACGAGTGACCGCTAAGCCGGAGACGACCCGGACGCGCCCGACTCCCCCGACGCATCCGACATGCCCGACGCCTTGGCCTTCGCCGTGCCCGAGGCCGGCGCCACCGCCGTCAGCGGCTTGGCGATGTCCTCCAGCGAGCGGCGCTCGGCGTTGACCGCGAGGAACGCGGCGACGATGCCCGCCGCGCACATCAGGCCGGCGCCGATCTGGAAGGCGAGGACCGTGTCCCCGACCACGCCGGACTGGGTGAGGTCGGCGAAGACCAGCGGGCCGGTGATGCCACCGGCGGCGGTGCCGATGGCGTAGAAGAAGGCGATGGACATCGCCCGCGTCTCCATCGGGAAGATCTCGGAGACGGTCAGGTAGGCGCTGGAGGCGCCCGCCGAGGCGAAGAACAGCACCACGCACCAGCAGGCCGTGAGTGTGGTCGCGGTCAGCGAACCCCGGTCGAACAGCCAGGCCGTGCCGAAGAGCAGCACGCCCGACAGCAGGTACGTCGAGGAGATCATGACCCGGCGGCCGACCGTGTCGAACAGCTTGCCGAGCAGCAGCGGGCCGAAGAAGTTGCCGACCGCGATGACGGCGAAGTAGTAGCCGGTGTTGCCGGTCGGCACGTCGAAGAACGTGGTCAGGATCGCGCCGAAGCCGAAGGTGATCGCGTTGTAGAGGAACGCCTGCCCGATGAAGAGGGAGAAGCCGAGGACGCTGCGCTTGCGGTAGGTCGCGAAGACCGTGCGGGCGATCTCGCCGAAGCCGACGCTCTCGCGCTGCTGGATGCTGATCTCGCCCTCGGGCTCCGGCAGCGGCTCGCCCTTCTCGGCCTCGACCTTGCGCTCGATCGAGGCGACGATGTCCTCCGCCTCGCGTTCCCTGCCGTGGATCAGCAGCCAGCGTGGACTCTCCGGGACGTGCCGTCGTACGACGAGAATGACCGCGCCGAGCACCACGCCCAGCGCGAACGTCAGCCGCCAGCCGACGTTCTTCGCGAAGATGTCGGTGTTCAGCGCGACGATCGACAGCAGCGAGCCGCCGACGGCGCCGATCCAGAAGCTGCCGTTGATGATGAGGTCGACGCGGCCGCGGTAGAACGCGGGGATGAGCTCGTCGATCGCGGAGTTGATCGCCGCGTACTCACCGCCGATGCCGAAGCCGGTGAAGAAGCGGAACAGGAAGAACCACCAGGGCGAGAACGACACGGCGGTCAGGGCGGTGGCCGCCAGATACACCGCCAGGGTGATCATGAACAGCTTCTTGCGGCCGAAGCGGTCGGTCATGCGGCCCCAGAAGAGCGCGCCTACGCAGGCACCGGCCACGTACAGGGCGGCCGCGATACCGGTGATCTGCGCGGACGTGATCGACAGACCGCTGCCCGGCTCCGAGAGCCGGGAGGAGATGTTGCCGACGACCGTGACTTCCAGGCCGTCGAGAATCCACACGGTGCCCAGACCGATGACGATCGTCCAGTGCCAGCGCGACCACGGGAGGCGGTCGAGGCGGGCAGGTATGGCGGTGGTGATGGTGCGGCCTGGTCCGGCCGTGGCAGTGGCGCTGGACATGGGCTCCCTCCTCGTCGAGCGAACCACCTCCGCATGCCCGTCTCCTGCCGCTTTACGCCCGGGCCGGTGTAAGCCCCCGACCACGGGCCACGGACCACGGGCCACCGGCCACCCCACCTCACGCCACGGCCACCGCACCCCCCGGCCCGGGCCCCCGCCCCCGCGACCGCGCCTCACGCCCCCAGCGCCCGCGACAGCGCGTAGATCGCCAGGCCCGCGAGGGAACCCACCACCGTGCCGTTGATCCGGATGAACTGCAGGTCGCGGCCGATGTTCGCCTCGATCTTCTTCGTGGTGTGCTCGGCGTCCCAGCCGGCCACCGTGTCCGTGATCAGGGAGGTGATCTCCTTGCGGTAGGTGGTGACCACGTACACCGCGGCGCCCTCCACCCACCGGTCGACCTTGCCCTGCACCTTCGGGTCGGCAGCCATCCGGGCACCCAGCGACAGCAGCGAGGCCCGCACGCGCAGCCTGAGCTCGCTGCGCTCGTCCTCGGCCGCCGAGACGATCATGGATCGTACGGCCGTCCAGGCGGACGCGATGAGGTCCTGGACCTCGCCGCGCCCCAGCACCTCGCCCTTGAGCCGCTCGACGCGCGCGCGGGTGTCGGTGTCGGACTGGAGGTCGGAGGCGAAGTCGCCGAGGAAGCGGTCCAGGGCGCCGCGCGCCGGATGGGAGGGCATGTCGCGCATCTCGGTGACAAAGCGCAGCAGCTCCTTGTAGACCCGCTCGCCGACCCGCTTGTCGACGAACTTCGGGGTCCAGCCGGGCGCCCCGCCCTGCACGGCGTCCATCACGGAGTCGCTGTGCAGTACCAGCCAGTCGTGCGCGCGGGTGACGACCAGGTCGACGAACCGGTTGTGGCCGCCGTCGGCGACGATCTTCTCCAGCATCTTGCCCATGCCGGGCGCGATCTCCTGGGCGTCGGCGCGCCGGGTGATGGCCTCGCCGACCACCGCCTGCACGTCCGCGTCGCGGAGCACGGTCAGGGCGCCCCGCAGCGCCGCGGACAGCTCCGCCGTCACCCGGTCGGCGTGCTCCGGGTCGGCGAGCCAGGCGCCGAGCCGGCTGCCTATGCCGACGGCGCGCAGCCGCTGCCGTACGACGTCCTCGGAGAGGAAGTTCTCGCCGACGAACTCACCGAGCGAGACGCCCAGCTGGTCCTTCTTGGTGGGGATGATCGCGGTGTGCGGAATGGGCAGGCCGAGGGGGTGACGGAAGAGGGCGGTGACCGCGAACCAGTCGGCCAGCGCGCCGACCATGCCGGCCTCGGCGGCCGCGGCGACGTAGTCCGCCCAGGCGCCGGCGCCCGAGTCCGACGCCCACTTGGCGAGGACGTACACGACCGCCACGAACAGCAGCAGGCCGGTCGCGGTGAGTTTCATGCGGCGCACCCCGCGCTGCTTCTCCCGGTCGGCCGCGCTGAACGTCGTCATCGTGCGGGCGGCGGGCGCGGGGACGGCCGGTCCTTGCGGGGCGCCCGTCGGTTCAGATGTCGTACGGTCCATTCGCTCCACCCGTTCGTGATCTCCTGCACACATTGTCCCTTCCTGACCGACTGTCGGAACGGGTCGGGAGTTCCCGGCGTCTCTCCGGGCGGGGAGCTGCCTCGTTCACCTCCCGCCCGCCCCATGACGCATCATGGGGTGATCACATCGGAGCCCGCGGCTCCCCTTCGCCCGAGGAGACACGCACCCGCATGACCCGGCGTCACGGTTATGCCCTGCTTTCCGCGATCGTCGCCGCGATCGTGGCCCTGTCCGCCGCGATATACGTCTCGGTCGCCGCCGACGACGGCACCGGCGCCGGCACGCACACCCTCGCCGGGGTCAGGGCCCCGCACAACCCGGCCGCCCCCGCCTCCGCCGGGGCCTGGGTCGGCGCCTGGTCCGCCTCCCCGGCGGGCGGCGAACCCGGCACCGACACCGACGGGATGGCCGGCCGCTCGGTGCGCAACGTCGTGCACGCGGCCGTCGGTGGTACGAGTGCCCGCGTCACACTGTCCAATCTCTACGGCCGCTCACCGCTCACGATCAGCCACGCCTCGATCGCCGTGGCCGCCGGCACCGGCACCGCGGCCGCGACGACGGACAGCATGCGGCGCCTGACCTTCGGCGGCAGCCCCGCCGTCGTCGTCCCGGCGGGCCGGCAGGTCCTGAGCGACGCCGTCGCCCTGAGCGTCCCGGGCGGCGCCGACGTCCTGGTCACCACGTACTCGCCGGTCCCCTCCGGCCCGGTCACCTACCACCCGCACGCCCGCCAGATCTCCTACGTGGCCACCGGCGACCGCACCGAGGACCTCACCGCGACCGCGTACACCGGGCGGAGCGAGTACTGGCGCTACCTGACCGCGCTGGACGTGCTCAGCGACGCGTCGGACGGCACGGTCGTGGTCCTCGGCGACTCGCTCACCGACGGCATCACCTCCACCGAGAACGCCAACAGCCGCTGGACCGACGTCCTTTCGCAGCGGCTGCGCACAGCCGTGGCGGGCGGCGGGGACGTGCCGCGCTACAGCGTCGTCAACCAGGGCATCAGCGGCAACCAGGTCCTCGCGGACGGCACCGGCCTGGCCTACGCGGGGACTCGCGCGGGCGCCCCCGTCCCCGGCAACGAGAGCGGCCTCGGCCGTTTCTCCCGGGACGTGCTCGGCCGGACCAACGTCCGGGCCGTCGTCATCGACCTCGGCGTCAACGACATCCTGCGCAACCCGCGGCTCGCCGACCCCGACCGGGTCCTCACCGGCCTGCGCACCCTCGTCGGCCAGGCCCACGCCCGCGGGCTGCGGGTGGTCGGCGCCACCCTGATGCCGTTCTACGGCCACCACGGCTACACCCCGGCCCGCGACGCCGTACGGCAGCGGATCAACGCCGAGATCCGCGCGGGCCGGGTCTACGACGCCGTCGTCGACTTCGACCGGGCCCTGCGCGACCCCTACGACCCGCGCCGGCTCCGCTCCGACTACGACTCGGGCGACCACCTCCACCCCAGCGACGAGGGCTACCGGCGGATGGCCGAGGAGTTCGACCTCGCCGCCCTCAAGGGGACGGTCCCGGCGAAGCTGTAGAGGCGGGGCGGCGGTCTTCCGATCGGCCGGCCGGCCGACCGAAGGCGGCCCCGCGCAGGCAGGCCGGACGCACGGAGGCGGCCCCGCGCCAGGCAGGCAGGCAGACCGGCCGGCCGTGAGGTCAGTGCGGTTCGCCGCGGGAGTTCCGGTTCTCCAGGCGTTCGCGCCGCCGCTCCTCCTTGAGCCGCTGCCGCTCGGACCGCGGGACCTTGCGTTCGATCCCGACCCCGCCCCAGAAGGCGAACCCGGTCACGACCACCCGGGGCGCCCCCGGATCACCCGCCGTGCCCGCCTCGCGCTGGTCGAAGCCGCCCATGACGCCGACGCCGTGGACGACGACCTCGACGCCGGGCGGCACGGTGATCTGGACGCCGCCCATGATCGCGATGCAGTTGATCACGACCTCCCGGTCGGCGAAGTTCGCCTCCCGCAGGTCGATCTCACCGCCGCCCCAGAACGCGAACGACGTGAACCGCCTCGGCACGGTCCAGCGCCCCCGCCGCTGGAACCCCGACATCACCGCCACGGCCCAGGTCGAGGACCCCTCGCCGCCGACGATCCGCCGCGCCCAACTCCCCTGCCCCGCGACCTCCTTGGTCATCGACACCGGAGAGGCGTGGGCGGTCGGCAGGTCCCGGGTGATCGGCGTCAGCTCCCCGTAGGTGCGCGCCCGGTACGTCGCGTCGAGCCGTTCCTCGAACTCCGCCATGTCGAGCCGCCCCTCCGCGAGGGCGTCCCGCAGGACCTCGGTGACTCGTTCACGATCGGCGTCGGACGCGCGGAGCTCCGGAAGGTCGTCGGTCATGCACAGCAGCCTACGAGTTCACCCGGCCCGCGGCTACGACACGGATTCCTCCGAAGACGCCGGGGACGCCGAAGACGCCGAAGACGCCGGGGACGCAGGGGACGCCGACGGTTCGGGCGGCTCCGGCTTCGACTCCGCGTACATCCTGGCGATCACCGCCTCGATGTCCGGCTCCCGCACCGAGAGGTCCAGCAGCGGATACCCGGCGGCGACCCTCGCCACCAGCGCCGCCGCCGACTCCGCCGCCGGGAACGCCAGCCACTGCCGGGGCCCCTCCACCCGTACGACCCGCGCCGGCGGCACCTCGATCGGTGGCAACTCCCGCTCCAGGTCCACCACCAGGGTCCGCTCGCTCTCCCCCACCTCGTGCAGGCCGGTGAGCGGACCGTCGTACATGAGCCGCCCGTGGTCGATGACCATCACCCGCGAGCACAACTGCTCGATGTCCTGGAGGTCGTGCGTGGTCAGCAGCACCGTCGTGCCGCGCTCGGCGTTCAGCTCCCGCAGGAAGTCGCGCACCGCGGCCTTGGAGATCACGTCGAGCCCGATCGTCGGCTCGTCGAGGTACAGCACCTCCGGGTCGTGCAGCAGGGCCGCCGCGATGTCGCCGCGCATCCGCTGCCCCAGTGACAGCTGCCGCACCGGCACCTCCAACAGGTCCCCCAACTCCAGGAGTTCGACGCACCGGTCGAGGTTCTCCCGGTAACGGCCCTCGGGAATGCGGTACATGCGGTGCATCAGCCGGTACGAGTCGATCAGCGGCAGGTCCCACCACAGCGTCGTGCGCTGCCCGAACACCACCCCGATCCGGTGCGCGAGACGCAGGCGCTCCCGGGACGGGTCGATGCCCGCCACCCGCATGCGGCCGCCGCTCGGCGTCAGGATCCCGGTGAGCATCTTGATGGTGGTGGACTTGCCCGCGCCGTTCGGCCCGATGTAGCCGACCATCTCACCGCGCGCCACCGTGAAGGAGATCGAGTCGACCGCCCGCACCCGCCGCCGCTCGCTCCGCAGGAAGCCCGTCTTCCGGCGGACGTCGAAAACCTTCTCGACACCGTCCACTTCGATGAACGCACCGTCCACGACCTCGTCCACGAGTCCCCGTCCCCTCAGCTTCCCGTACTCCGGTAGGACCGCAGGCCGGCCCGCCAGGCCGCCCCGGCCAGCACACAGCACCCCACCGCCACCAGCGGCGGCGCGAACGCGACCCAGTCCGGCAGCCGGAGCGGATACGGCCGCCCCAACAGGTAGGACACCGGAAGCCATTTGACGAACGCCAGCGGCAGCACGAAGGTCACCGCCCGCACCAGGTCCTTCCCGAACACCGTCGGCGGGTACTGCAACAGCGTCGTACCGCCGTAGGTGAACGCCGCCTGCACCTCGGCGGCGTCCTGCGCCACGAACTGGAAGGCCGCGCCCACCACGAACAGCGCGGAGAAGATCGCCGCGCCGCTGACCAGCGTCACCGGCAGCAGCAGCGCCTTCGGCACGCTCCAGTGGACGTCGGCGGCGGCCAGCGCCCAGCCCAGGACCAGCGCCCCCTGCACCATGCGGGCGGCCCGGCGCAGCGCGAAACGGTCCGCCGCGACCTGCGCGAGCACCGGCGCGGGCCGCACCAGCAGCGTGTCGAGCGAGCCGTCCCGCACCCGCGTACCCAGCCGTCCCGCCGAGCCGACCACCAGGTCGGCGAACCCGAAGGACGTCACGGACAGGCCGTACAGCAGGGCCACCTCGGGCAGCGAGTAGCCGCCCAGCGAGCCGACCCGGGAGAACATCAGCAGGATCGCCACGAAGTCGAGCCCGGTCACCAGCAGGTTGCCGAGCACGGTCATCGCGAAGGAGGCACGGTAGGTCATCGTGGAGCGGATCCACATCCCCGCGATCAGCCGGTAGGCGCGTATCCCCTCGGCCACCGCGCCGGCCCGGGACACCCGTTCATCCCCGGCCCGCACCGGACCGTCCGCCCCGGCCACCGCCCCGGCCCGCACCACCTCGTCCGCCCCGGCCTCACCCACCCTGGACCACCACCCGCCGGGTCGCCGCCGCCTGCACCAGCCGCCCGGCCCCGAGCAGCGCCACCGCCCACCCCGCCTGGAAGGCGAAGGTCCGCAGCGGATCGGCCTCACCCATCAGGACGTCCGCGGGCAGCTGCAGCAGCGCCGACCACGGCAGCGCCCGCACGACCTCGCCGAGCCCCCCGGGAAACACGTTCAGCGGCAGCGTCATCCCCGAGCAGAACAGCCCCGTGACCATGAGCAGTTGCAGCATGCCCGTGCCGTCCAGCAGCCAGAACCCGCTCAGCGCCACCAGGTAGCGGATCGCGAAACTGACGACCGCCCCCAGAAGCACCGCGACCAGGAACGCCAGCCACACCAGCGGATCGCGCGGCAGCGCCACCGGGAAGAAGAACGCCCCGAAGACGAAGGGGATCACCCCCCGGCCCAGCAACTGGAACACCGAACGGCCCAGGTCGGCGGCGAGGAACCACAGCTGGAGATCGGCCGGCCGGTACAGGTCGATCGCGATCTCACCGGTGCGGACGCGTTCCATCAGCTCGTTCTCGATGCCGCCGCCCTGGATGGCCAGCGCCGCGAACAGCGCCTGCCCCAGCCACACGTAGGTGACCGCCTGCGCCTGGTCGTAGCCGCCCAGATGCGGCCGCTCGTCCCACAGCGCCAGATACGTGTACACCAGGATCAGACCGAAGACGGTGTTGGTGAACACCCCGGCCGCGGTGGCCACCCGATACGTCGCGTACCGTCGGAAACCCCCCGCCGCGACGGCCGCGTACAACCGGACCGAGCCCACACCCACAGCCCCCCTCACCCACGCACAGCCGTTCCGGCACCGAAGCGCAGGAGCCTAGCCCCCAGGTGGCGAGGCGTGCCACGGGTTTTCCGCCCGGATGCGTGCCGGAATCCGGGAACGGAACGCGTGGTGCGAGAGTCTTCAACAGAGGGCGCAGAACGCGAACGAGGTCGTACGGGAACGTACGACGCGAAACAGGAGTCCGTGCACGACATGAGTGACGAGCCGCAGCCGCAGCAGCCGAACCAGGGCTGGGCACCGAGAGAGCCGCAAGCGGCCGCAGAGCCCGCGGGCACACCGCCCGCCAAGCCGAAGCGGCCCAGGCGCACCGGCTGGCGCCGGCTCGTCCCGACCTGGCGCATGGTGCTCGGCACATTCGTCCTCGGCATCGCGGTGCTCGCCGGACTGTTCTTCCTCGGCTACTCCATGGTGCAGATCCCGTCCGCCAACGCCTTCGCCACCAAGCAGAGCAACGTCTACCTCTACGCGGACGGCAGCCAGCTCGCCCGCGACGGCGAGGTCAACCGGGAGAACGTCTCCCTCCCCCAGATCTCCAAGGACGCCCAGCACGCCGTACTGGCCGCCGAGGACCGCGACTTCTACACCGAGTCCGCGATCGACCCCAAGGCGATGCTGCGGGCCGGCTGGAACACCGCCACCGGCAAGGGCAGACAGTCCGGCTCCACGATCACCCAGCAGTACGTGAAGAACTACTACCTCGCGCAGGAACAGACCGTCACCCGCAAGGTGAAGGAGTTCTTCATCTCCATCAAGCTCGACCGCACCGAGAGCAAGGACCGCATCCTCGAGGGCTACCTCAACACCAGCTACTTCGGCCGCAGCGCCTACGGCATCCAGGCCGCCGCCCAGGCCTACTACGGCGTCGACGCCTCCGCGCTCGACCCGGCCCGCGCCGCCTACCTCGCCGCGCTGGTCAACGCGCCCAGCGAGTACGACGTCGTCGCCCACCCGGAGAACAAGCCGGCGGCCCTCGCCCGCTGGAACTACGTCCTGGACGGCATGGTCAAGAAGGGCTGGCTCAGCGCGTCGGCGCGCACCGGCCTGAAGTTCCCGATGCCGAGGGAACAGACCCTCTCCACCGGCAAGTCCGGGCAGCGCGGCTACGCCGTCGAGGCGGTCAACGAGTACCTCGTCAAGAACAAGATCGTCACCACGGACGAGCTGGAGGCGGGCGGCTACCGCATCACCACCACCCTGCAGAAGAGCAAGCAGAACGCCTTCGTCAAGGCCGTCGACGACCAGGTGATCTCCAAGCTCGACAAGAAGAACCGCAAGGTCGACACCTACGTCCGGGCCGGCGGCGCCTCCGTCGACCCCAGGACCGGCAAGGTCGTCGCCATGTACGGCGGCATCGACTTCGTCAAGCAGTTCACCAACGGCGCCACCCGCGGCGACTTCCAGGTCGGCTCCACCTTCAAGCCGTTCGTGTTCACCTCGGCCGTCGCGAACGACTCCGAGACGCAGGACGGCCGCCCCATCACACCCAACACGGTCTACGACGGCACCAACAAGCGCCCCGTCGAGGGCTGGGCCGGCGGCACCTACGCCCCCGAGAACGAGGACCAGGTCTCCTACGGCGACCTCACCGTGCGCGAGGCCACCGACAAGTCCGTCAACTCGGTGTACGCGCAGATGGCCGTCGACGTCGGCTCCGACAAGGTCAAGCAGACCGCCATCGACCTCGGCATCCCGGGCGACACCCCCGACCTGACCGCGTCCCCGTCCATCGCGCTCGGCCCCTCCACCGCCAGCGCCCTGGAGATGGCGGAGGCGTACGCGACCCTCGCCAACCACGGCCGGCGCGGCATGTACCGCATGGTCGACAAGATCACCAAGGAGGGCCGCAGCGCCGCCGTGCTGCCCGCCTACAAGACCGACCAGGCCGTCAGCCGCGAGGCCGCCGACACCACCACCTCGGTCCTGCAGAGCGTCGTCGAGAACGGCACCGCCACCGCCGCCCAGGCCGCGGGCCGTCCCGCCGCCGGCAAGACCGGCACCGCCGAGAAGGACACGGCCGCCTGGTTCGCCGGCTACACCCCCGAACTCGCCACCGTCGTCTCCGTCATGGGCCAGGACCCCGTCACCGCCGCCCACAAACCGCTGTACGGCGCGATGGGCCTGCAACGCGTCAACGGCGGCGGGGCGCCCGCCCAGATCTGGGCGCAGTTCACCAAGGACGCCCTGAAGGGCAAGCCCGTCGGCGAGTTCGACCTCCGGCTCCAGCCCGGCGCCGACGAGGTCCAGGAGGCCCCCAGCGACGAGGCGACCGCCCCCGGCACCGGCGACCAGGACGAGAACGGCACGACCGGCGCCACCACCGGCGGCCAGAACACCCGGGGCCAGACGCAGGGACAGACCGGCGGCACCACCACCGGCGGCACCACCGGCGCCACGCCCACCACGGGCGGCACGACCGGCACCCCCACCACCGGCGGGACGACGACCGGCGGCACCACGGGCGGCACCACGACCGACGGCGGCACCACCACCGGCACCACCGGCGGGACGACGACCGACGGCGGCACCACGAACGGCGGCACCACGAACGGCACCGGCGGCGGCGACACGGGCGGGACCACCGGCACCACGGCCGGCACCGTGGCGGGTCCGCTGAGCAGCGCGACGAGACGACGCTGACCGGCCCCGGCCGGGGCGTTCGCCGCCCCGGCCGGCCGGGTCAGTGACCCGAGGCCGCCCTCAGCCCCACCACGGCGACCAGCGGCAGCGACACGAAGAAGATCCGGGCGGCGGTCACCGGCTCACCCGGCACCACCATGCAAAACAACAGCGTGAGGGGCCGGTGACCATGGTCACCCGCCCCTCACGCCATCGATCCACAGGCACAGCCCGTGGCTACAGATACAGCCCCGTCGAGTCCTCGGACCCCTCGAACCGGTCCGCGGCCACGGCGTGCAGATCACGCTCACGCATGAGCACGTACGCGATGCCCCGCACCTCTACCTCGGCCCGGTCCTCCGGGTCGTACAGCACCCGGTCTCCCGGCTCCACGGTCCGCACGTTCTGACCCACGGCGACGACCACGGCCCAGGCCAGCCGGCGGCCGACCGCCGCCGTGGCCGGGATCAGGATGCCACCGCCCGAACGCCGCTCGCCCTCACCGGTCTCCTGCCGCACGAGCACACGGTCGTGCAACATCCGGATGGGCAGCTTGTCGTGCTGGGGGCTGGAATCGTTCCTGTTGACGCTCACGCGTCGAACTTACCCGCCCCGGCCCGACAAGGGCGCCGCCGGGTCATCGCCGACGGCGGCGGGTTCCCAGGGCAAGCAGGCCCACCACCCCGATCACCGCGAGCGCGGCGACCGGCACCACCCGCTCCAGCCGCGGCGCGCCCTGCTCGTCCACGAACTGGCCCTTGACGTCGCTCACGACGCGGTTCACGCCGACGTAGGCCCGCCCCAGCGTGTGGTCGATGTTGGCGACGACCCGGGCTCGGGCGTCCCCGACGATCGTCTTCGGGTGCACCCGCACCCCGATCTCGTCGAGCGTCTCAGCCAGCAGCTCGCGGCGGCGCCTGATGTCCGCCTCGATCTGCGCCGGGGTTCTCGTGTCCGACGTGTCCGCCACCGTACGGCCTCCGAAGTCTGCTGATGCTTGGTGCGGACAGTCTGTCAGCTCGCGGCCCGAGCGCACTGTCAGGACCCCCGGTTAGGCTCGGGGCGGCACCCGTTCTTTTGCCTTTGCACGCACAAGGAGACCAGGACCGATGACGGAGCGACTCCAGCCCGGGGACACGGCCCCCGCCTTCACCCTCCCCGACGCCGACGGCAACGAGGTCTCGCTGGCCGACCACAAGGGCCGCAAGGTCATCGTCTACTTCTACCCGGCGGCCCTGACCCCCGGCTGCACGAAGCAGGCGTGCGACTTCACGGACAACCTGGAACTGCTGGCCGGCGCGGGCTACGACGTCATCGGCATCTCCCCCGACAAGCCGGAGAAGCTCGCGAGGTTCCGCGACAAGGAGTCGCTGCGGATCACCCTCCTCGCGGACCCCGACAAGACGGCCACCGAGGCGTACGGCGCGTACGGCGAGAAGAAGAACTACGGCAAGACCTACATGGGCGTCATCCGCTCCACGGTCATCGTCGACGAGGACGGCAAGGTCGACCGGGCCCTGTACAACGTCCGCGCGACAGGCCACGTGGCGAAGATCATCAAGGACCTGGGCATCTGAGCCCGACCTCCACCAGACCGAGCGGCCCACGCCTGAACGACCTGGCGCGGGCCGCTTCCCGTTCCGGCCGTGACGGCCCGACGCCCCGTTCGTTACTCCGTACGAGCTGCGAACATGCGGCCGGAACGGAGAGGGTCCATGGGGGTCAGACTGAGCCGCGAGCTGCTGGAGGAAGCGGCACGCTCGACGGCGAACTGGGACGATGCCGTGCGGTGGTGCGGAGGCACGCCGACGGCGGGCAGCAGACAGTATCTGCGCCGGAGGATGTCCGAGGAAGGCGTGGACGTCGCTCACTTCCCCGCCCGCTGGGCACGACACAGCGAAGCGAAGCTGCGTGAGATCGTGGCGGTGTCGACCAGTGTCACGGACGTGGTCCGCGGCCTCGGTATCAACCCGGTGGGTGGCAACCAGGCGCACATCAGCCGCCGTATCACGGCGTTGGGTATCGACACGTCCCACTTCACGGTGCCACGAGGCGGGCCGAAGGGCTCGCGGGGCAATCCCCTGACTCTCGGATCGCCCGAGGACGGAAGAATCCCCGGGAGACGGCTCCTGCGACGCCTGCTCGACGGCGGAGTCCAGCAGGTCTGCGCGATGTGCGGCACGGGGCCCGAATGGAACAGCAGGCCCCTGCGGCTGGAGGTCGACCACGTCAACGGTGACTGGTGGGACAACCGTCCGGAGAACCTGCGGCTGCTCTGCCCCAACTGTCACGCGGTGACGGACACCTACCGGGGCCGCAGGAGGAGGAAGACCCCATGAGCGAACCGAAGTTCACGCGGGAGCTGCTGACACGGGCCGCCGCCGACGCCTCGAGCATGGTCGATCTCATGCGGGCCCTGGGTGTGTCGATGGGCACCGGCCCACGCGGGTACCTCGGCCGTCGACTTCGGCACTACGGCATCGACATCTCCCACTTCCGGGAGGAGCCGCTGCCGGAACGCGAGCGGCGCAGCTATCCGGAGGAACTCCTCAGGGAGGCCGCGGCCCGTTCCCACAGCGTCAGGGAAATGCTGGAGTACATGGGATTCCCCCCGCGCGACAGCCCGTACGGCTATATCAGAATGAAGTTGGACAGGTACGGGATCGACACTTCGCACTTCACCGCCGGACGACGATACGGCGCGGGCATTCTGCCCCGTGACGTGCTGGCGCCCGCCGTGGAGGCCGCAGAGAGCATGGCAGGAGCCCTCGCCGCCCTGGGCCGGCGGTGCAACGGCGCGGACCGGGCGCTCCTCAGACGCAGCATCGAGTACCACGGCCTGTCGACCGCCCACTTCACAGGACAGGGGCACGCTCGCGGCATCCCGTCCCCGAACCGCAGGCCGGCGGCCGAGATCCTGCAGAGGCGCGCTCCGGGACAGAACCGCACCCCGACACACCTTCTGAGGCGCGCCCTTGACGATGTCGGCGTGCCGCGCGTCTGCGACGAGTGCGGTATCCGCGACACCTGGCAGGGCAGACGGCTCGTTCTGGAGATCGATCACATCAACGGTGACCGCTTGGACAACCGCCGGTGCAATCTGAGGTATCTGTGCCCCTCCTGCCACAGCCAGACGGGCACCTTCGCCAACGCCCGTCCGGGAGGACGCCTCCGTACGGCTGCCGAGCCAGGCACAGTACAGTAAGCGCCCTGGGCCCGTACCCCAGCTGGCCAGAGGGCGCCGGTTTAGGTCCGGTGTGTCGTGGGTTCGAGTCCCACCGGGCCCACAGGGATATTAGACCCCGCACCTTGGATTCAAAGGTGCGGGGCCTTTCCGTTGTGTCAGCCCAACAGCTCCCGCACCACCGGTACCAGCCCCCGGAACGCCTTCGCCCGGTGGCTGATCGCGTTCTTCTCCGCTGCCGTCAGTTCGGCGCAGGTGCGGGACTCGCCGTCCGGCTGGAGGATCGGGTCGTAGCCGAAGCCGTTCGTGCCTGTCGGGGTGTGGCGCAGGACGCCGGGCAGGCGGCCCTCGACGACTCGTTCCGTGCCGTCCGGCAGGGCGAGGGCCGCCGCGCAGGCGAAGTGGGCCGCGCGGTGCTCGTCGGCGATGTCGGAGAGCTGGGCGAGGAGCAGGTCGAGGTTGGCCTTGTCGTCGCCGTGGCGGCCGGCCCAGCGGGCGGAGAAGATGCCGGGGGCGCCGTTGAGGACGTCGACGCAGAGGCCGGAGTCGTCGGCGACGGCGGGCAGGCCGGTCGCCTGCGCCAGGGCGTGGGCTTTGAGCAGGGCGTTCTCGGCGAAGGTGACGCCTGTTTCCCGGACGTCGGGGATCTCGGGGTAGGCGTCCGCGCCGACGAGGTCGTGGGGCAGTCCTGCGTCGGCGAGGATCGACCTGAGTTCGGTGATCTTTCCGGCGTTGCGGGTGGCGAGGATCAGGCGGGTCATGGGGTCCAGTATCGCCAGTCGCCGAGGCGGTGGGTTACGGGGTGCAGACCTTCGTCAGTTCGCCGGCCGCGTCGGTGACGGGGCTGAGGTCGGGGGTCTCGTCGCCGTTCCTGACGGCCGTACGGACGTTGTCGACCGCCTGGCCGAGGCCGTCGACGGCCTTGTTGACGTCGGCGTTGTCCGTCCTGTCGCCTATCTTGTCGAGGTTCTGCTCGATGGAGTTGAGGGACTGGTCGAGCTGGGTGGGGTCGTTGGAGGCGTTCTCCACGGCCTGCTGGAGGTCGGTGACGCTGTCGGCGATGACGTCGGCGGTCTGGACGCAGTCGAGGGCCTTGTTGACGGCGTCGCAGCCGGTGGTGAGACCGGTGGTGAGTGCGACGGCCGCGACGGCGGCGGCGATGGCGGTGCGGCGGCCTCGGCGGCGACTCGCGGACATGGCTCTGTTCCTCCTCTGGGCAGGCCCGAGGGCCCCCGTTTGCCGGCCGGGCGCACGGTGGTGGACCGTGCGCCCGTATGCGTAGGGACGCGGGGGCGGGCGGCCGGGTTGCCCGTACGGCGGCCCTGGTTGATGTGCCCTTTACTTCGAGGGGCGTATCGCGGGGGTGTGTCCCGGACCGCTACTGCTCGGTGACCGTGTCGAGGGCTGCGCGCTGGAGGGTGGCCAGGTCGGTGCAGCCGGCGACGGCCAGGTCGAGCAGGGCGTCGAGTTCCGCGCGGGCGAAGGGTTCGGCTTCGGCGGTGCCCTGGACCTCGACGAAGCGGCCGTCGCCGGTGCAGACGACGTTCATGTCGGTGTCGGCGCGTACGTCTTCCTCGTAGCAGAGGTCGAGGAGCGGGATGCCGCCGACGATGCCGACCGAGACGGCGCTGACGGTGCCGGTGAGGGGCTGGCGACCGGCCTTGATCAGCTTCTTGCCCTGGGCCCAGGCGACGGCGTCGGCGAGGGCGACGTAGGCGCCGGTGATGGCGGCGGTACGGGTGCCGCCGTCGGCCTGGAGGACGTCGCAGTCGAGGACGATGGTGTTCTCGCCGAGTGCCTTGTAGTCGATGACGGCGCGCAGCGAGCGGCCGATGAGGCGGCTGATCTCGTGGGTGCGGCCGCCGATCCTGCCGCGGACGGATTCGCGGTCGCCGCGGGTGTTGGTGGCGCGCGGGAGCATGGAGTACTCGGCGGTGACCCAGCCTTCGCCGCTGCCCTTGCGCCAGCGCGGGACGCCTTCGGTGACGGAGGCGGTGCAGAAGACCCTGGTGTCGCCGAAGGAGACGAGGACGGAGCCTTCGGCGTGCTTGCTCCAGCCGCGTTCGATGGTGATCGGGCGGAGTTGTTCGGGGGTGCGGCCGTCGATTCGAGACATGGCGACGAGCCTAGTGGTAGATGCGGAAGGGCCTCCTCCCGCGGTGGGAGGAGGCCCTGTCCGGTGAGCGGGCGGCCCCGGGGGGCGCGTGGCTCACATCATGTCTTCGATCTCCGCGGCGATCGGGTCGGCGTCGGTGCCGATGACGACCTGGATGGCGGTGCCCATCTTGACGACGCCGTGTGCGCCGGCGACCTTCAGGGCGGCGTCGTCGACCTTGCTCGCGTCCACGACCTCGGTCCGGAGGCGGGTGATGCAGCCCTCGACCTCTTCGATGTTGTCGATGCCGCCGAGCCCGGCAACGATCTTCTCAGCCTTGGTGGCCATGCTCTGTCTCCCTGATCCGAACCGCTTTTTCGCAGTAACCCACAGTTGGCCCATCTTCGCGAGCGGTCCTGCCGAGGGTGCCGAAGGATGGCGTGCACGACAGCGAGAACCGTCCGCCGACTGGTCTACACCACCGGGTGGACCGTCGCCAAACGCGGGTCAGGCCGGGAGGAGTTCCGATGAGTGCCGCCAGCGCCGCCACCGCCGACGGCGGCGTGAACCCCGCGCGGGTGCGGTGGAACAGGCTGTTCCAGGGACTGCAGAAGATGGGGCGCAGTCTCCAGCTGCCCATCGCCGTGCTGCCGGCCGCGGGCATCCTGACCCGCCTCGGTCAGCCGGACGTGTTCGGGGACGACGGGCTGGGGTGGACGGACGTCTCGAAGGTGATGGCGGGGGCGGGTGGCGCGCTGCTCGACGGCAGTCTCGGTCTGCCGCTGCTGTTCTGCGTCGGTGTCGCCATCGGCATGGCGAGGAAGTCCGACGGTTCGACGGCTCTCGCGGCGGTGGCCGGCTTCCTCGTCTACTTCAACGTGCTGCGCCAGTTCCCCGAGGACTGCGCGGAGGGGTCGAAGCCGGTGGCGACGGGTTGCCAGTTGACCGACGGGACGGTGACCGTCTTCAGCTACCAGAACCCGGGCGTCTTCGGCGGCATCGTCATGGGTCTGCTCGCCGCGTTCTTCTGGGCCCGTTTCCACCGTACGAAGCTGGTCGACTGGCTCGGGTTCTTCAACGGCCGCCGGCTGGTGCCGATCATCATGGCGTTCGTGGCGATCGCGTTCGCGACCGTGTGTCTGTGGATCTGGCCGCCGATCGGCGACGGGCTGGAGAGCTTCAGTAACTGGCTGAGCGACGCGGGCGCGTGGGGCGCCGGGGTGTTCGGTCTCGCGAACCGCGCGTTGCTGGTGATCGGGTTGCACCAGTTCCTCAACGTGCCCATCTGGTTCCAGTTCGGCTCGTACACGAAGCCGGACGGCACGGTGGTGCACGGTGACATCAACATGTTCCTGGCGGGTGATCCGAACGCGGGGCAGTTCACGTCGGGTTTCTTCCCGATCATGATGTTCGCGTTGCCGGCCGCGGCGCTGGCGATCACGCACTGTGCGAAGCCGCAGCGCCGCAAGGAGGTGGGCGGCCTGATGCTGTCGGTGGCGCTGACCTCGTTCGTCACGGGGATCACCGAGCCGATCGAGTACTCGTTCCTGTTCGTCGCGCCGCTGTTGTACGTGGTGCACGCGGTGTTGACGGGTGTGTCGATGGCGGTGACGTGGGGCTTGGGTGTGCATGACGGTTTCAGCTTCTCGGCGGGTCTGATCGACTACGTCATCAACTGGAACCTGGCGACGAAACCGTGGGCGATGATTCCGATCGGCCTGTGTTTCGCCGCCGTCTACTACGTGGTCTTCCGTTTCGCGATCACGAGGTTCGACCTGAAGACTCCGGGGCGGGAGCCGGAGGACGAGGTCGAGGACGTCACAAAGGTCTGACACCGCAGTCGAGTTGGGCCCCCGGACCGTCGGTCCGGGGGTCTTTCGTCGTGCTCGTGGCGTTCTGGCGGCCGCTTCCGCGGGGCGGAAGGGGGCACGGAGCGTAGCGCTCCGGTTGCAGAACTCGCGGGTTCCTTATACGGCCTTCACCGTGCTAAAACATGGTCTACACCACTGAGTGGTGTAGACCACCATCCGATGGAGGAAGTATGAGCTCCGCCACCGCGACACCGGCGGCCCCCGCGAAGAAGCGGGGATCCGGCCTGCTCCAGGGCCTGCAGAAGGTCGGCCGCAGCTTGCAGCTCCCGATCGCCGTGCTGCCGGCGGCGGGCCTTCTGCTTCGCTTCGGCCAGCAGGACATCCACGACAAGCTGAACCTGCCGGACAAGGTCACGGCCGTCTTCGCCACCGCCGGCGGCGCGATCTTCGACAACCTGCCGATGCTGTTCTGTATCGGTGTCGCGATCGGTTTCGCCAAGAAGTCCGACGGCTCGACCGCGCTGGCAGCCCTGGTCGGCTTCCTGGTGTACAGCAACGTCCTCAAGGCGTTCCCGGTCACCGAGGCCAAGGTCCAGTCGGGCGCGGACATAGCCGCGACCTACAACAACCCCGGTGTCCTCGGCGGCATCGTGATGGGTCTGCTGAGTGCCGTCATCTGGCAGCGCTTCCACAGGACGAAGCTGGTGGACTGGCTCGGCTTCTTCAACGGCCGCCGCCTGGTGCCGATCATCATGGCCTTCGTCGGCACCCTGACAGGTGTCTTCTTCGGCCTGGTGTGGGAGCCGATCGGTGAGGTCATCTCGAACTTCGGCGAGTGGATGACCGGCCTCGGCGCCTTCGGCGCGGCCCTGTTCGGCCTGATCAACCGTGCGCTGATCCCGGTCGGCATGCACCAGTTCGTGAACTCCGTCGCCTGGTTCCAGATCGGCGACTTCAAGGACTCCGCCGGTGCCGTCGTGCACGGCGACCTCACCCGCTTCTTCGCCGGTGACCCGACCGCCGGTCAGTTCATGTCGGGCTTCTTCCCGATCATGATGTTCGGCCTCCCGGCCGCCGCGATCGCCATCGCGCACAGCGCCCGCCCCGAGCGCCGCAAGGCCGTGATGGGCATGATGATCTCGCTCGCGCTGACCTCGTTCGTGACGGGTGTGACCGAGCCCATCGAGTTCTCGTTCATGTTCATCGCCCCGCTGCTGTACGTCATCCACGCGGCGCTGACCGCCCTGTCGATGGCGGTCACCTGGGCGCTCGGTGTGCACGCGGGCTTCACCTTCTCCGCCGGCTTCATCGACTACGCCCTCAACTGGAACCTGGCCACCAAGCCGTGGCTGATCATCCCGATCGGCCTGGTCTTCGGGGCGGTCTACTACGTCGTCTTCCGCTTCGCGATCGTCAGGTTCGACCTCCCCACCCCGGGCCGCGAGCCCGAGGAGGAGCTGGAGGACCTCACCAAGGCGTGAGCCCCGGCCGCAGGTATGACGAAGGCCCCGGAACCGACCAGGTTCCGGGGCCTTCGCGCGGGGTGCGTCAGATCTCGTACGACACCCTCGGCTTCGCCAGTTCCACCGGGCCGTCGAAGGCCGCGCGCGCGTCGGTGAGGTTGACCCGCGGGTCGGTCCACGGGGGGATGTGGGTGAGCACCAGGCGGCGGGCGCCCGCCCGTCTCGCCGTCTCGCCCGCCTCGCGGCCGTTGAGGTGCAGGTCGGGGATGTTCTCCTTGCCGTGCGTGAACGCCGCCTCGCACAGGAACAGGTCGCTGTCGCGGGCGAGGTCGTCCAGCGCGGGGCTCACGCCGGTGTCGCCGGAGTACGTCAGGGTCTTCCCGCCGTGCTCGACGCGGATGCCGTACGCCTCCACGGGGTGGGCCACCCGCTCGGTGTGCACCGTGAACGGGCCGATCTCGAAGGTGGACGGCTTGACCGTGTGGAAGTCGAAGACCTCGCTCATGGAGGAGGCGGTGGGGGTGTCCGCGTAGGCGGTGGTCAGCCGGTGTTCCGTGCCCTCGGGGCCGTAGACGGGGAGCGGTTCGCAGCGGCCGCCGTCGTGGCGGTAGTAGCGGGCGACGAAGTACGCGCACATGTCGATGCAGTGGTCGGCGTGCAGGTGGCTGAGGAAGATCGCGTCGAGGTCGTAGAGACCGCAGTGGCGCTGCAGCTCGCCCAGGGCGCCGTTGCCCATGTCGAGAAGCAGCCGGAAGCCGTCGGCCTCTAGGAGGTAGCTCGAGCAGGCCGATTCCACGGACGGGAACGACCCCGAGCAGCCGACGACGGTGAGCTTCATGAAGCAGAAACCTCCGCTGGCGGGGAACTTTTCTGGAAAGGAGACGGGGGTCGTGCGGTGCGTCGAGCGTAAGGCGCAAAACGTCGGGTCGCTCCTCCGCCAAGGGCCGTTGTGGGCGAACTCACCTGAGGTGTCACCGGTTCGGCTGGAAGAGGGGTGCATGAGGTGCGAGAGAGGGCGCGCGACGGGGATCGCGCGCCGGTAACGTCATCCGCATGGACACGTCCCTGTGGCTCGCGCTGGTGGCGGTGATGCTGCTCGCCCTGGTGGCCACGCTCGTCGACGGCTGGGGCCGCGGGCACCGGCCGGGCGGCCGCAGAAGCAGGCCCCCGGGGCACCCGTCGGGGCCGCGCGGGCGGGCGGCGGCGCCGCGGGCGGCGGAGATCTGGTGGGCGAACGTGCCCTTCGAGGACGGCCGGACGGGCGGGCCCCCGCGCGGGGCGGGTGGCGGGCGGACGAAGGACCGGCCGTGTCTGGTGCTCGCGGTGCGCGGGCGGCGGGCCACCGTCGTGAAGATCACCAGTAAGTACCACGGTGAGCGGCCCGGGGTGATCCCGCTGCCGCCGGGCGCCGTCGGGGACGCGCGGGGCCGCGCCAGTTTCCTGGAGACGGACGAGCTGCGGGAGGTGCCGGTGGGCGACTTCCGGCGCCGGGTGGGGGTGGTGGACCCGGTCCTGTGGGACCAGGTCCGTCACCTCGCGGGCTGAGCCGGCCGGCGGCTCACGCCCAGAGCTGGCCGTGCAGGGTCTCGATGGCCTCTTCCGTGGTGGCCGCCGTGTAGACGCCCGTGGAGAGGTACTTCCAGCCGCCGTCGGCGACGAGGAACACGATGTCCGCGCTCTCGCCCGCCTTCACGGCCTTGTTGCCGACGCCGATCGCCGCGTGCAGGGCGGCGCCGGTGGAGACACCGGCGAAGATGCCCTCCTGCTGGAGCAGTTCACGGGTGCGGGTGACGGCGTCCGCGGAGCCGACGGAGAAGCGGGTGGTCAGGACGGAGGCGTCGTAGAGCTCCGGTACGAAGCCCTCGTCGAGGTTGCGCAGGCCGTAGACCAGGTCGTCGTAGCGCGGCTCGGCGGCGACGATCTTGACGTCCGGCTTGTTCTCGCGCAGGAAGCGGCCGACGCCCATGAGGGTGCCGGTGGTGCCGAGGCCCGCGACGAAGTGGGTGATCGAGGGCAGGTCGGCGAGGATCTCCGGGCCGGTGCCGGTGTAGTGGGCGCCGGCGTTGTCGGGGTTGCCGTACTGGTAGAGCATCACCCAGTCGGGGTGCTCGGCGGACAGCTCCTTGGCGACGCGTACGGCGGTGTTGGAGCCGCCCGCGGCGGGGGACGGGATGATCTCAGCGCCCCACATGCCGAGCAGGTCACGGCGTTCCCGCGAGGTGTTCTCGGGCATCACGCAGACCATGCGGTAGCCCTTGAGCCTGGCCGCCATGGCCAGGGAGATGCCGGTGTTGCCCGAGGTCGGTTCCAGGATGGTGCAGCCGGGGGTGAGGCGGCCGTCCTTCTCCGCCTGTTCGATCATGTGCAGGGCCGGGCGGTCCTTGACCGAGCCGGTCGGGTTGCGGTCCTCCAGCTTGGCCCAGATGCGGACGTCGGCGGACGGCGAGAGCCGCGGCAGGCGCACCAGAGGGGTGTTGCCCACCGCGGCCAGCGGGGAGTCGTAACGCATGGGTGCGCTACGGCCGCTCAGGCCATGCCGCCGGCCACGGCCGGCAGGATCGTCACGTTGTCGCCGTCGGCGAGCTTGGTGCTGATGCCGTCGAGGAAGCGGACGTCCTCGTCGTTGAGGTAGACGTTGACGAAGCGGCGCAGTTCACCGCCGTCCACGATGCGGGCCTGGATGCCCGTGTGCCGGGTCTCGAGGTCGGCGAAGAGGTCGGCGAGGGTCTCTCCGCTGGCCTCCACCGCCTTCTGGCCGTCGGTGTACTGGCGGAGGATGGTCGGGATGCGGACCTCGATGGCCATGGCTCAGGGCTCCTGTCGGATGGTGTCTGGTCGGTGGGCGCGCGGCGGCGGCACGGGCGCGTGGTCGTGCGCGGAGTGGGGCGGTCGCCGCGGCTCACGGGCCGTACGGCGGCGGGGCCGGCGTCAACAGATGGCGCTGGCGAGCCTGCACAGGTCGACGTGCAGCCGCGCCACGAGCAGCGTGCCCGGCGTCTTCTCGCTCACGTCGTGGGAAACCATGGGCTCATCGTATCGATTCCCCATCCGGCCCCTGGAATGTGATCTCACGCTTCGGACACATTTCATCCGAGGTACGAGATCAGTACGTCTCCACCACCCTGACCTCCTCCTCCGTGACCTCTCCCTCCACGATCCGGAACGAGCGGAACTGGAACGGGCCGGCGTCGTCGGTGTCCGCGGTGGAGACGAGGACGTAGTGGGCGCCGGGTTCGTTGGCGTAGGAGATGTCGGTGCGGGAGGGGTGGGCCTCGGTGGCCGTGTGGGAGTGGTAGACGATCACCGGTTCCTCGTCGCGGTCGTCCATCTCGCGGTAGAGCCTGAGGAGGTCCTGCGAGTCGAACTCGTAGAACGTGGGTGAACGGGCGGCGTTGAGCATCGGGATGAAGCGCTCGGGGCGGTCGGTGCCCGCCGGGCCCGCGACGACCCCGCACGCCTCGTCGGGGTGGTCCGCGCGGGCGTGGGCGACGATCTGGTCGAACAGGGCCTGGGTCAGGGTCAGCATGCTGGTCAGGATAAACAGGGGTGCCGCCGGTGCCGGGGGGTGGTACGCGACCGCCCCGTACCGATGGGCGGTACGGGGCGGCTCGGATGCCGGACGGGTGGTCCGGCGGGTGTCAGCGGACGCTCTCCGGTTCCGGTTCGCGGCGCTCGGCGATCCGCGGGTCGCGGCTCTTGAGGACCGCCCAGCCGATGCCGAGGGCGACGGCCCAGCCGGCCATCACGTAGAGGCAGACGCGGGAGTCGGCGTCGTAGGCGATGAGGCCGGTGACGAAGAGGAGGAACGCGATCGCCACGTAGGAGCACACCGCGCCGCCCGGGGCGGGGAACGACGAGGCGGGCAGCCGGCCGGCCTCGACCGCGCGGCGGTAGAGGACGTGGCTGATCAGGATCATCAGCCAGGTCCAGATGCCCGCCGCGGTGGCCACCGAGGTGACGTAGCCGAACGCCTTCTCCGGGACGACGTAGTTGAGGAGCACGCCGATGCCCATGAAGGCGACGGAGACCGTGATGGCGAGTGCCGGGGTCTTGCTGGCCGACAGCCTGGTGAAGGCGCCCGGGGCCTCGCCGTTGTCCGCGAGGTTGCGCAGCATGCGGCCGGTTGAGTACATGCCCGAGTTGCAGGAGGACAGGGCGGCGGTGAGGACCACGAAGTTGACGATGCCGGCGCCGGCCGGGATGCCGATCCTCGCGAACGCCTCGACGAAGGGGCTGACGCCCGGGGCGAACTCCGTCCACTTCACGACGCACAGGATGACCGTGAGCGCGCCGACGTAGAACAGGGCGATGCGCCAGGGCAGGGTGTTGATCGCCTTCGGCAGCGTCTTCTCGGGGTTCTCGGACTCGCCGGCCGTGACGCCGACCAGTTCGACGGCGAGGTAGGCGAACATGACGCCCTGGAGGGTCATCAGGGACGAGCCGACGCCCTTGGGGAAGAAGCCGTCGAACTGCCAGAGGTTGGCGACGGCGGCCGTGTCACCGGCGGAGCTGAAGCCGAAGGTGAGGACGCCCAGGCCGATCACGATCATGCCGATGAGGGCGGTGACCTTGATCATCGAGGCCCAGAACTCGATCTCGCCGAACACCTTCACGGAGATCAGGTTGGCGACGAACAGGACGACCAGGAAGACCAGGGCCGACACCCACTGCGGGATCGACGGGAACCAGTAGTTGATGTAGATGGCGGCGGCGGTCAGTTCCGCCATGCCGGTGACCACCCACATCAGCCAGTACGTCCAGGCGGTGAAGTAGCCGAAGAACGGGCCGAGGAACTCGCGGGAGTACTCCGCGAAGGAGCCCGACACCGGGCGGTAGAGCAGCAGTTCGCCGAGCGCCCGCATGATGAAGAAGATGATGACGCCGGCGAGGGCGTACATCAGGATGAGGCTGGGGCCCGCCTTGGCGATGTTGGCCCCGGCGTTGAGGAACAGGCCGACGCCGATGGCGCCGCCGATCGCGATCATCTGGACCTGGCGGCTGCCGAGCCCGCGCTCGTACCCCTCTCCGGGGGCGTCGCCGTGCACGGCCTCACTGCCGTCGTGTGCCGTACCGACCTGCGACGAGGTCATGTGTGGTGCGCCTTTCTCCATGCCGGTCCGCGCCAGTCCCGTGGCGTCGGAGCGGATTCCGGTCCCCCCGGACAGGTGGAGCTTCGTGCCTGGCCGGCGGTGACCGGCTCGGTGGCGCACCCGGCCGGGCATGGGTGGTGCCGGCCGGGCGGTCGTGAAGATCTATCACGGCCGCCACGGAGATCACCCGGCGGACGTGTGGCGCGGGTCACGGAGAGAACCGGACAAACGGAGCCGGCGACCGCATAAGCGGCCGGACCGGTGATCTGATCGTTATCCGGATTTGAGCGTCCGCTGAGCGAACACCCGCCGGTGCGCACGCTTCGTCGACAGGGGGTGGAGTCAGGGCATGAGCGTCGAGACGAGCGACTCCTGGAGACCGCCCAGCCACAGGTACGCCATCACCATCGGCTTGCGCGGGTCCTCGTCCGGGAGCCGGTAGAGCAGGTCGGTGTCGTCCTCGTCGCTGATGTCCAGCCGCGAACCGATCGCCAGCCGCAGGTCGTTGAGGGCGCCGAGCCACTGCCTGGACTCCTCCGGCGCCAGCTTCAGCACCGCCCCGCCGCCACCGCCGGAGGTCAGCAGGTCGAGGGAGCGGATCACCGCCAGGGCGCTCTCGCGCTTGCCGGCCCGCAGGTCGTTCTCGGTGTAGCGGCGGAACTCGGAGGAGTGGGCCAGCTGCTCCTCCGCCTCGCGCGGCCCCGGGCTCGCTCCCGGGTCGCCGTAGGCGTCGGGGAACAGGCGGCGCAGCACCGGGTCGGCGGGTGGTTCGCTCGGGCCCTCGGCGAAGAGTTCGGCGAGCGGGTCGTCGCCGGAGTCCTCGGCGGGGCCGGGGCCGATGAGCTCCAGGAGCTGCACGGCCAGCGACCGGATGATGGAGATCTCGACGTCGTCGAGGGCGACGGCCGCGCCGCCGCCGGGGAGCGGTTCGAAGTGTCCTGGCATCAGGGGATATCGCTACTTCCGGTCCTGCTGGAGGGTGGCCCACAGACCGTAGCCGTGCATGGCCTGCACGTCGCGTTCCATCTCCTCGCGGCTGCCGCTGGAGACGACCGCGCGGCCCTTGTGGTGGACGTCGAGCATGAGCTTGGTGGCCTTGTCCTTGCTGTAGCCGAAGTACGTCTGGAAGACGTACGTCACATAGCTCATGAGGTTGACCGGGTCGTTGTGCACGATCGTGACCCACGGGACGTCGGGCTCGGGTACGGCGAAGACCTCCTCCGCCGACTCGGTGCGTTCGATCTCAAGGGGAGCGGGTGACGTCACAGTGCCCATGCTGCCACCGCAGGGGGGTGGTCGCACAAACGGGCTGCGTGCGCCGTCCCGCGAAGGGGCCCCCGAGACAAAATCGTCAGAGTGACGAAATGGGGGTAGGATCCATCGTCATGAACACAGCGGACCTTGGCCTGCCGGTGGACGTTCCCTCGACGGCACTCTTCACGGACCAGTACGAGCTCACCATGCTGCAGGCCGCTCTGAGGGCGGGCACCGCCGAGCGGCACAGCGTGTTCGAGACCTTCACCCGGCGGCTGCCGGACGGGCGCCGCTACGGCGTCGTCGCGGGCACCGGCCGGGTGCTGGACGCTGTGGAGAACTTCCGTTTCGACGCGAACGTCCTCGGCTTCCTGCGCGAGCGGCGGATCGTCGACGAGCAGACCCTCGAATGGCTCGCCTCCTACCGCTTCGGCGGGGACATCTGGGGCTACCCCGAGGGCGAGGTGTACTTCCCGGGCTCGCCGATCCTGCGGGTGGAGGGCACCTTCGCGGAGTGCGTGCTCCTGGAGACCGTGATCCTTTCCATCCTCAACCACGACTCGGCGATCGCCGCCGCCGCCTCCCGGATGTCCTCGGCCGCCGGCGGCCGGCCGCTGATCGAGATGGGCGCCCGGCGCACCCACGAGCTGGCCGCGGTCGCCGCCGCGCGGGCCGCCTACGTCGGCGGCTTCACCACCACCTCCGACCTGGCGGCCGGTTTCCGGTACGGCATCCCGACGGTCGGCACCAGCGCGCACGCCTTCACCCTGCTGCACGACCACGAGCGGGACGCCTTCCAGGCCCAGGTGAACTCGCTGGGCCGGGGCACCACCCTCCTCGTGGACACCTACGACGTCACCGAGGCCGTCCGCGCGGCCGTCGAGGTCGCCGGACCCGAGCTGGGCGCGGTCCGCATCGACTCCGGCGACCTGCTGCTGGTCGCGCACCGGGTACGGCAGCAGCTGGACGAGCTGGGCGCGACCGGTACGAAGATCATCGTGACCTCCGACCTCGACGAGTACGCCATCGCCTCGCTGGCGGCGGCGCCCGTGGACGCGTACGGCGTCGGCACCCAGCTGGTGACCGGCTCCGGCCACCCGACCGCGTCGATGGTCTACAAGCTGGTCGCCCGCGCGGAGACCTCCGACCCGAAGGCGCCGCTGGTGGCGGTGGCGAAGAAGTCCAGCGGCGGCAAGACGTCCGTCGGCGGCCGCAAGTGGGCCGCGCGCCGCCTGGACAGGTACGGGGTGGCGGAGGCGGAGGTCGTCGGCACCGGGCCGGTCCCCGCCGAACTCGCCGACCGGCAACTGCTCGTGGAACTCGTCAAGGGCGGCGAGGTCGTCGCCCGGGAGCCGCTCGACGTGACACGCGAACGGCACGCGGCCGCCCGCGCCAACCTGCCGCTGTCGGCGACCCAGCTCTCGCGCGGGGAACCGGTCCTCCCGACGGAGTACCTACAGGGGCGCTCGGGTAGCTAAGGGGTGTCCTCCCGAACCGGGGTGGCGCAGCCGGTCCCGCCCCCTCCCCTACCGCCCCCGAAGTCAATAGGCTCGGAAGCTCACCGGCCGGGCCCGCACCCCTTCCTCTCCCGACCTCATAGTCGAAGGACACCGACCATGCGCCGCGCCTTGATCGTCGTAGACGTGCAGAACGACTTCTGCGAGGGGGGCAGCCTCGCGGTGACCGGGGGCGCCGACGTGGCGGCCGCCATCACCGAGCTGATCGGGCAGGCGCCCGCCGGCTACCGGCACGTGGTGGCGACCCGCGACCACCACATCGCCCCCGGCGGCCACTTCGCCGACAACCCCGACTACGTCCATTCCTGGCCCGCGCACTGCGTGGCGGGCACCGAGGGTGTCGGCTTCCACCCGAACTTCGCCCCGGCCGTCGCCTCCGGCGCGGTCGACGCCGTCTTCGACAAGGGCGCGTACGCGGCCGCGTACAGCGGTTTCGAGGGGCAGGACGAGAACGGGGTCTCGCTGGGCGACTGGCTGCGGGCCCGGGAGGTCGACGAGGTCGACGTCGTGGGCATCGCGACCGACCACTGCGTGCGGGCCACCGCGCTGGACTCGGTGCGGGAGGGGTTCCGCACGCAGGTCCTCCTCGACCTCACCGCCGGAGTGGCCGAGGACACCACCGGACGCGCCCTGGAGGAACTGCGCGGGGCCGGGGTGGAGCTCTCCGGGAAGCCGGTCGTCTGACCCGTTCCGCGGCCCGAGCCGGGCCGACGGGTCCGACCGGTGCCCGCTGGGCCGACAGCTCCGGCCGGGTGCCCGCGTCACGGGCGTCGGCCGGGCGTCCGGGGTGCCCTGGACGTCAGTGGGTCGCCAGGCGGGCTCCCGACAGGGTGGTGAAGGCCCGCCAGGCGGTCGGTTCGCAGGCGCTGATCTCCCGCCACACCAGACCGTCCGGGTGGTACAGCACCGCGGATATCTCGTCCGGCGTCGGCGGTGCCGCGTTGCCCCGCAGGTAGATCGCGCGCAGCCCCAGATTGCGGAGCCTGGTCAGCGCGCGGGCCCGGTTGACCGCGTGCACCAGCACCCGCACCCCGCTCTCGCCGCCGGGTGCCGGAGTGGGCAGGTTCAGCGCCACCACGACGCTGCCGGTCGGCAGCTTGCAGAAACCTCCTGCGGCCATGCGGTCACACCCCCGTGCGATTCGGTGTCAATAAGAGAGCCACAGGACGCACCTAAACACGATCGGCGGCAACCCGCCAGGGGGTCACCGCCGATGCGCTTCTGACCTGCGAAAACAGGGGTTTACTTCGCGGAAGGTCCGACCTTGAGCGAGATCGTCGAGCCGCTCAGCGACTCCTTGACGACCGTGATCCGGGTGTTGGTGTCAGTGATCTTGACACCCGCGTACGGGTTCGACGCGTCGTAGTACGACGACCTGCCGTCGTCGAAGACCGGGACGCCCGCACGCGCCTTGATCTTCGTCGCGACGTCCGCCTTGTGCAGCGTGATCGCGTCCGTCGGGTACCAGCTGAAGGTGGAGTCGAAGGCCTGGACGCGGTTGCGCATCAGGGTCCCGTCGGCCCACTTCAGCGGGGTCGGGTGCGAGTCGACCGGGAGGATCAGACCCTCACCCGCGTGGGCGCTGGTGTTGTCGTCCGCCTGGGAGGTGTCCCACTTCCAGATGAGCAGACCGTTCTGGTAGGCGTAGTGCTCCACCCAGTCCGGACGGGTCGTGGAGAAGCCGTAGTTGTACGGGCCGACCTTCAGCACCTTGTCGTACGACACGTACTGGCGGTTCTCCGCGATGTAGTACTGGTCGTAGTCGTCCGTGATGGACGTGCCGATGCGGGAGAAGCCGCCGGTCGTCCAGGCCGCGTCCGCGGACTCGGCGTTGTCGGCGAAGACGGTGGCGCCGTCGGCGGTCACCGTGATCTCGTCGGCCGCGAAGCCCTTCTGTGCCACACCGCCGTCGGTCTGGTAGCGGAAGCGCAGGTCGATCTTCTTGCCCGCGTAGGCGTCGAGCGGGTACGTCAGCTTCTGGTAGGCGGCCACCGTGCCGGTGAGGGCGGGCTTGTCGCTGCCGTCACGCGTGATGGGGGTGCCGTCGGCAAGAGTGCCGTCGATCGGCGTCCAGTTGGCGCCGTCGGTGGAGACCTCGGTGTAGAGGTAGTCGTAGCCCTGCTCGATGTCCCACCAGCCGTCGAGCGTGAGGCTCGCGGAGGTCTTGCCGGTCAGGTCGACCGAACGGGACAGGGAGTTGCGCAGGTCGTTGCCGCTGCCGCTCCACCACTGCGTGCTGCCCTGGGCGGGGGCGACCACCTGGGTGGTGACCTCCTTCTTCGGCAACTGGACCACGAGCGCCTGGGCGTTCTTGGTGTTGTACTCCGCCACGCCCAGCGTGTGGTGGGAGCGGGTGCCCGCCTTGGCGGTGTCGTAGTCGAGCCAGCCCAGCTGGAGCTTGTCCCACGCGTTCATGTCGCCGGGCAGGTCGCCGATGGACTCCTTGCCGGTGCCGAGCCAGGAGCCGGACGACATCAGGGTCCAGAAACCGGTGGAGTTCTCGCCGCCCGCCGTGTCGTACTCGTCGGGCAGGCCGAGGTCGTGGCCGTACTCGTGGGCGAAGACGCCCAGGCCGCCGTTCTCCGGCTGGATGGTGTAGTCGCCGACCCAGACGCCCGTGTCACCGATCTGCGTGCCGCCGAGCTTGTTGGTGTCCGGGCCGGTGGCGCCGGCGTCGGTGCCGAAGGCGTACCAGCGGTGGGCCCAGATGGCGTCCTCGCCCTGCGCGCCGCCGCCCGCGGACTCGTCCTCACCGGCGTGCACGATCTGGAAGTGGTCGATGTAGCCGTCGGGCTCGTTGAAGTTGCCGTCGCCGTCGTAGTCGTAGCGGTCCCACTGGTCGAACTGGGCCAGCTCCGTCTTGATCTCTGCGGCGGTGTCACCGGCCGCCTCGCGCTCGGCGACCCAGGCGTTCACGCCGTCCTGGACCGCGTACCAGGCGCCGGTGGAGGCCTTGTTGGAGCCGTAGCGGGCCTCGTTGTAGGGGACCTTGACCCAGTCGGTGACCTCGCCCTCGACCGAGTAGCGGCCCGAGGACTGCTTCTCGTAGTACTTCTTCAGCGACTCGGTGTGCTTGCCGGTGCCGAAGTACAGGTCCTGGAAGTGCGCCTGGTTGTAGTCCGCCCGCCAGGCAGTGCTGTTGTCCTTGGCGCGGTCCGGCGCGGCGATCTGGTTGTGCGCCGGGCCCGCCGTGCCGCCGTAGCGGCTGTCGACCTTGTCGCCGAACTCGACCAGGATCGTGAAGATCTTGTCGGTCTTCTCCCGGCCCAGCTCGACGTACTTGTCCTTGCCCTTGAGCTTCACGACCTTCGAGCCGTTGTGGTCCTTGACGGACGCGGCGCCCGATATGACCTGGTCCAACGCCTCCTGGTGCTGGGCCTCCTGAGTCTTCGTCAGGGGTCCGTCGAGGTCGTGCTTCTTGCTCCTGACCGGCTGCGGATCATGCCGGTCCACCGCGGCGCCCGCCGCGGATCCGCCGTCCGCGGCCTGTGCCACGGCGAACGCAGAGAACGTCGCCGAGGCCGCCGCGAGGGCGACGACCGTCGCTGCCGTTCTGAACGTCCAGGTTCTACCCGTCACTTGATGCCTCCCCTAACGCGCCCGGCCACGCGGAAGGGGGGTCCTGACCAAGGGGGGTCCTGATCAACGAAGGTCCGCGGGCGGTATACGCGTGTAGTCAAGTGACGACATTTGACTACTGGTTTACGAGAAAAGACAGACCTTGACTTGGACAGAACAATTGCATTATTAGGAGGTGGCGTTCGCATTGCGGACACGAGACTGTAACGAACAGGCGCGCGAGAGGGTCCACTTGGTGGACGTCATGACTCCGTGCGCCCCCTGTGCACCGGCACTGTTGGTTAGGTCACGCTTACTGTTCGTTCCCCTCGGGCATGCAGCCGATTAGAGTCGTTTGGCGGAACGCCCCGCATCGGCGGAAAGCCAGGCCGACGACCCCCGTGGACCCCCACTTCCGAGGACACGATTGCCATGCCTCGTCCGACTGCCGCACAGCTCGCCTACGGTTCGTTCACCGTGATCTTCTCGACGCTCGCCATGCTGCTGCTGTCACAGACGAGTTCGGGCGTGGGGATCGCGGTCGTCGCCACCGCGGGGCTCGCCCTCGGGCTCCTGGTCGCCATGACGGTCCCGCTGCCGAAGCAGAGCGCCGCCCGGGCATCGCGGCCCGTCGCGGCCGTGCAGGAGGTCCCGGCACCCCGGCGGGCCCCGGTCGCCGCGGTGGCCTCCGAGCAGGTGCACGAACGCGCCGCGTCCTGAACCCGCCAGGCGCCGGCCTGGTGTCGGCCAACCCGCCCGGCGCTCCCGGTGCCGCCCGGACGGGGTGGTGTGTCAGCCGGTCCTGACGACCACCGTCTTGGCCGCCTTGTCGTGCAGGCCCTGCTTGTAGGGCTTGTCGAAGAAGCTCCAGCCGCCCGCGATCGCGGTCCAGATGCAGGCGCAGCAGAACGCGAACGGGATCCACAGCACCGCCGAGCGGACCAGCGTGGTCTGCACGGAGGGCGTGGCGCCGTCGTCCAGCCTGGCCACCCGCATGCCCAGCCATCTCTTGCCGAGCGTCTGCCCCGACCTGCTGATCATGACCGTGTCGTAGGCGATGTAGAGGACGGCCGCGATCAGGGACTGCGTGAAGGACCTGCCGGCCTCGAAGTCGTTGCTGTCCATCTGGTACGCGCGGACGTTGAACGCCCAGGTCAGCAGCCACACGACGATGCCCACGAGGATCATGTCGATGATCCGCGCGAGCGTGCGCTTGCCGCTGTCCGCGAGCGGCGGCATCCCGGCCAGCGGGTCGGAGGGGTACGGACCACCGCCGTAGGGACCTCCGCCGCCGTAGGGATCACCGCCGCCGGGGCCGCCACCGCCGTAAGGGCCGCCACCGCCGTAGGGACCACCGCCACCCTGACCGCCGCCGTACGGGTCGCCGCCGTGGGGGTCGCCCTGGTAGGGCGGGGGCGGGGCGTCGGACGGGGGGTGCGGGCCCGGTCCGGGAGGGCCGGACGGGGGCTGCTTCCGGAACGGGTCGTCTTGCGGTGGATGCTTCCGGAACGGGTCGTCTTCCGGTGGCTGCTGACCGGAGCCGGGAGGCGGTTCGCTGCTCATGGCCCGAGTCGACCGCGAACCCCCCGCCTCCGCATCCGGCGAGCGGCCGTACGGGGGACCTGCTCACCCGCCGGACCACCAGCCTCCCGCGCCGGGTACGAATCAGCCCGCCACGAACGTGTGCGCCGCCTTGTCGTGCCAGCACTGGTGCCAGGGCCGGTCGAACAGGCCCCACAGGACTCCCACCACCCCCACCAGGAGCAGGCCGGGCACGCTGTAGACCAGCCAGCGGCGCAGGGCCCCGCCGAAGCTCGGGGGCTCGTGGCCCTCGATGTCCCGCACCTCCAGGCCGAGCAGCTTCTTGCCGAGGGTGCGGCCCCATCTGGCCGTGGGCAGCGCCTCGTAGAGCACGCCGAAGACCAGCAGGACGGCGAGGACGGCACCGAGGTACACCGAGGTCGTCCCGTCGAGCAGCCAGACGGTGACGGTCTGGCCGGACAGCTTGGCCGCGTCGATCTTCTCGTTGACGTGGTCGAGGGCCCGGGTGCCGAGCGGTACGGCGGCCCCGGCGGTGACACCGGCCAGCACGACCGTGTCGATCAGCCGGGCCACCAGTCGCCTGCCGAGGCCGGCGGGCCTGGCCGACGCCTGACGCCGCGCGGCTGCCTGGAACACGTCCTCGACCGGCGGCTTCCAGGGCGCGACCGGCTGGTCCTCGCCGGGCGCCCCCGCCAGCCGGTGCACCTGCTGCGCCCAGGACGGCTGGCCGCCACCGGCACCCGCGGCCATCGGGGCGGAGGCGGCCGCCTGCTGAGAGCCGGCGGGCAGGGGGGAGCCGGCGGGCAGGGGGGACCCGGACGGCGGCTGGGACCCGGCGGGCTGCTGGGGTACCACCGGGGCGGCCGCCTGCCGACCCGGCGCGGCGGACGGGGTGGCTGCGGCCGCGGATGATGCGGCAGGGCCGGACGGGCTGACAGGCGCGGACTGGGGACCGGACGCCGGGGCCGTCTGCTGCGGGCCGGAGAGGGCCTGCGGGGCGGGGGGCGCCTGGGCCGCCGCGGCACGGTCGGCAGCGGCCTTCCCGGCGCCGAAGCCGGGCGCCGCTGGGACAGCGGGCGCCGCGGACGCTCCCGCTCCGCCGGCCGCCGCGTCCCCGGTGGCCGGGGCCGGTCCGCCGAAGCCGCCGCCCGGCCCGCCCGCCGGGGCCGAAGGGCCCGCCGTGTGCGTGCCGCCGGGCTGCGCCCCGGGCGCCGGGTGCTGCTGCCCCGCGCGCGGGGAGGGCGCACGGAAGGTGATGGTGCCCTCGTCGGTCAAGGGGCCACCGGGGCCCGGGAGATGAGCGGCCGCGCCGCCCGCCGGGCCGTCACCCTGGCCCGCCGTGGGCCGGCGGAACACGAACGTGCCGTCGGAGGTGCCCGGGGCGGGTGCCGGCGCCGTACCGTCGGCGCGGCCGTCCGGCTGCGCGGGTTCGCCTGCCGGCAGGCGCGGGTCGGGGCCCTGCGGGGAACCCCAGGAGACACGGCGGTCCTGCTCCCCGCCGAAGCCGGCCTGCCGGGACCGGTCGGCGCCCCAGACGGACGCGGGCTCGGGCCCACTGCCGTGCCGGGCGTCGGGGACGGAGGGAGTGACCGGGTCCTCGTCGAAGAAGAACGGGCCCGTCTCCTCGGCCGGCGCGGAAGCGGGCGCGTGCGCCGGTGGTGCGCCGGTCGGTGGCGCGAGCGACCCGCCGTCGGACGGCGCCGGACGGCTGGTGCCCGGCACCCAGGCGGCACCGTTCCAGTACCGGACGTATCCAGGAATGGACGGGTCCGGGTAATACCCTTCGCGGGGCCTGTCGTCGCCGGGTGCCGGGGTTGGGGCGCTCATGTCCGTCGTCCCGTATCTGCTCGGGGGTCGAATGGGGGTGTCCACATCTATCAGACGAGCGCAGGCCCCACCGCCAGTCCGGTAGGACCGGCCCCTTTCCGGGCAACCTCGTACACGTACTTCACACGATCAAGGCCCGCGCGGGACACGGTCGGAGAAAAAGTTCCGCGAACCCGCGTAATGCCCGGGGCCGCGCCCCCTCTCCACTCGTACGGGCCCGCCGCAGGGCCGCCGCCCCGGGTGAGAGGAACGAACGTCATGCACCACACAGTCGTAGAGCGGGAGCTGGAGCTCGGACTCGTCCTGTCGCCCGGGCGCAGCATCCCGGTCCCGGCCCGGCTGGGCTACCGCACCGACGACCCGTACGCCGTCCACGTCACCTTCCACATCGGCACCGACCACCCGGTGAGCTGGACCTTCGCCCGCGAGCTGCTCGTGGAGGGGGTGTTCCGGCCGTCCGGGCACGGGGACGTGCGGGTGTGGCCGACGAAGACGGAGGGGCGCGGGGTCGTCATGATGGCGCTCAGTTCACCCGACGGGGACGCCCTGCTGGAGGCTCCGAGCACCCAGGTGTCGGCCTGGCTGGAGCGCACGCTGCGGGCGGTCCCGCCGGGCTCGGAGGCGGAACGGCTCGGCCTCGACGAGGGCCTGGCCGAACTCCTCGCGCCCACGCCGGCCGACGAGTTGTGGCTGTGCGACCCGTGGCCCTCGGACGAGTCGAAGGACGCGGAGTGACCGGCGCGGAGAGCCGGCGGGGGCGGGGCGGGGGTCAGAACAGCTTGCCCGGGTTCAGGATGCCGAGCGGGTCGAACGCCGTCTTGACCGCCCGCTGCATCTCCAGCCCGACCGGGCCGATCTCGCGCGCCAGCCACTCCTTCTTCAGGACGCCCACGCCGTGTTCGCCGGTGATCGTGCCGCCGAGTTCCAGGCCGAGGGCCATGATCTCGTCGAAGGACTCGCGGGCGCGCCGGGACTCGTCGACGTCCTGGGCGTCGAAGCAGACGGTCGGATGGGTGTTGCCGTCGCCCGCGTGCGCGCACACCCCGATGGTGAGCCCGTACTTCCCGGCGATCCGCTCCACGCCTCGGAGCATGTCCCCGAGCTTCGAGCGGGGCACGCACACGTCGTCGATCATCGTGGTGCCCTTCACCGCCTCCAGCGCTGGCAGCGACAACCGGCGTGCCTGGAGCAGCAGTTCGGACTCCGCCGTGTCCTCGGCCGGTACGACCTGGGTGGCGCCGGCCGCCTCGCACAGCGCGCCGACGGCGGCGAGGTCGGCGGCCGGGTCCGCGGTGTCGAAGGCCGCGAGCAGGAGTGCCTCGGTGGTCTCCGGCAGGCCCATGTGCGCGAGGTCGTTGACCGCCTTGACGGTCGTACGGTCCATCAGTTCGAGGAGGGACGGCACGTGTCCGCCGGCCATGATCCGGCACACGGCGTCGCAGGCGGCGGCCGCGGACGCGAACTCCGCCGCCAGCACCAGCTGCGGGGCCGGCTTGGGCCGCAGCGCCAGGACCGCCCGTACGACGATGCCGAGCGAACCCTCCGAGCCCACGAACAGGCGGGTGAGGTCGTACCCGGCGACGCCCTTGGCGGTGCGGCGGCCGGTCGACATGAGGCGGCCGTCGGCCAGCACCACGTCCAGCCCGAGGACGTACTCCGCGGTGACGCCGTACTTGACGCAGCACAGGCCGCCGGAGGCCGTGCCGATGTTGCCGCCGATCGTGCAGGTCTCCCAGCTGGAGGGGTCCGGCGGGTAGCACAGGCCGTGTGCGTCGACCGCGCGGGAGAGCGCCGCGTTGACCACGCCGGGTTCCACCACGGCGACGCGGTCGACCGGGTTGATCTCCAGGATGCGGTCCATCCGCGTGAGGGACAGCACGACGCAGCCGTCGGAGGCGTTGGCGCCGCCCGACAGGCCGGTGCGGGCGCCCTGCGGGACGACCGGGACGCGCAGCTCGGTGGCGGTGCGCATGACGTGCTGGACCTGGGCGACCGTGCGGGGCAGGACCACCGCGGCCGGGGCGCCGGCCGGGCAGAAGCTCGCCATGTCGTGGGCGTAGGAGGCCGTGACGTCCGGGTCGGTCAGGACGGCCTCGGCGGGCAGGCCGCTCAGCAGCCGGTCGACGAGGGTGCCGGCCGCCTCCGTGTCTTCGTCGGGACGCGCTTGGATACGGCTCATGATCACAGCGTCGCACCCGGGGCCATCGGTGTGAACCCCGTCTGCGCCGACCGCCGTAAGCCGGGAGCGGCCGGCCCGGGGACGCACAGTGATCGCCATGGAGAGCCAACAGGACACCCCTGACCCGGCGGACAGGCCGCGCCCGCGCGTCGGCCGGCGGGTCCTGCTCACCTCCGTCGCCGCGGGCGCCCTGCTCGTCGGGGGCCTGCTGCTGCCCTGGGGAACGGCGCACCGGCCGGCTCCCGCACCGGCTCCGGGGGCGCAGGCGCTGACCGCGGTCGCCGGCGGGGTACCGGCCGCGCTGCCCGGCCTCGCGGAGCTGATCGGCGAACGCGAGGCGAGGGTGCGGGCCCGGCCGAAGGACGCCCGGTCGTGGGCGGTGCTCGGGGCGGCGTACGTGGAGCAGGGCCGGCGGACCGCCGACGCCGCCGCCTGCTACCCGCGGGCCGAGCGGGCGCTGCGCACCTCGCTGAAGGTGCGCGCCCGGGACAACGCGGAGGCGCTGGAGGGCATGGCGGCCCTGGCGAACGCGCGCCGGGACTTCCCCGCGGCGCTGGCCTGGGGCGAGGCCGCGCTGAAGCAGGACCGCACGCGGTGGACGACGTATCCGCAGCTGCTCGACGCGTACACCGGTCTCGGCGACTACAAGGCGGCCGGGCGGACCCTGGACAGGCTGCTGGAGCTGCGGTCCGGGCCGGCCGTGCTGGCGCGGGCCGCGGCCGTCTACGCCGACCGGGGCCGGCGGGAGGACGCGGCGGCCGCGCTGTCCGACGCGGCGGCCGCCGCGCACTCCCCCGCCGAGCAGGCGACGTGGCTGGAGCGTGCCGGGCAGCTCGCCTGGGAGCGCGGTGACCGGGAGGATGCGTTGCGGCACTTCCGGGCGGCGGTGCGGCTGGACCCCGACGAGCGGGCCGCGCAGGCCGGGGAGGCCCGGACGCTGGTGGCGCTGGGGCGGACGACGGAGGCGCTGAACGCCTACCGGGCGGCCCTGGCCAAGCAGCCGCTGCCGCAGTACGCGCTGGAGCTCGGCGAGTTGTACGAGTCGCTGGGGCTCGGGGAGGCGGCGCGGGTGCAGTACGACCTGCTGCGCGAACGGGTGCGGGACGCGGCCGCGGGCGGGGTGGACGACGCACTGGTGCTGGGCCGGTTCGAGGCGGACCACGGCGACCCGTGGGCCGCGGTGCGGCGGCTGCGCGCGGAGTGGCGGCGCCAGCCCGGGATCGCGGTGGCCGACGCGCTGGGCTGGGCCCTGCACCGGGCCGGTGAGGACCAGGAGTCGCTGAGGTTCGCCACCGCGGCGACGGACAAGGCGCACGGGGGCGCCGTGCGCAGCGCCCTGTACGCCTTCCACCGGGGCATGATCGAGCGGCAGTCGGGGCTGAGCTGGCCGGCGCGGCGGCATCTGGAGGAGGCGCTGCGGATCAACCCGTACTTCTCGCCCCTGGACGCCCCCCGGGCGCGGGAGGCGCTGCGGGCCCTGGGTGAACCCCCGGCGGTCCCCCCGCCCTCCGGGGAGGAGGACGAAGGGTCCGACGACACCGGGGAGCGGGGCGGTCCGCGGTCCTAGGCCGGGCGCGGTCGACGGTCCCAGGCCGGGCGGGCAGGCGGTCTGGCGGTCTGGCGGACGGCCTAGAGGTTGCCGCGGCGCTCCTGCTCCCGCTCGATCGCCTCGAACAGGGCCTTGAAGTTGCCCTTGCCGAAGCCCATCGAGCCGTGCCGCTCGATGATCTCGAAGAAGACGGTCGGCCGGTCCTGGACCGGCTTGGTGAAGATCTGCAGCAGGTAGCCGTCCTCGTCGCGGTCGGCCAGGATCTTCAGCTCGCGCAGCGTGTCCACGGGGACGCGGGTGTCGCCGACCCACTCGCCGAGGGTGTCGTAGTACGAGTCGGGGGTGTCGAGGAACTGGACGCCGGCCGCGCGCATCGTCCGTACCGTCTGCACGATGTCGTTGCTGTTCAGCGCGATGTGCTGGACGCCCGCGCCGCCGTAGAACTCCAGGTACTCGTCGATCTGGGACTTCTTCTTGGCGATGGCGGGCTCGTTGATCGGGAACTTGACCTTGAGCGTGCCGTCCGCGACGACCTTCGACATCAGGGCGCTGTACTCGGTCGCGATGTCGTCGCCCACGAACTCCTTCATGTTCGTGAAGCCCATGACCTTGTTGTAGAAGCCGACCCACTCGTTCATCCGGCCGAGTTCGACGTTGCCGACGCAGTGGTCGACGGCCTGGAAGGTGCGGTGGGCGGGCGGCTCCACGATCGGGGCGGCGGGGGTGTAGCCGGGGAGGTAGGGGCCGTCGTAGCCGGTCCGCTCCACCAGCGTGTGGCGGGTCTTGCCGTACGTCGCGATGGCGGCGAGGACGACCGTGCCGTGCTCGTCCTTCACCTCGTACGGCTCCGCGAGCGAGCGGGCGCCGTGCTCGACGGCGTAGGCGTGGGCGGCGCGCGCGTCCGGGACCTCGATGGCGAGGTCGACGACACCGTCGCCGTGCTCGGCCACGTGCTCGGTGAGGAAGGTGCCCCAGGGGGTGGCGGCCTTGATGACGGACGTGAACACGAAGCGGGCGGAGCCGTTCGTGAGGACGTACGAGGCGGTCTCGCGGTTGCCGTTCTCCGGTCCGGAGTAGGCGACCAGCCGCATGCCGAAGGCGGTGGAGTAGTAGTGCGCGGCCTGCTTGGCGTTGCCCACGGCGAAGACGACCGCGTCCATTCCCTTGACCGGGAAGGGGTCGGCCTGCCGGGCGGTGTCGGGAGTGTGGTGTGTGGTCTGCGTCATGTCCGCAGCCTCGCCCTCCCGCGCAAGGTGCGCAATAGTTCGCGTGAGCGCTGGGCAACATGACCAGCATCCTGCCCGGATCGCCGGGCGTTGTGTACAGGATGACCAGCTCCGGAGGCTGAGATGGCGATCGACCGTCTGGACGGCCGGATCATCGTGCTGCTGGCGCGGGAGCCGCGCATCGGGGTGCTGGAGATGTCCCGGCGGCTGGGGGTCGCGCGCGGGACGGTGCAGGCGCGTATGGACCGGCTTCAGTCGAATGGCGTCATCCGCGGCTTCGGGCCCCAGGTGGACCCGGCGGCGCTCGGCTACCCGGTGACCGCCTTCGCCACGCTCCAGATCCGGCAGGGCCAAGGAGCCGACGTACGGGCGCACTTGGCGGGTGTGCCGGAGGTGCTGGAGCTGCACACGACCACCGGCGGCGGGGACATGCTGTGCCGGCTCGTGGCGCGCTCGAACGCCGACCTCCAGCGGGTGATCGACCGGGTCGTCGGCTTTGACGGCATCGTCCGGGCCTCCACGGCGATCGTCATGGAGAACCCCGTTCCGCTGCGGGTCATCCCGCTGGTGGAGCAGGCCGCGCTGCACGAGTGAGGCGATGGCGCCCCGGGCCGGACCTGGCCGCCGGCCGACCGGGGTGGGAGGTGGCCGGGCTCGCCGCGAAGCACCCGGGCGGGGTGACGCTGTGCGGGGAGAGCGGGTTCGCCGACCGGGCGGACGGGCTGCCGGACAGGGAGAAGGAGTACGGGGTGAGCCTGCCGGCGCGGAACATCACCCGGATGGACAACCCGCGGCACTTAGCAGCTGGGGACCGAACCCTTGTCCTTCTCCAGCGCCACCAGGGAGTTCACCGCGCTCTTCAGAGTCGTCACGGGCACGAGCCGCAGCCCGTCGGGGAGTTCGGACTTCGCGTCGGAGCACTCCGCCCTCGGCACCAGGAACACCGTCGCCCCGTCCCGCCGCGCGGCCTGCGTCTTCAGGGCCACGCCCCCGACCGCGCCGACCGTCCCGTCCGGGTCGATCGTGCCCGTACCGGCGACGGTGCGGCCGCCGGTGAGGTCGCCGCCGCTGCCGTCGCCGTCGAGCTTGTCGATGATGCCGAGGGTGAACAGGAGTCCGGCGCTGGGACCGCCGACGTCGGCGAGCTTCAGGGTGACCTTGACGTTCTCGTCACCGAGGTGCAGGTAGGCGAGCGCGGCCTCGGTGGCCGCGTCCTGGGACTCCTTCATCTGCGCGGTGTTGTGCCGCTCGATCTCCTTGGCGCTCTGGCCGCTCGGATAGACCGCGTCGCGGGGCATGACCGCGCGGTCGGTGCGGAACCAGGAGTCGAGGATGTCGTTCAGGGCCACGTGCGTGTCCGGGTTGGTCGCCTCGATGGTCGTCATCCGCAGCTGCCCGCTCGTCGCCCGGGTCGGCGCGCCGGAGACGGTGATCACCTCGGTGCCCTGGTTCTTGCCGAGGACGTTCGCCGTCAGACCGGGCTGCGCCAGCGAGAACGGCAGCGGCGCGACGGCCGCCGTGGCGAGGAGGGCCACGACAGGCAGGGCGCAGACGGCGACGGCCTGGAGGCGTGTGAGGCGAGAGAGCACGGGATCAATCTAACGTGGCGACGACTTCCGGCCAGGGGCGGGCGGCGCCTGCGCCTGACGCCCGCCGGGGTCTCTTCGGGGCGTCAGGCCCCGGGCACGTCAGGGGACATCCGGCTCGTCGTCGCAGGCCGGTCCTCGCCCGCCGGTCGCCGACCGTACTCGCGGGCCGTACGTGCCGGTCGTACTCGCGGGCCGTACGTGCCGGTCGTACTCGCGGGCCGTACGTGCCGGTCGTACTCGCGGGCCGTACGTGCCGGACGTCAGCGCAACGCTTCCGCGACCTCGCGTGCCGCGTCGACGACCCGCGGGCCCACCCGCTCCGGTACGGCGTCCGCCAGCATGACGACTCCGACGCTTCCCTCCACGCCGGTGACCCCGAGCAGCGGTGCGGCGGCGCCGCTCGCGCCCGCCTCCAGCTCCCCGTGCGTCAGCGTGTACCCGGGCTCCTGTGCGGGCTTCTGCCGCGCGGAGAGGATCGCCCGGCCCGCCGCCCCGCGGTCCAGCGGGTGCCGGAACCCGGCGCGGTAGGCCACGTGGTAGTCCGTCCAGGTCGGCTCGACCACGGCCACCGCCAGCGCCTCCGCCCCGTCGACCAGGGTGAGATGGGCGGTCGCGCCGATGTCCTCGGCCAGCGACCTCAGCGCGGGCAGCGCCGCCTCCCGCACCAGCGGATGCACCTGGTGGCCCAGCCGCAGCACGCCGAGCCCGACCCGGGCACGACCGCCCAGGTCACGCCGTACGAGCGCGTGCTGTTCCAGGGTGGCGAGCAACCGGTAGACCACGGTCCGGTTGACGCCCAGCTTGTGGGAAAGCTCGGTGACGGTCAGCCCGTGGTCGGTGTCGGCGAGCAGCTTGAGGACACGCAGTCCCCGGTCGAGCGTCTGAGAGGTCTCCGCGGTCACGACGCCCACTCCTTAAGTGGTGAGGTCGGCGACCCCGTCACGGCGTGCGTCACGAAGTCCCGTCCGTGACGCGCGTCAGAGGCCGCCGATCGGCTGGCGATCCGGCCAGTCCGGACCGCGTCGCTTCACGGCTGCGCTCCGCGGCGGCGCTGCCACGGGGCGTGTGCGTAGCGGGACAGTAGCGAAGCAGGTTCGCTGAGCGGAAGTCTCCGTCCAGAATCCGGGCAGCGACCGGGACGGAGTACGTCCGTTTGTCCTCATACGTACGGCGCGCGACGGCGTCACGCGCCCCGGTGACGCACGTCACGGCTTCGCACGCCCCGGTGACGGAGGTCGGTGGAGGGCCGTACGGGAGGAGCTCACCGCATGCGGGTGGCCCACTCCTGCACCTTGGCGATCCGCTGCCGCAGCTGTCCGGCCGTGGCCTCGGCGCTCGGCGGGCCGCCGCACACGCGCCGCAGCTCGGTGTGGATGACCCCGTGCGGTTTGCCGCTCTGGTGGACGTATGCCCCGACCATCGTGTTGAGCTGCTTGCGCAGCTCCATCATCTCCTTGTGCGAGACGACCGGCCGCCGCTCGGCGGGCAGTTCCAGCAGGTCGGCCTCCTCGTCCGGCTTCTTGCGGCTGTGCGCGATCTGCCGGGCCTGCCGCTTCTGCAGCAGGAGCTGGACCTGGTCGGGTTCGAGGAGTCCCGGGATGCCGAGGTAGTCCTGTTCCTCCGCGCTCCCCGGGTGGGCCTGCATGCCGAACTCGGCGCCGTCGTAGAGGACCCGGTCGAAGACGGCCTCGGACTCCAGGGCCTCGAAGGCGAACTGCTCCTGCTCGCCGGTGTCCTCGTCCTGCTCCTGGTTCGCCTCGTCCATCTCCTTCTCGGACTCGGCGTAGGGGTCCTCCTCCCCCTCCTTCTTCGGCTTGTCGAGGGCGTGGTCGCGCTCGACCTCCATCTCGTTGGCGAAGGTGAGCAGGTCGGGGACGGTGGGGAGGAAGACCGAGGCGGTCTCGCCGCGCCGCCGGGACCGCACGAAACGCCCGACGGCCTGGGCGAAGAAGAGCGGGGTCGAGATGGTCGTGGCGTACACGCCGACCGCGAGCCGCGGCACGTCCACGCCCTCGGACACCATGCGGACGGCGACCATCCAGCGGTCGTCGCCGTGGCTGAACTCGTCGATCCGGTCGGAGGCCCCGGCGTCGTCGGACAGGACGAGGGTCGCCTTCGTCCCGGTGATCTCGCGGATCAGCTTGGCGTAGGCGCGGGCGGAGTCCTGGTCGCTGGCGATGACGAGGGCGCCGGCGTCCGGGATGCCCTTCCTGACCTCGGTGAGCCGGCGGTCGGCGGCGCGCAGCACGCTGGGCATCCACTCGCCGCGGGGGTCGAGCGCGGTGCGCCAGGCCTGGCTGATCGCGTCCTTGGTCATGGGTTCGCCGAGCCGGGCGGCGATCTCGTCGCCGGCCTTGGTGCGCCACCGCATGTTGCCGCTGTAGGAGAGGAAGATGACGGGCCGCACGACCCCGTCGGACAGCGCGCTGCCGTATCCGTACGTGTAGTCGGCGGCGGACCGCCGGATGCCGTCGTTCCCCTCCTCGTAGGCGACGAACGGAATCGGGTTGGTGTCCGACCGGAAGGGCGTACCGGTGAGCGCCAGCCGGCGGGTGGCCGGCTCGAACGCCTCCAGGCACGCCTCGCCCCAGGACTTCGAGTCACCGGCGTGGTGGATCTCGTCGAGGATCACCAGCGTCTTGCGCTGCTCGACGCGGTTGCGGTGCAGCATGGGCCGCACGCCGACACCCGCGTACGTGACGGCGATCCCCTGGTAGTCCCTGCCGAGCGGGCCCGCGCTGTACTCGGGGTCCAGCTTGATCCCTATCCGGGCGGCGGCCTCGGCCCACTGCTTCTTCAGGTGCTCGGTCGGCGCGACCACGGTCACCTGCTGCACGACGTGGTGGTGCAGCAGCCAGGACGCCAGCGTCAGAGCGAAGGTCGTCTTCCCGGCACCGGGAGTCGCGACCGCGAGGAAGTCACGCGGCTGCTCCTGGAGGTACCTCTCCATCGCCCCCTGCTGCCAGGCACGCAGCTTGCCCGCGGTCCCCCAGGGGGCGCGGCCGGGGAAGGCGGGAGAGAGGTGGTGGGACGTCGAGGAGGCGGCGGTGGTAGTCACGGTCTCCGTAGGGGGGTCGAATGGGGGGCCGCGCGCGGGGCGTCGGGTGGGGCGGGTGGTGCGTGACGGGCGGGCGGGCGGCTTGCTACGTACGACAACCGGGCCACCCTACCGGCGGCCCCCCGCCCCCCACGCGCGGACAAGCCCGCGCGACACCCGGGTGGGACTGACGTCACAGCCCTTGGCTCGCCGCTCCCCCTGCGGCTCGCCGCTGTGCCTCGCACCTCACCGTTCCCGCACCCGGGTCGTCACCCAGGCGCCCAGCAGGGCCACGGCCGCCATCGGCAGGAAGACCGCGGCGAAGGCCGCCGGGTGACCGCCGGACGCCTCGCTGGCCGCGTGGGTCACCGTGCCCCCGCCCAGGGCGGCGAACGCGGCGCCGCCGGCGGCCAGCAGGAGCACGTTGGAGAGGCCGTCGGAGATCTGCAGGGCGGCCGAGTTGGCGCCGGCCTCCGACGGGGCGGACAGGTGCAGCAGGAGCACGCTGGTGGAGGAGATCACCAGGCCCATCCCGAAGCAGCCGAAGCCCCAGGCGACCGCCACGGTCCAGGCGGGCACGGAGTCGATCAGGACGCTGGGGGCCGCGGCGATGGCGGCCGCCACCAGCACCATGCCGAACGTCATCAGCCGCTCCCGGTACGGCTCCACGCGCGGCCGGGACTGCACCCAGGAGCCCAGCGCCCAGGTCCCGCCGCCCGCGGCGAGGGAGAACCCGGCCAGGGTCGGGGAGAGTCCGCGCTGGGTGACCAGCATCAGCGGCACGAAGGACTCGGCCGCGATGAAGGAGCCCGCGGCGAGCCCGCGCAGCAGCACCACCGACGGCAGCCCGCGTGCCGCCCGCCAGGTGCCGTGCGGGAGCAGTCCGAGCACGGCAGGCGCGAGCAGGGCGACGCCCGCGGCGGCCGGGAGCAGCGACAGCCACCGCAGGTCCTGGGCGGCGTACTGGAGCAGCCCGGCGCCGAGGGAGATGCCGAGGGCGAGCCGGATACGGCGGCGGCCGGAGGGATCGCCGCTCTCGCGCTGCGGGGCGCCCTCGACCGGGCCGGACGACCGGTGCCGTATCTGTGGCAGCGCGAGGGCCAGCGGGAAGACCACGAGCACCGGGATGCCGAGGAACACCCAGCGCCAGCCGAGGTGTTCGGTGACCGCGCCGGAGGCGAGCGGGCCGACGACCGAGGGGACCACCCAGCTCGCGGCGAACGCCGCCATGATCGACGGCCGCAGCCGGGACGGGTAGGCGCGTCCGACGACGACGTACAGCGCGACGATCACCAGCCCGCCGCCGAGCCCCTGCACGGCCCGCCCGAGGATGAACAGCCACATCGCGGCGGCGGTGCCGGCGAGCACCAGTCCGGCGGCGAAGGCGGCGATGCCCGCGGTCAGCGCGCCCAGCGGGCCCCGCCGGTCCGACCACTGGCCGGCGAGCACCATCCCGAACAGGCTCGTCGTGAAGTATCCCGAGAACGCGAACGCGTACAGCGACACCCCGTCCAGCTCCCGCGCCGCGACCGGCATCGCCGTACCGACCGCCGTGGCCTCGAACGCGATCAGCAGGACGACGGAGACGATGCCGATGCTCAGCGCCCGGTAGGGCCGTCCGAGCACGGTCTCCTCGCCTGCGGGGACCGGGGAGGGGGTGAGGGCCTGTGCGACGCCGGTGTCGCGCGGTTCGGGCGTGGTCATGACGGCCAGGGTAAGGGTCACGGACCACTTTTACCCCTGTCTGTGGGTGGCCTCGCACCGGGACCTTGGTCCTACGACCACCGCTGATCACCCTGCCGTTCATGAACGGCACATGGCAGTCCCGTTGCGGCGCACCCCGATTCCTTGAACCCCTCCCCCACCCCGCCCTACGGTCGACCCACGAGCTCGGACGACCGGCGACCACCGGCCCCCGACCTCCCCAGTGACCGTGTGCCCGAGTGGTTCAGGGGCTCGCCTGCAAAGCGAGTTACGTGGGTTCGAATCCCGCCACGGTCTCCGTTCGCCCGAGCGGGCGGAGCGGAAGGGCGGCATCCCGGCGGGGTGCCGCCCTTCCGGCCGTCCGGACAGGCCGGGGCCCGTGGCTCACGTGTCCCACGTGTCCGGGCCGCCGTCGCGCCACTCGATCCGGTCGGACTGGCGGACCCAGTCGTCGTCGACGTTCTCCAGACCCGCGAGGCGCAGGAACTCGACGATGTCCAGGACGCCGTACGCCATCCCGAGGAACCGGTCCGCGGCCCGGACCCGGCGGCCGCCGTCGCCGCCTGGCGGGTAGATGACGATGGGCTGCACGATGGCCATGGCTACAGCCTGCGGGCGGGGCGGGAGGGGCGCACGGTGTGCTGCGCCGCCCGCGTGCCGCCCGGGCCGGCCGGGCAGTTCCGGGAGCCCGCGCGCCCGGGGCCGTCAGCGGAGGCCGCCCGTCTCCTCCTGGAAGACGTTCGTCCGGTCGGACCGGCCGGTGCGGTCGGTCGTGGACAGGACGTGGATCATCGTCGCGGCGAGCCGGTCGTAGGTGTCCGTCGTCAGCTCGGGAGCGGACGCCGCGTCGGTGTTCACGGCGTTCTCGGCGGTCAAATCGTTCCGGGCGGTCTCGTCGCGGTGCAGCAGCCAGAGCGTGCACGCGAACGTGGAGACGTCCGTGTTCAGCGGGTACAGGGTGGCCTCGGGCTCGCACCAGTTCAGGACCGCGCCCGTGGCGCCGTCGACCACCAGGCTGTTGCCGTCGACGAGGTGCCCGAGGCGTATCAAGTGGTCAGCTCGGGAGGGGAGTTCGACGGGACCCGACTCCGTGGGCCACTGGTCGGCGTAGTACTCCGCGAGGCTCGGCAGTGACACGTCGGTGTCCCGGTGGAAGAGGAAGGCGTCCTCCGGCAGACCGGTCTGGCGCAGGAAGCGGCGGGTCGGCTCGTGGGTGAGGGCCGCGGGGAAGTCGATGTCCTCGAAGCGGGCCACCCCGCCCCGCCCGAACTCCTGGTCCAGCAGCCGGGCCGGGAGGTCCAGGGCCAGTCCCGAGTCCGTACCCGTGTCCGGGCCGGCCGCCAGGGACAGCGGCCGGATCAGTGCCGCCAGTCTCCACAGCGGCGCGGGTTCACCGCCCGCGCCCCCCTCGAACTCCGCGAGCAGTCGCCGGGACGCCCGCGCCCCCGCCTCCGGCCCGAACCGCCCGGAGTGACAGGCGAACCGGCCTCGCAGGCGCGCCAGTTCGTCGGTCACGGCGGCGAACCGCACGAGGGTGCGCAGCGCGGGCGCGAGGCTGCGGCGGTCCCTCAGGTCGGGGCGGTCGTGGAAGAAGGACGCCGGGTCGACCGTGGAGTCCGCCATCGTCCCGAGGCCCTCCCGGCGCGGCTCGTCGAGGGTGGGCAGGTCGCCGGTGAACGGCAGCCGGGCGTCGGTCGGCCAGTGGCACACCGACGCGTACGTGAGGTACGGGTCGAGGTCGCGGCCGGTCGCGGTGATCACCGCGAGACCTGTGTCGATCGTGTTCATGGTTCCCCCGTGCACTGTGTCGCGCAGTCCCCCGGCAGGGCTCGCCCCGGCCGTCGGGTCCTGTCGAGGGGGCCGTACGCCACTGGTCGAAGCGGTCGTCCCCCACTGCTCGGAACACTACGCCGCGCCACTGACAACGCCACCGAATTCGCCCCGGACCAGGCACGCCACCGGCGCCGCCTCCGTATCGGTCCCGTCCGTATCGGTCCCGTCCGTACCGGTCGCGTCCGCGCCGGTCCGCCGTACGGCATCACCGGCAACTCGCCGCGCCCCGGCAACTCGCCGCGCCCCGGCAACTCGCGTCGCCCCTGCACTACAAGACGCTCGACCGGCCTCGCCCGTTCCCCCGGAACGCGTCCAGCCGCGGGAACACGTCCAGCCGCGGGAACACGTCCAGCCTCGGGAACACGTCCAGCCACGGGCACACCTCACCGCGGACCCGCGCGCGACGCGCCCCGCACGGGAACGCGCGGGAACGCACGGCGGACGGCGCCGTTCCTCAGGTGAAGTAGACGCCGCCCAGCACGACCACGATCGCCGCCAGGACGAACACCAGGACCCACACCAGCAGTTTCCCGACGCTGGGCGGGGGTTCGTAGCGCGGCGGCTCGGGCGCGGTCACTGGCCGGTCACCACCGCGGCCTGCGGCCTTATCGGCAGCCGGTTCACGGGGCGGCCGGTGGCGGCCCGTACCGCGGAGGCGATCGAGGCCGGGGAGGTCACCACCGGCACCGCGCTGGCCGCCTTGGCGCCGAAGGGCGCGACCACGTCCCGCTCCTCGACCAGCTTGACGATGTGGATGTCGGGAGCGTCCAGCGCGGTGGGCAGCGCGTACCCGGTGAGGTCGGGATGGCGGACCAGCCCGCGCGCGGTGCGCAGGTTCTCCGTCAGCGCGATGCCCACGCCCTGGGTGACGCCGGCCTCGATGCGTGCCGCGAGCTGCGCGGGGTTCAGCACCCGGCCCACGTCCTGGGCGAGCGCGAGCTCGACCACCCGTACCGAGCCGAGTTCGATGTCGACGTCCACCACCGCGCGGATCGCGCAGAAGGCGAGGCCCACGAAGGCGTCGCCCTGGCCGGCCGCGTCCAGCGGCTCCGTCGGATGGGGGCGGCACTGGGCCGTGGCCCACAGCTCCTTGCCCTCCATCGCCTCGGTGACGGTGGTCGACAGCACACCGTCGTAGGAGGTGATCTTGCCGTCGGTGATCTGGAGCAGTTCGGTGGACATGCCGAACTTGTGCGCCAGGGGCTGCAGCAGCTGCGTGCGGACCATCCTGGCGGCCCGCTCCACCGCGCCACCGGACACCCAGGTGTGGCGCCCGCGGGCGCCCGGGCCGGCCGGTGGCTGGTCGGTGTCGACGGGCGCCACGTGCACCTCGTCGATACCGAGCGTCTCCTGCACGATCTGTCTCGCGAGGGTCGTGAAGCCCTGGCCGGTCTCGACGGCCGCGCACAGCACCGTCGCCACGCCGTCCTGGACCCGCACGGTGGCCGTGGACACCTCGTCGGCGCCCTCCGCGCCCAGCATGTGCACCATGCCCAGCGCGTAGCCGACACCCCGGCGCACCGCGCCCGGTTCGCCGGCGCCCTCGGGGCCGCCGGGCAGCAGCCACTCGTCCTCGGGGGTGTCCTTGGGCAGCGGCGGCAGCGGGTGGTCGCGGACCGCCTGGAGGAGTTCGGCGACCGGCGCCGGGCAGGTGACGGTCTGGCCCGTGGGGAGGACGTCGCCGGTGGCCATCGCGTTGCGCAGGCGCAGTTCGGCCGGGTCGAGGCCGAGCTTCTTGGCGAGTTTGTCCATCTGCGCCTCGTAGGCGGCGCACACCTGCATGGCGCCCTCGCCGCGCACATGGCCGGAGGGCGGGTTGTTGGTGCGCACGGCCCAGCCCTCGATGAAGGCGTTCGGGACGACGTAGGGCCCGCAGGCGAAGCCCACGGCGGCGGCCAGCGTCTCGGCGGAGGTGTCGGCGTACGCGCCGGCGTCGAGCAGGATCTGCGCCTCGACCTTGACGAGCCTGCCCTCGGCGTCGGCGTGGTGGCGGTAGCGCAGCAGGGTGGGGTGGCGGTGGGCGTGCCCGAGGAAGGACTCCTCGCGTGTGGCGGTCAGTTTCACCGGGCAGCCGGTCTTCAGCGCGAGCAGGCCGAGCGGGAGCTGGAAGCCCTGGTCCTCGCGGTCGGCGGTGGCGCCGGGCACACCGGTGACGACGACCTTCACGCGCTCGGGCTCCAGGCCGTAGCAGGCGGCGGCCGCGTCGCGGTCGGTGTGCGGGTCGGTGGAGGCCAGGTACAGCTCGACGCCGCCGTCCGGGCGGGGCACGGCGAGGCCGGCCTCGGCACCGATCGGGGCGGGGTCCTGGCGGCCGATGCGGTACTGGCCCTCGACGACGACCTCACCGGTCGCGTCGGGGTCGCCGTGGTGCAGCGGGATGTGCCGGATCAGGTTGCCGTCGGGGTGCAGCGGCTCCGCCTCGAAGGCCAGTTCGGGGTCGGTGACCGGGTCGAGGACCTCGTACTCGACGATGACGGCGGCGGCGGCCATGCGCGCGGTGTCGGGGTGGTCGGCGGCGACCGCCGCGATCGGCTCACCGTGGTGGCGTACGACGTCCGAGGCGAACAGCGGTCGGTCGGCCCGGCCGCGGCCGTGCGGCGCGCTGCCGGGGACGTCCTCGTGGGTGACCACGGCCCGTACGCCGGGCATCTCGCGCGCGTGGGTGGTGTCGATGGACAGGATGCGCGCGTGCGCGTGCGGGGAGCGCAGTACGGCCGCCCACAGCAGGCCCTCGGCCCACAGGTCGGCCGCGTACGGGAAGGTGCCCTCGGTCTTGGCGCGGGTGTCGGCGGCGGGCAGGGAGGCGCCGATGCCGTGCGGGATGGCCTCGGGGGCGGGGGCTGCCTCCGCGGTGGTCGCGGTGGCGGCTTCGTTGCTCACTCCGGGCCTCCGTCCTGTCCGTACGCCTGGTCATGGGTTCTCGGCGACTCGAACGCCGACAGGTTGACCCCGCCGGCCCCCGGGCCCGCCTGGTGAGGGATACGTGCCTCGTCGCCGTCGTGTTCGACGTCACCGGCCTTGCCGTGCGCCTCGCGTTCGGCGGCGACCTCCTTGACGGCCTCGACGACACCCCGGTAGCCGGAGCACCGGCACAGGTTGCCGCACAGGGCCTGGCGGGTCTCCAGTTCGGTCGGCGCCGGGTTGCCCTCGAGGAGGTCGTGGACGGTCATCGCCATGCCCGGCACGCAGAAACCGCACTGCACGGCGCCGCACCGGGCGAGCGCCCGCTGCACGTCCGAGGGCTGTCCGTCGACGGCCAGGCCCTCGACGGTGCGGACCTCGCTGCCGGCCGCGGTCACCGCGGGCACCAGGCAGGACGCCACGAGCCGGCCGTCGACCTGGACGTTGCAGGCGCCGCACTCGCCCTGCGAGCAGCCGTCCTTGGCGCCCGCGAGGCCGAGCCGCTCGCGCAGCACGTAGAGCAGGGACTCGCCGATCCAGGCGTCGCTGACGGGCCGTTCGGTGCCGTTGACGCGCAGCACGTACGACGCGAGGGGGTGCTCCTCGCCGGAGGGCGCGGGGGCGTCGGGGGTGTCGGCGCCGGAGGTCCCGTCACCGGGGTCCGTGGCGGGCTCGCCCGCCGCCTCGGTGGCGGGCGGTGCGCCGGAGGTGTCGGTGTCGGGCTCCGCGAGGGCCGCGGCGGACCGCTGAGCGGCCTCTGCTGCCTCCGCGGCCGCGACGGAACGCTGAGCGGCCTCTGCGGCCTCTGCGGCCTCCTGGGCGGCCTCGGCGGCCTCCCGGGCCTCTCCGACTTCCACAGCGGCCTGTGAGGCGGCTACGGCGGCTTCCGCGGGCGTTTCTCCGTAGTGTCCGGCGGAGGGGTCGCGGTCGGCCGGCCCGGACCCGGCGTGTGCGGAGGGCGCCTCGCCGGAGCGGCCGAGGAGGTGGGCCGCGGACTCCGCGTGCCCGGCGGCGTCCGGCCGCTCGGCCACGGCGGGCTCCTGGGACTCCTGGGTCCAGGGCTGGGCCGGCTGGGTCGCCCAGGGCGCGGACGCGCCGCCGGGGAGCGTGGCTGGGGGTGTGCCGCCCCACTGCTCGACCAGGGCGGACGTGGTGAACTCGCCCGACTCGTCGGGGAGGTCGCCGCCGGCGACCGGGATCGACCACTGGCCGGTGACGTCGTGGCCCGGGGCCGTGGGGGCGTCCGCCGCCGTGACGTCACCGAACTCCCACTGTCCGGTGGCCCCGGGACGGTAGGTGAACCGGTCGTCGCCGACGCCGTGCGGGGCCGCGTTCGGGTCGGGCCACCGGGCGGTTTCGGCGGGCATCGCCCAGGTGCCGCCCGCCGGGTCGGCGCCCGGCTCCGTGCCGGGGGTGACCGTGATCTGCGGGGGCACGTATCCGTGCCCCGGCGCGGCGAGCGGGGTGTCGGCCGAGGCCAGGAGCGCGTCGATACCGCCCTCGGGCAGTTTCACGAACGCGGTGGCGCCGTCGTCGTAGTCGCCCTGGGGCAGCGGGTCCCAGCGGCCCCCGCTCCTGGGCGTGTCTTCCGCGTGCTGGTCGTCGGTCACGACAGCGCCCTCCCCAGTGCTCGTCGGGCCAGAGCGGCGACGGTGCGCCGCAGGTGCAGTACGGCCGGCGGATGCTGCGGTACGGAGCCGTCCTCGGCCGGGGCCGGGTCGGGGATGCAGGCCGCGGAGACGTACTCGCCGAAGGCGGTCAGCGCCTCGGGGACGATCGCGCGGCCGTTGTCCCAGTCGATGAGCCGGCCGACCCACTGCTCGGCGTCCAGGGGCCGGAGCGGCATCGGGGCTATGGCGCCGACGGCGCACCTGACTCCGCGCCGGGCGGGGTCGAGGACCAGCGCGACGGACGCCATCGCCCGCCCGGGTCCGGTGCGGCCCGTCGCCTTGAGGAAGACCTGCGGCGCGTGCAGCAGCGGCACGCGCACGTAGCCGATGAGTTCGCCGGCCCGCAGCATCTCCATGCCAGCCAACAGGTGCGAGACCGGCATCTCCCGGCGGGCTCCGCCCGGGCCCGCGATGATCAGCGTCGCCTCCAGGGCCGCCAGCACGGGCAGCGCGTCCCCGGTGGGGGCGGCGGAGGCGATGTTGCCGCCGAGGGTGCCCGCGTTGCGGATCTGCGGCGGACCCGCGGCGCGCGCGGCGGCGGCGAGCGCCGGGATGAGCGCGGCGAAGTCGGGGCGGCCCATGCGCGCGTGCGTGAGTCCGGCGCCGAGCAGCGCGTGCCCGTCCTGGTACTGCCAGCCGCGGATCTCGCTGATCCGGCCGAGGCCGACGAGCGCGGCGGGCCTGAGCTGCCCGGAGTTGACGGCGGCCATCAGGTCGGTGCCGCCCGCCACGGGTACGGCGGCGGGCATGGCTGTGAGTGCCGCCACCGCCTCGTCCAGCGTCGTGGGCAGCGTGACGGCCTGCCCCGCCTGCGGTGCGTGCGTGGTCAAACCGGCTGCCCCTTCCCGCTGCCCCACCTGGTCCCACGTGGTCCCACCTGTGCTGCCGTACGGTACGTGCTGACAGGGCGGACGTGGCAACTCTGGCACATCTTCGCAACACCCGAAGACGGGGGTCCGCTAGGGGCTGTTCGCCCGTTTCGACCGCGATATAAACCGTTTTCGTACGGCATCACCGGTGCGTGCGTTGTGCCGCTGTTCGTTGACCAGTGGGGCCTTTCCCCCTACCTGCTCGGCGGCTGACCGTCCTTCGGGCGGCCGGGCACGCCGGGCCGTCGCTGCCACGGCAGGGGCCCGGACGGCGGCCGGTAGGCGACGCCCAGGCCGTCGAGCCGCCGGTAGTGGGCGGCCATCCGCCGCTCGAAGCCGGCGAAGTCCCGTTCCGCCGGGGCGGGCAGGCAGCTCCAGGCCACCTCCGCGAACGCCGCGAGCCGGGGGAAGGTCTGGTAGTCGACGCGCCCGCGGTCCTCCATCACCTCGGTCCACACGTTGGCCTGGGTGCCGAGCACGTGCGCGGCCTCCTCGGGGGTCAACTCCGGTGGAACGGGCTCGAACCGGTAGACGTCCTCCAGGGTGCGCACGTACGCGATGGGCACCGGTTCGTCGGCTCCGCCGTCCTGCCGGTAGTCCAGGTAGACCTGCTGCTCGGGGCACATGACCACGTCGTGGCCGGCCCGCGCGGCGGCGATGCCGCCCCGGTACCCGCGCCAGGAGGAGACGGCCGCGCCGTCCGCGAGGCCGCCCTCCAGGATCTCGTCCCAGCCGATGAGCCTGCGCCCGCGCGCGGCCAGCCAGGTGTCGAAGTGTCCGATGAACCACGACTGCAGTTCGTCCTCGTCCGCGAGGCCGAGTTCAGCGACGCGCGCCTGCGCGGTGGGCGACCGCCGCCACTGGTCCTTGAGGCATTCGTCACCCCCGACGTGAACGAACCGCGAGGGGAACAGGTCGAGGATCTCCTCGAAGACCCCTTCGTAGAAGCGCAGGGTGGTCTCGGTGGGCGCGAGTACGTTGACGGAGATCCCCCAGTCGTCCCAGACGGAGAGGGCGGCGGTGTCGACGACGTCGGTGTTGCCGAGTTCCGGGTACGCGGAGATGGCGGCCTGTGAGTGTCCGGGCACGTCGATTTCCGGGACGACGGTGATATGCCGCTCGGCGGCATAGGCCACGATCTCCCGGATGTCGTCCTGGGTGTAGAAGCCACCGTGCGGCTTCTCCTCCCACACCCGCGAGGTGCCGTGGCCGGTTTTGGTGCGCGCCCGCCAGGAACCGATCTCGGTCAGTCGCGGATACCGCTCGATCTCGACGCGCCAGCCCTGGTCGTCCGTCAGATGGAAGTGGAAGACGTTGAGTTTGTGCGCGGCCATGAGATCCAGTTGCCGCAGCACGTCGTCCTTGGGCAGGAAGTGCCGGGCGACGTCGAGCATCAGGCCGCGCCAGCGGAACCGGGGGGCGTCCTGAACGCGCGTCAGCGGCAGCCGCGGGCGCCGGCCGGGGAGCGGGGCGCGCCGGAAGGCGTCCGGGCCGAGGAGCTGACGCAGTGTCTGGGCGCCCCAGAAGAGCCCGGCCGGGCCGCCGCCGGCCAGGTGCACCCCGCCGCGCAGCACGTCGAGGCGGTAGCCCTCCGCCCCGAGTTCCGCGGTGATCTCCGGGTCGAGGCAGAGGCGGATGACGTCGTCCTCGCCGCCTTCTCCCGGCGGCAGGGGCAGGCCGGTGGCCGCGCCCACGGTGGTGCGCAGCCAGCGTTCGGTGCCCTCGGTGCCGGCGCCCGCGACCAGCCGGGTGGCCGGGCCGGGTTCGAAGAAGCCAGCCTCGGCGAGGGTCACGTGCCGGGGCTCGGGAATCACATCGATCACGTCAGTCCTTGACCGCTCCGCCCGGCCCCAAGACCGGTCGTCGCTGTACGAGTACGGCAGGGATGAGGAGGAACTCACGCGTGTACGCCGGCCCGGGAAAGGCCGGCGGGAAAGGTCCGCCGGGGAAAGCGTGCCCGGGTCGCCGGGTGCGGCGGGATCGGCGCACCCGGGGTGTTCGGCCGGCCCGACTCCCGCGGGGGAAAAGGGGCGTCGGCAAAAGTCCCGCGGGCGGTGTCCGGACCACCGGAGACATGCTCGGCGAGGTGGCCGGCAAGCGGAAACGGAATCGCGTCTCGGCGCTCGCCGCCGGAAACACGATCGACGCCGGGACGGGCGCGGGGGTGTGGGCCGCGACAAGGCCGTGGGCGAAGTGGCGACCGAATTCCGGCCGCCCGGGGAATCACCGCGGGGAAACGCCGTGACTGCCCTACGCCGACGACCGGTCGGCGGTTCCGGGGACGAGGTGGGGCGGCCCGAAGTCCAGCCGGGCGGGCGGAGATTCCCATGAAGCAGCCCTCCGAGCGTTGCAGCATGCGCAATAGACGTTTCGCTCTGCACAACAACACCTGGAGGTTACGGACCGCACCGCCGCGCCGACAAGAGGTCTCGACCACTCCGTGGCCACCCGACGCGTCCCGTGCGCCGGAGGGACCGCGGCACCCGGGGTCGGGGCCGACATGATCGATCCCGCCGTGGCCACCTCCCTGGACGAGAACACCGGCGGCGACCGCGGCACGGACAGCGACAGCACCACCCGAAGGCAGAGGCCCCCGCGGCGCGTCGGAACGCGCCGCGGGGGCCTCGTCGGTCTCGGCCGAGCGGACAGGGCTACTTGCCGTCGCCGCCCTTGTCCTTGTCGCCACCGCCGGCGCCCATGGACTCGTAGATCTCCTTGCACATGGGACACACCGGGTACTTCTTCGGATCACGGCCCGGCACCCACACCTTGCCGCACAGCGCGACGACGGGCGTCCCGTCGAGGGCGCTCGCCATGATCTTGTCCTTCTGGACGTAGTGGGCGAAGCGCTCGTGGTCACCGTCGCCGTGGGACACCTGCGGCGCCGGCTCTACGAGGGTCCCCGTACCAGTACCTCGCTGCGGCTGGGGCTCGGGCTCAAGAGTGCTCATACCAGCCAGGGTACTGAAGCGCGCACCCGTCAGTTGAGCGAAGGGTCGTCGGGATAGGTTGCCACCATCGCCAGCTCGTTGCGCTGGCGGCGCAGGACCTCGCGCCAGAGTCTCTCCGGCGACGGGGAGGAGACGTCTCCGGGCTCCGACTCGACGACGTACCAGGCGCCCTCGACGAGTTCGTCCTCCAGCTGGCCCGGGCCCCAGCCGGCGTACCCGGCGAAGATGCGCAGGGAACCGAGTGCGGAGGCCAGCAGCTCAGGCGGGGCCTCCAGATCCACCAGGCCGATCGCGCCGTGCACCCGGCGCCAGCCGAGCGGGGTGCCGTTGAGCGCGGCGCCGCCGGGGATGACGGCGACGCCGAGGGCCGAGTCCAGGGAGACCGGGCCGCCCTGGAAGACGACACCGGGCTCCCCCGCCAGATCCGCCCAGCCCTCCAGGATGTCGCCGACGTCCACCGGGGTCGGCCGGTTGAGGACGACACCGAGGGAGCCCTCCTCGTCGTGGTCGAGAAGGAGCACCACCGCGCGGTCGAAGTTCGGGTCCGCCAGGGCGGGGGTCGCCACGAGCAACCGCCCTGTGAGCGAGGACACCTCGGTCATGCCAGACATGATCCCGCATCTTCCCAGTCCGTGGGGAGCCAACGGGGGTACGGGAGTGAATGCAGCTCAGGGCGGAATGGAGCGCCCCCGGCGCACGCGCGCCCCGGTGACCCCACGTGCCCGGAAGGGAACGGTTCGTGTTGTGACACAGCTATGACGTACCTGGGCCGTCCCTGGGCTTACAGAAGGGGGGTGGGCGGCGATTACCCTTTCCCTTCTGGCCCCTGCCCGACTCATCGGAACGCGAGATACATGACCGTCAACGGCTCTGACGACGTACTGCTTGTCCACGGCGGGACCCCGCTCGAGGGCGAGATCCGTGTTCGTGGTGCGAAGAACCTCGTACCGAAGGCCATGGTCGCCGCCCTGCTGGGCGGTGCGCCGAGCCGTCTGCGCAATGTTCCGGACATCCGGGACGTGCGCGTCGTACGCGGACTGCTGCAACTGCACGGTGTGACGGTCCGTCCGGGTGAGGAGCCGGGCGAGCTGGTGATGGACCCGTCCCACGTGGAGAGCGCGAACGTCGCCGACATCGACGCGCACGCGGGTTCGAGCCGTATCCCGATCCTGTTCTGCGGCCCGCTGCTGCACCGTCTGGGACACGCCTTCATCCCCGGCCTCGGCGGCTGCGACATCGGCGGCCGGCCCATCGACTTCCACTTCGAGGTGCTGCGGCAGTTCGGCGCGCGCATCGAGAAGCGGGCGGACGGCCAGTACCTGGAGGCACCGCAGCGGCTGCGCGGCACGAAGATCCGGCTGCCCTACCCGTCGGTGGGCGCGACCGAGCAGGTGCTGCTGACGGCCGTCCTCGCGGAGGGCGTCACGGAGCTCTCGAACGCGGCCGTGGAGCCGGAGATCGAGGACCTCATCTGCGTCCTGCAGAAGATGGGCGCCATCATCGCGATGGACACCGACCGCACCATCCGCGTCACCGGTGTGGACGAGCTCGGCGGCTACGACCACGGCGCCCTCCCGGACCGCCTGGAAGCCGCCTCCTGGGCGTCCGCGGCGCTGGCGACCGAGGGCGACATCTACGTCCGCGGCGCGCAGCAGCGCTCGATGATGACGTTCCTCAACACCTACCGGAAGGTCGGCGGCGCGTTCCGGATCGACGACGGTGGCATCCGCTTCTGGCACCCGGGCGGCCAGCTCAAGTCGATCGCGCTGGAGACGGACGTGCACCCCGGCTTCCAGACGGACTGGCAGCAGCCGCTGGTGGTGGCGCTGACACAGGCCACGGGCCTGTCCATCGTGCACGAGACGGTGTACGAGTCCCGGCTCGGTTTCACCTCCGCGCTCAACCAGATGGGCGCCCACATCCAGCTCTACCGCGAGTGCCTGGGCAGCTCCGCCTGCCGCTTCGGCCAGCGCAACTTCCTGCACTCGGCCGTCGTGTCGGGCCCCACGAAGCTCCAGGGCGCCGACCTGGTCATCCCCGACCTCCGCGGCGGCTTCTCCTACCTCATCGCCGCGCTCGCGGCCCAGGGCACCTCCCGGGTGCACGGCATCGAGCTCATCAACCGCGGCTACGAGAACTTCATGGAGAAGCTCGTGGAACTGGGCGCGAAGGTGGAGCTGCCGGGCAAGGCCCTCGGCTGACCGGCCGGGCCGGCCCCCGGGCCGGCCCCCGCACGCACCACGAAGGGGCGGCACCCGGTTCTCCGGGCGCCGCCCCTTCTGCGTCGCTTACGAGCCCTACGCCGTTCCGTGGCGTGAAGGCGGCAAGGTCACTTGCCCTTGGCGGCTTCCTTGAGCTTCGAGCCCGCGGAGACCTTCACGCTGTAGCCGGCCGGGATGTTGATCGGGTCGCCGGTCTGCGGGTTGCGCGCGGTCCGAGCGGCACGGTGGGTGCGCTCGAAGGTCAGGAAGCCGGGGATGGTCACCTTCTCGTCACCCTTGGCTACGATCTCACCGACGGTCTCGGCGAACGCGGCCAGAACGGCGTCGGCGTCCTTGCGGGTCACCTCGGCGCGGTCGGCCAGCGCGGCCACCAGCTCACTGCGGTTCATGTTGTTACTCCCGTGTTCTTCTTGCTGTTGAGGCGTGACACGCGGCGGAGCCGCATGTTGGGTACAGCGAAGCCGATGCTGCCAGGGTCTGCGGTGAGCCCCCGGACCCGGGTCCGTCGTCAGACCCTCGCGCCCAGAGACGCATCCTGCCCCTACCTGCGGCGGGAAAGCCAATCCGGTACCCCCAGGAGTCGTGAGAACACCCCTGGGAGTCACGCGGGAAGCGTCACGGCCTCAGCCTGGTGACACTCCGTGAAGGGCTTCAGCCTGGCCGACACCCTAAACGGCGTCCCGAGGGCCCGGGTTCCACGACGCGCCGATGTCAGACCTGTCGTGGCGATCCTCACAGCCGGCACGCACCGTCCACCGCACCGTCTTCCGCTCTCCACCGTACGGGCATCCGCCGCCTACGCGGTGGCTCCGGCGGCCTTCGCGGCCTCCCGCACGGCACCGGCGACGGCGCCCGCGACCTTGTCGTTGAAGACGCTGGGGATGATGTAGTTCGGGTTCAGCTCGTCCTCGGTCACCACGTCGGCGAGGGCGGTCGCGGCGGCGAGCATCATCTCGGTGTTGACGGTGCGGGACTGCGCGTCCAGCAGGCCGCGGAAGACACCCGGGAAGACCAGCACGTTGTTGATCTGGTTCGGGAAGTCGGAGCGGCCGGTGGCCACGACCGCGGCCGTCCGGCGGGCGACCGCCGGGTCGACCTCCGGGTCGGGGTTCGCGAGCGCGAACACGATGGCGCCGTCGGCCATGGCGGCCACGTCGTCGCCGTCGAGGACGTTCGGGGCGGAGACGCCGATGAAGACGTCCGCGCCGCGCACGGCCTCCTTGAGCGTGCCCGTCAGGCCCTCGGAGTTGGTGTTGTCGGCGATCCAGCGCAGCGGCGAGTCCGCGGCGGCCTCGACCAGGTCGGCGCGGCCGGCGTGCACGACGCCGTGGATGTCGGCGACGACGGCGTTCTTGACGCCCGCGGCGATCAGCAGCTTCAGGATGGCCGTACCGGCCGCGCCGGCGCCGGACATGACGACCCGGATGTTCTCGATCGCCCTGCCGGTGACGCGCAGGGCGTTGGTGAGGGCGGCGAGGACGACGATCGCCGTGCCGTGCTGGTCGTCGTGGAAGACGGGGATGTCGAGGGCCTCACGCAGCCGGGCCTCGATCTCGAAGCAGCGGGGCGCGGAGATGTCCTCCAGGTTGATGCCCGCGAAGCCGGGGGCGATCGCCTTGACGATCTCCACGATCGCGTCGGTGTCCTGGGTGTCCAGGCACAGCGGCCAGGCGTCGATGCCGGCGAACCGCTTGAACAGGGCCGCCTTGCCCTCCATGACCGGCAGCGCGGCCTTGGGGCCGATGTTGCCGAGGCCCAGCACGGCCGAGCCGTCCGTCACGACCGCAACGGAGTTGCGCTTGATGGTGAGACGGCGGGCGTCCTCGGGGTTCTCGGCGATGGCCATGCACACCCGGGCGACGCCCGGGGTGTAGATCATCGAGAGGTCGTCACGGTTGCGGATCGGGTGCTTGGACTGCATCTCGATCTTGCCGCCGAGGTGCATGAGGAACGTACGGTCCGAGACCTTGCCCAGGATGACGCCCTCGATGCCGCGGAGCTCCTCGACGATCTCGTCGGCGTGCGTGGTGGAGCTGGCCGCGATGGTGACGTCGATGCGGAGCTTCTCGTGTCCGGAGGCGGTGACGTCGAGGCCGGTGACCGAGCCTCCGGAGGACTCCACGGCGGTGGTGAGTTGCGAGACGGCGGTTCCGCTCGCGGGCACCTCCAGCCGGACCGTCATCGAGTAGGAGACGCTGGGCGCCGTTGCCATGCCGACTTCCTCTGCTTTCACCGTGTACTGCGCGTGCGGCACTTACTGTGCCGGGTCGCGGGTTCGCGGTCCGATCGTCGCACCTACCGCCGAGTACGCGGTAGCCGCCCCGGATTGCGATCGTTGTGTTCTCAGCAAAGGAGGCCCACGTCACATCGTGACGTGGGCCTCCTCCTGCTCAGTGACACCGACCCGCCATGCTCGCCTCGCGGCAAGTGGTCGCTCGTGGCGACGAAGGTTGGGCCCGGGGGCTTGGATCGGGCCGGTGTCACACCCAGGCTAACAAACAGATCCCGGAAGGCCATTCCCATCCCGAGAGTTCATCCGGAACAGCCCGTTCGGACGCCTGCGCTCAGTCCCGGAGAAGGTCCGGGACCCCGTCCGCGTCGGGCTGGTCCCGCTCGGCGGAGACCACCGTCAGCTGCTGGGTGGCCCGGGTGAGCGCCACGTAGAGCACGCGCAGCCCGGCCGGGGACTCGTCCGCGATCTCCGCCGGGGAGACGACGACCGTCGCGTCGTACTCCAGGCCCTTGGCCTCCAGGCTGCCCAGCGCCACCACGCGGTCGCCGAGCCCCGCCAGCCAGCCTCTGGCCTCCTCGCGGCGGTTCATGGCGACGACGACGCCGACGGTGCCGTCCACCAGGTCCAGCAGCCGGGCCGCCTCGGCCCGCACGGTCCGCGCCAGGGACTCCGGCGCGGCGGACTCCCGTACGGCGGGCACGGCCGATTCCCGTACGGCGGGCACGGCGGGTTCCCGCGCGGTCGTGCCCGGTCCTCGCGTGGTCGCGACGAAACGCGGCCGCACCCCGGTGGAGCGGACGGCCGACGGGGAGCGGGCGCCCGGCATGGCGAGCGCCAGGACCCTCGCCGCCAGCTCGGCGATCTCCGAGGGGTTGCGGTAGTTCACCGTCAGCTCGAAACGGCGGCGCGGGCGGCTGCCCAGGGCCTCGTCACGGGCCTGGGCCGCCTCCTCGGGGTCCGACCACGAGGACTGCGCCGGGTCGCCGACGATCGTCCAGGTGGCGTGCCTGCCCCGGCGGCCGACCATCCGCCACTGCATGGGCGTCAGGTCCTGCGCCTCGTCGACGATGACGTGGGCGTACTCGACGCGCTCCTGCGCCAGCCGCTCGGCCCGCTCGCGCTGGGTCTCCTCGCGCACCGGCATCAGTTCGTCCAGGCCGGTGAGGTGGTCGAGCGGGTCCAGCTCGCGCCGCTTGCGCGGGCGGGCGAGGACGCCGAGGATCGCCTGGAGCTCGTCGAGCATCGCGATGTCGTGCACGGAGTGTCCGTCGCGCCTGAGCGAGCGGGCCGTCCGGCGGATCTCGCCGGGGTTGAGGATGCGCCGGGCCCAGCGGCCCAGGCGCCGTTCGTCGGCCATCGCCGCGAGGACGGCCGCCGGGGTCAGCTCCGGCCACCAGGCGTCCAGGAACTCGATGAAACTGTCCTCGGAGCTGACGTCCTCGTCGAAGGAGGAGCGCAGTTCGGCCACCAGTTCGGGGTCCGTGTGCCGGCCGGCCGAGCCCGAGCGCGCCCACAGTGCGTCCAGGAGCAGCTTGCGGGCGCGGGGACGCAGCAGGTTGACGGGCGCGGTGCCGCTGAGGGCGTTCTCCCGGACCCGGCTCAGTTCCGCGGCCTCCAGTTCGAGGCGGCGGCCGTGGGCGACGACCCGCAGCAGGGTCGGTGAACCGCTGGGTTCGAGGGCTCCGCGCGCGGCCTTCCGCAACACCTTGAGCATGCGGTACGACCCCTTGGCGCGGGCCACCGGCGGGGCGTCGTGGAGGGTGGCCTCGGCGCCGTCGACGAGCGAGCCGATGGCACGGATGGCGACCTGGCCCTCCTCGCCGAGCGAGGGCAGCACGCCCTCGGTGTACGCCACGAGCAGCGGGGTCGGCGAGACGATCAGGATGCCGCCCGCGTACCGGCGCCGGTCCTGGTAGAGCAGGTAGGCCGCCCGGTGCAGGGCGACAGCCGTCTTGCCCGTGCCCGGGCCGCCCTCGACATACGTCACGGAGGCGGCGGGGGCGCGGATCACCAGGTCCTGCTCGGCCTGGATGGAGGCGACGATGTCCCGCATGGTGTGGCTGCGGGCCTGGCCGAGGGCGGCCATCAGGGCGCCGTCGCCGATGACGGCCAGCCGGTCGCCGTCGAGGAACGCGGTCAGCTCCGGGCGCATGAGGTCGTCCTCGACGCCGAGGACGCGCCGGCCCTTGGAGCGGATGACGCGGCGGCGCACGACCCGGCCCGGATCGACCGGGGTCGAGCGGTAGAACGGGGCCGCGGCCGGCGCCCGCCAGTCGATGACCAGCGGCGCGTAGTCGGAGTCCAGGACTCCGATACGGCCGATGTGCAGGGTCTCGGCGATGTCGGCGGTGTCGTCGTCCCGTACGGCACCCTCGGCGGGCTCCACGGCGGTGTAGGCGCCGTCGGGGCCCTTCTTGCCGTCCCTGCCGGGCAGCAGGTCGATACGGCCGAAGAGGAAGTCCTCGAACTCGTTGTTCAGGCGGTTGAGGTGAACCCCCGCCCTGAAGACCTGCGCGTCCCGCTCGGCCAGTGCGCCGGGCGTGCCGACCTGACCGCGCTGGGCGGCGTCGTTCATGAGGAACTCGGCCTCGTGGATCTTCTCCCCGAGCCGGCGGTACACCCGGTCCAGGTGTTCCTGTTCGACGCTGATCTCTCGGTCCCGCACCGAATCCAGTGCGGCCTTGTCCTGATCCGAGCCGACCGCGGTTTCCTGCTGAGCCTGAGCGGCCACCGGGCCCCCTTCTGACGTGCTGGGCAGCCGTCAACCGTACGCGAAGGGGGCCCCCGGAAGCTACGCGCGTGCCTACGCGTCGATTTCCACCAGCCGTTTGCCGGGGAAGGTCATGACCTCGAAGTGGTCGATCTCGTTGGGCTTGAAGGCCGCTCCGCCGCCGATGTACAGCGGGTTCTTGGCCTCCTCCTTCGTGGCGTCCGGCAGGCCGTAGCCCCACTTCGAGACGGACCAGGACGACACCGTCTCGCGCTCGCCGTTCTTGCCGACGGCGATCAGGGAGCACTTGAGCGGGCCCTTGACGTTCTTGAGCTGGAGGACCGCCTGCGTGCCCCAGTCCTTCTCCGCCATGGCGACCGTGCCGGTGACACCGGTCGACGAGTCCGTCGCCGTCACCTTGTCGCTCAGCGTGTTGAACAGCTGCTGCGCGGCGGGCGGGGCCGCCTCGTTGGTGCCGTTGTTCGAGTCGCCGCCGGTCGCCGCCATGACGGTCAGCGGACCGCCGATGATCAGCGCGGCCGCGGCGGCCACCAGGTAGAAGCCACGCCGGCGCTTGTGCGCACGCCGCTCGGAGACCTCGTCGACCAGCTTCTCGGCGAGCCGCGGGCTGGGCCGGGCGGACAGCGACTCCCCGATGGCGGGGGTGCCGGAGCCCGGCAGGTCGGCGAGCGCGGCCAGCATCGGTTCCATCCCGGCGAGCTCGTCGAGCTGCTGGGCGCACCACTCACAGGTGGCGAGATGGGCCTCGAAAGCGGTTGCTTCCCCGTCGTCGAGAATGCCGAGGGCGTAGGCGCCGACGGTTTCGTGCTCGTTAGGGCCCGGAGATCCCATCATGGGGCCAGACATACCCGAACCACCCGTTCCGAATCCCCCGTAAACACTCATCACGCCGTCACCCCCCGCTCCTCCAGTGCCAGCTTCATCGACCGAAGCGCGTAGAAAACCCTTGAGCGCACGGTGCCGCTGGGAATGCCAAGGGTCTCAGCCGCCTCGTTGACGGTACGCCCCTTGAAGTACGTCTCGACGAGCACCTCCCGGTGGGCCGGGGTCAGGTCGTCGAGCGCGTCGGACAACGTCATCAGCCACAGCGCCTTGTCGATCTCGTCCTCCGCGGGGATGACCTCCAGCGGCGACGGATCGACCTCCTGCGGCCGGGCCTGCCGGCTGCGGTGGCCGTCGATGACGATGCGCCGGGCGACCGTCACCAGCCAGGGGCGTACCGAACCGGTCGCTCGATTGAGCTGGCCGGCGTTCTTCCAGGCACGGATGAGCGTTTCCTGGACCACGTCCTCGGCCCGCTGCCGGTCTCCCGCGACCAGCCGGAGTACATACGCAAGGAGGGGTCCGGCGTGCTCCCGGTACAGGGCACGCATCAGCTCCTCATCAGGTTCCGAGGGCTGGGACATGCGATGTCGGGCCCTCGATCCACGTTCATTGGCCACGACAGAATCCTTGCGCACGCCCACCTCCGATGTCCGGGGGTTCCCCCAGTCGGTCGCTCATCCACGGGTACGGACGGGGGTGCGGGTGTGTTCAACGTGACGCGACAGTTTCCCACGGGGTGACGTGACGAGGTTGGACATGAGTGCACATTCCTACCGCGCGATCTTTACATTTCCACCACATCAGCAAGATCACGCGGACTGCCCGACTCGCCCGGGAGGTAAACGAGGTGTTATCGAAATCACTTCGACGATGATTTCACAGAAGCCGCATATCGGGCGGCTGGAGGGTCTGTTGATCACTCAGGCTCGCGCGACGGCCGCCCGCCGACGGTGCCGGGCCACTCTTTCGCGGTTCCCGCAGACCTCGCTGGAGCACCAGCGCCTCCTGTGTCCGCGTGACGTGTCCAGGTAGACGATCGGGCAGTTGTCCCCCTCGCACTGCCTCAGCCCCGCCCTGGCGACCGGGTCGGTGAGCAACTCGACGGCGTCCCGGGCGATCGCGCCGAGCAGCGCCCCGCAGCCGGGCGGCGCGGCCAACTCCCTGACGAGGGTGCCGTCCTCGCCGCGCACCGCGCACGGGGCGGGGGGCGCGGCCCCGGCGAGCTGGTTGACGCGGGCGAGCGCGAGGTCGTAGGGCCGGCTGTCGGGTGGCAGCCCACCGGGTACCAACTGGGCGATACGACAGCGCAGTTCCCGGAAGCCGACCAGCCAGGAGTCCTCCGTGTGCCCGAGCGCGGTGCCGGCCGGGACGAGCCCCGACGCGGCGATCCAGGCACGCAGGACCCCGACGGAGTCGAGCCGTTCCCCGGGATGGGTGGTCGCGAGAAGATCGAGACAGACCCGCCCGGCGCCGAACCGCAGTTCGCAGGAGACCGTGGCCGTACCCAGTGCCATGTGCCTGTCACCGCCTAGGGTGCCCCGCTCACGAGAGGCCGCCGCACTACCGGAAGGGACCGGGAAACCGCCCCACCCCACAGTGCACGCCCACCCGCGCCCCCGGAACCCCCCACACACGGGGGACCATCCCCAGCCGGCCCGGCGTTTGAGGACAAGCCCCGAGCCAGCGGTCACCCACACAACTTGCCCTGCCCATGAGGACAAGCCCCGAGCCAGCGGTCACCCACACAGCCCGTCCGGCGTTTGAGGACAAGGCCCCTTCAGGGCCGGAGCGGGGGCCCGGGGGGGGCAGCCCCCGCCACCCCCCGCACAAGCAGCGTGCCGACTACCCGTCGGCGTACTTCGCATCGGCAGCCGGATCCAACGCCAGCCGATACCCCCGCTTGACCACCGTCTGGATGAGCTTCGGCGCCCCCAGCGCCGTGCGCAGCCGGGCCATGGCCGTCTCGACGGCGTGTTCGTCGCGACCGGTGCCGGGCAGCGCCCGCAGGAGGTCGGCGCGGGCCACGACCCAGCCCGGCCGCCGCGACAGCGCCCGCAGCAGCGACATGCCGGCCGGCGGCACGGGCCGCAGCGACCCGTCCACCAGAACCGCGTGCCCGCGGATCTCCACCCGGTGCCCGGCGACCGGCAACGCCCGCGCCCGGCCGGGCAGTTCCTGGCACAGCAGTTGTACGAGGGGGCCGAGCCGGAACCGCTCGGGCGAGACCGTGTCGATACCGAGGGCCTGCAACGGCAGCGCGGTGACCGGGCCGACGCAGGCCGGCAGCACGTCGTGGTGGAGGGCGGCCAGCAACTCGGACCGCAGTCCGCGTACTTCGGCCCGTGACAGCAGGGACGCGGCCGCGGGGGCGCTGGTGAAGGTGAGCGCGTCGACGCCGCGGGAGACGGTGGCGTCCAGCAGCCGGTCCACGGGGCCGATGTCCTCCGGCGGCATCCACCGGTACACCGGTACCCCGAGCACCTCCGCTCCCCCGACCCGCAGCGCCTCCACGAACCCGGGCAGCGGCTCGCCGTGCAGCTGTACGGCGATACGGCGGCCCTCGACCCCCTCCTCAAGGAGCCGGTCGAGTACCTCCGCCATGGACTCGGAGCTGGGCGACCACTCCTCCGTGAGCCCGGCGGCCCGGATCGCCCCCTTGACCTTGGGTCCGCGGGCGAGCACCTCGACCCCACGCAGTCTGGCCAGCAGGTCCTCGCCGAGACCCCAGCCGTCGGCGGCCTCGATCCAGCCCCGGAAGCCGATGGCGGTGGTGGCGACGACGACGTCCGGCGCCTGGTCGATGACCTCCTTGGTGGCGGCGAGCAGCTCGCTGTCGTCGGCGACCGGCACGATGCGCAGGGCGGGGGCGTGCAGGACGGCGGCACCGCGGCGCTGGAGCAGCGCCCCGAGCTCGTCGGCCCGGCGCGCGGCGGTCACGCCCACGGTGAAGCCCGCGAGGGGGCCGTGGTCCGGTGGCTGCTGTTCGTCGTACATGGCTCTCGTCCCGCGCTCGGAGTCGTTGCGCCTTCAGGAGGTGTCTCTCACCTTCACGCCGATCGAGCCTGTCAACGATGCGTGACAGGCTCGGTTCGGCTTCGTGTCGCTGGTGTTACGTCACACCTCGACGTAGCTGAGCTGCGGCTTCGCCTCTGCGGCGGAGGTGCTGCGCGCCGAGGCGGCCGGACGTCGAAGGTATACGGCCCAGGTGACGACGAAGCAGGCGGCGTAGAAGGCGAGGAAGGCGACGAAGGCACCGGTGCCGGAACCGGAGGTGAGGAAGGACTGCCGGAAGGCGAGGTTGATGCCGACGCCGCCGAGCGCGCCCACCGCGCCGATCAGGCCCATGGAGGCACCGGAGAGCCGGCGCCCGTAGGCCGCGGCCTCCTCGCCGTTCAGCCCCTTGGCGAGGGCCTTGGTCTGGAAGATGCCGGGGATCATCTTGTACGTCGAGCCGTTGCCGAGGCCGGTGAGGACGAACAGCACCACGAACGCGCTGGTGAACAGGGCCAGCGACTTCTCCATGCTCGCGGCGATGAGGACGGCGGTCGCCGCGCCCATCCCGACGTAGTTGTACAGCGTGATCTTCGCGCCGCCGTACTTGTCGGCCAGCCAGCCGCCCACGGGACGGATCAGCGAGCCGAGCAGCGGGCCGATGAAGGTGACGTACGCCGCCTCCAGCGGGGTGCGGCCGAACTGGTTGGTCAGCACCTGCCCGAAGGCGAAGCTGTAGCCGATGAAGGACCCGAAGGTGCCGACGTAGAGGAAGGCCATGATCCAGGTGTGCCCGTCCTTCGCGGCGTCCCTGGCGGCGCCGGTGTCGTTCTTCACGGACGCGATGTTGTCCATGAAGAGCGCGGCGAGGACGGCGGCGACCACGATCAGCGGGATGTAGATCCCGAGCAGCACCCGGGGACCGCCGCCGGCGCCGATGATCGCGAGGGCGATCAGCTGGATGACGGGAACGCCGATGTTGCCGCCGCCGGCGTTCAGACCGAGCGCCCAGCCCTTCTTGCGAAGCGGGAAGAAGGCGTTGATGTTGGTCATGGAGGAGGCGAAGTTGCCGCCGCCGATGCCGGCCAGCAGGCCGACCAGCAGGAAGGTGTCGAAGGAGGTCCCGGGTTTCATCACGGTGAACGCGGCGATGGTCGGGACGAGCAGCAGGCCGGCGGAGATGATGGTCCAGTTCCGGCCGCCGAAGATCGCCACGGCGAAGGTGTACGGCACCCGCACGACCGCGCCGACCAGCGTCACCATCGACGTGAGCAGGAACTTGTCGGCGGGGGTGAGGCCGTACTCCGGGCCCATGAAGAGCACCAGCACGGACCACATGGTCCAGATCGAGAACCCGATGTGCTCGGACAGGACGGAGAAGGCGAGGTTGCGGCGGGCGACCTTCTCTCCGGTCTCGTTCCAGAAGGTCTCGTCCTCCGGATCCCACTGCTGGATCCAGCGGCCGCCCCTGCTCGGGGGTGCGGGGGCTGTGTTAGGGGCTGTCATGACGCCTCCACGGTGCTCCGGGGCTCGGTCGTTCAGGGCGATGAGCGGTGATGAGTCCCGAAGGTAGGGAGGGCGCGTTTCCGCGCTGTGGCTGTGAGTGACCGGAAAGGAACGTTGCTCTCACCCCGCGCGAAGGCGTGATGAGAGGTCGGGGCGGCCGGAGCCGGCGCCGACCGCCGGAGTGACGGAGCCGGCGCCGACCGCCGGAGTGACGGAGCCCGCCGTACAGCGCCGGCGGGCTCCGTCGTTCCGGTCAGGCGCGGTGCGCCCCGGCCCGGGCGCCGCGGCCGGCCGAGCCGGTCGGCCACAGGCGCGGCTTCCGTTTCGCCGCCACGTCCTCCATCCACCCGAAGCAGACGATGCATCCGGCGGTGAGGATCCAGGTCACGAGCAGGACCGGCCAGGAGCTCTCCAGGAGCCAGGGGGTGTGCACCTCGAGCACTTCGAAGCCCCACAGCTGGTCCCACATCGTGGCGGCGGCGACGATGCACACGTTGTGCCAGAGATAGACGGTCACGGCACGGGAGTTGAGGAGGGTGACCACTTTGTCGCAGCGGCGCAGCCGGCGGGGCCACTCGGACCACGAGGGGCTGAAGTGCAGCAGCAACAGCACGGTCGAGACGGACCACAGGGCCTGCCCGAAGGGGATGTCGTCGAGGTCGTGGCCCGCCTTGAAGCCGTGCGTGAGCGCGTACCAGAGGCCGAGCAGCGCGACGGCCGGCGCGAGGGAGGGCACCGCGTAGCGCGGGATGCGCTTGAGGATGCCCTCCTGGTGGGCCATGCCGAGGATCCAGCAGGATCCGAAGGTGGCGAAGTCGGACGCGGCCGAGTTGAGGCGGGTGCTGGGAATCGCGAGGTAGCCGAACTCGAGGGCCGCGCACAGGGCGACCGGCGAGAGGATCGTCGCCCACGGGAGCACACGCAGGGCCTTGAGGAGGGCCGGGGAGAGCAGGACGAACCAGAGATAGGCACGGATGTACCAGAGGGGTACGGCCAGTTCGTAGGCCCAGTCCCCGCCGACGAAGCCGTGGACGCCGGCGAGGCTGTCGGCGGCGGGCGGTTCGCTCAGCGGCAGGATCCAGAAGGTGAGGTGCAGCCACCACCAGCCGGGGTGGCCCTCGGAGTTCGGTCCCCAGCCCTGGAGCAGCATGCCGGTGACGCCGATCGCGCCCAGCAGCCACAGCGGGGGCAGCAGCCGGCGCATGCGCCCGCGGATCACCTCGATCGGCGGGCGGCGCCTGAGCGAGCGGGCCATGAGGTTGCCGGCCAGCGCGAACATGACGCCCATGGACGGGAACAGCACGGGCAGCCAGGCCCAGCCCATCAGGTGGTAGAAGACCACCCGGAACAGGGCGATGGCGCGCAGCAGGTCGAAGTAGCGGTCGCGGGCCGGTGCCCGTCGGGTCTGCTCGGCGGCCTGGGCGGTCTGCCCCGGCGCCACGGTCGCGTCCGTGCCATCCGTGCCGTCCGTGCCGTCCGTGCCGTCCGTGCCGGGCGGTCCGGTGGGTACGGCCGTCTCGGCGCCGGACGGCCCGGTGGCCGCGGGCGCCTGGACGCCGGGGGGTCCGGGTGCGGGCGCCTGGGCGCCGGGCGGTCCGGTGGGCGTGGTGGGTGCCGTCATGTCGAAGGCTTTCCGGGTGGGGATACGGGCCGTCGGGGACGGCCCGGTGGGCGGGACGGTGCTCATCGGACCGGCCTCCCGTCCAGGACCTCGCCGCGCGGGGCGGGTGCGGTGGCCGGCGGGGCGGAGACCCCGCCCTTGCGCCGTAGTTTCTGCCAGCGCAGGCGGCCGCCGGTGAGGGCCGTGATCCAGGACTGGAGCAGGACGACGTACATGAGCTGCCGGTAGAGGATCTGTTGCAGGGGCAGCGAGATGAGCGGGGCGGGTGACTCGCGGTCGAGGGCGAAGGAGTAGCCCGCGCAGACCGCCTGGACCGCGAGGACGCCGAACCAGGCGGCGACCGTCCTGCCGGTCGGGCCGAAGACCAGACCGTAGAGCAGGAAGATGTCGATCAGCGGGGCCAGGAGCGGGGCGACCACCATGAACAGGGAGACCAGGGGCAGGCCGACGCGGCCGAAGCGGCCGGAGGGTCCCCGTTCGACGAGGGCGCGGCGGTGCTTCCAGATCGCCTGCATGGTGCCGTACGACCAGCGGTAGCGCTGGGACCACAGCTGCTGGACCGACTCCGGGGCCTCGGTCCAGGCGCGGGCGTTCTCGGCGTAGACCACGCGCCAGCCGTCGCGGTGCATCGCCATGGTGATGTCGGTGTCCTCGGCGAGGGTGTCGTCGCTCATGCCGCCGACCCGTTCGAGGGCCGTGCGCCGGAACGCGCCGACCGCGCCGGGGATGGTGGGCATGCAGCGCAGGACGTCGTACATGCGGCGGTCGAGGTTGAAGCCCATCACGTACTCGATGTGCTGCCAGGCGCCGATGAGGGTGTCCCGGTTGCCGACCTTGGCGTTGCCGGCGACGGCGCCCACGCGCGGGTCGCCGAAGGGCTGCACCAGTTCACGGACGGTGGACGGTTCGAAGACCGTGTCGCCGTCCATCATCACGACGATGTCGTGCCGGGCGTTCGCCAGACCGCGGTTGAGCGCGGCCGGCTTGCCCGCGTTGAGCTGCCGGATCACCCGCACGTCGGGCAGGTCCAGTCCCTCCACGATCCGTGCGGTGCCGTCGGCGGAACCGTCGTCGATGACGAGGATCTCGATCGGGTGCTCGCTCGCCATGAGGGAACGGACCGTGTTCTCGATGCACTTGGCCTCGTTGTACGCCGGTACCAGCACCGACACCGGTTCGGTGACCGCCGGTCCCCAGCGGAAGCCGCGGCGCCGGACCCGGCGGGCGTGCACGCCGGACAGTACGAACATCAGGCCGAAGCGGGCGATGACCAGGGAGCCGATGACGGCGAGGCACACCACCAGTACACCGGTGATCTCGTCGGAGGCCTCGACCAGGAAGATCCACGCCTTGCCCTTCCACAGGCCGACCCCGGTGACCGGGGTGTGCGCGCTGGGCGCGTCGAGGGCCTCGGTGAGGTTGTCGAAGGCGTAGCCGTCGGCCTTGAGCCGGGGCAGGAGCCTGTCCAGTGCCTGCACGGTCTGGTGGCGGTCGCCGCCGGAGTCGTGCATCAGGACGATCGCGCCCTTGCCGCCCTTGGGGGTGGCGCCGCGGATGATCTGCGCGACGCCCGGCTTGCGCCAGTCCTCACTGTCGACGCTGGTGACGACGGTGATGTAGCCGCGGGAGCCGATGTACCGGGTGACCGGCCAGGACCTGTTGTCCATCGCGTCGGCGAAGGAGGAGTACGGCGGCCGGAAGAGCGAGGTGCGGATGCCGGCCGCGCCGGTGATGGCGAGCTGGTTCTGCGACAGCTCCCAGTCGATGCGCTTGCGGGACTGGAAGGAGAGGTCGGGGTGGTTGAAGGTGTGCAGGCCGACCTCGTGGCCCTCGGCGACCATGCGCCGGACCAGTTCGGGATAGCGCGAGGTCATGGTGCCGGTGACGAAGAAGACCGCGTGCGCGTGGTGTTTCTTCAGTACGTCCAGGACTCTCGGGGTCCAGACCGGGTCCGGACCGTCGTCGAAGGTCAGGACGAGGCGGTGGTCGCGCACCTTCAGGGAGGTGGTGCGGCCGCCGCGGGTGTCGATGACCGGGCCGCCGTCGAGGATCTTCTGCGGCACCCTGTCGGAGGGTGCCTCGGAGCGGACGCGGTGGTCGGCGAGGATCTCGCTGTGTACGTAGCCGCGCAGCATGAGCATGGCCATCAGCGCGGCGAGGACGAGCACGGGCAACAGCAGGCGCATGGACAGACGGCGACGCCGGGAACCCTCGCGGGTCCGGGTCGCGCGCCCGCCACGGCGGGAGCGGGATGCCATCAGGGAGCCGGCTCCTGGTTCGCGGAGGACGTCGCGGACGGCGCGGCGGTCGGGCCGGACGCCGGGGCGGTCCCCTCGGCCACGGGCGACGGATCGCTCGGGCCGTTGGGCACCGGGCCGTTGCCGGGGTCGGGGCTGCCGCCGACGGACGGCGTCGGGTCGGGTGAGGTGCTGACTCCGCCGGTCGGTGCCGTCGGTTCGGGCGACGCGGAGCCCTGCGTCGGGACCGGGGACGAGCTCGGGACGATCCCGCCGGTGCCCGGCGCCGGGGTGCTCCGGCTGGCCGCGGGCGAGGGTGCCGCCGACGCTGCGGGCCGGGCGGGGCTGCCGGAGGCACGGGGCGCGCCGGGTGCGGCGCTCGGTGGGCTGCCCGGCTTGAGGACCGTGCCGTTCGTGGCCGTCGGGAGCATTCCGGGCAGGGCCGGGCTGCCGCCGGTCGAACTCTTCGACTCCTCGGGTTTGTGCGGGGTCTCGACCTTGTCGGCCGGCTGTTCGTCCTGCTGGCCCGGCACCGGCAGCCAGGGCGCGCTGGAGTTGCCGGACAGCAGGGTGACGACGATGACGACGGCGTAGACCGCGCAGGACAGACCGACGGCCATGCCGATACGGCGGTACCTGCGGCTACGGCGGCCCGACTCGTCGACGAAGACCGGTACGTCGGAGCTCTCGGCCCCGCCCTTGCCCGGCCCGACCAGGAGATCGTCCAGCTCGCCGCCGATGTCGTCGAGTTGGACCGTTACCTCGTCCGGGTCGTGGTCGTTGATCTCGCCGGGCGCTTCCCACGGGTCGCGCGGGGCACCGCCGTCACCGGCCTGTCCCTTCGCGGAGAAGCCCTTGGCGTCGCCGCCCGGGAGGAGGCCCCCGGCGGCACTGCCGGAGGACACGATTTCGGCCGTGCCCGACGAGGCGAACACCCCGGTTCCGTTACTGTCCGGAAATGACTGGGTGGCGCCACTATTTGCAACGCGGCCACTGATCGCGGTTGCGACTTCGAGCCACTCGGGACGGGCGCCTTCCCGTCCATTGCTCGCATTCTTCACATGCACGCACATCCCCCCACGGAATGTTCCTGGGGCGCGAGTACGAGACTGAGCATTCGTAGTCGAACCGGGCCCCCACCCGGCTCGAGCGCCCCCTTTGTCGCAAGTGTGCTCAGGGCCCCGAATCTAGCGCACCGGGAGGTTGCTTGTTTGCCTTGTGTCAATTGTGCCCATGGATGAGGGAGCTGTCGATGGCTGGAATCCATCCATCTGTGGGCTTCCGCAACCACCCTTCGTCGGCCGAGAGTTGGGCCGCCGCACGTCGAAGAACGTCGAATCCGCGATGCACCAGCCCCTTTCGCCACACCAGTGACACGGGGGACAACGGGACGGGTTCGATCAAGGGGCGGAGCACCGTCCCCGGCATGGCCGGAAAGTCCACCACTGCGAGGATCGGGTTCCGGGCCTTTCCCATGATCCGGCGGAACTCCTCGTCCCCGACGGCCAGCGGGACGGGCGGCGCGATCTCGATACCGCGCCCCTCGAACAACTGCCGGGCCAGGTCGGTCCACTCCGGGGTCCGGGGGTTCCCGGCGCCCGCGTAGACCCGCTCGCCGGCCAGCGCGGCCAGCGGGATCCCGGGCAGCGCGGCGAGCCGGTGGTCGGCGGGCAGCACAAGGGCCATGGGCTCGTAGCGGACGAGCTGGTGGTCGAGCCCGGCCCGCAGCGCGGGGTCCAGCCCGGCGAACCGCCCGAAGGACGCGTCGAGCCGGCCCGCGAGCAACTCGCCCGCCGCGCCGGTCAGCCCGCTCTCGTAGCGGGCCATCAGCTCGTACTGGGGGGCGAGTTCGCGGGCCAGGTACAGCACCCGGCGCGCGGTGACCTGGTCCGGGAAGTTCAGGTCCACGAGCAGCGGTCTGACCTGCCCGAAGACGGCGAGCAAGTCGTCCTGGGCCTGCAGCACCCGGCGCGCGTACGGCACCAGCCGCAAGCCGTCGGCCGTGAGGGTGACCTGCCGGGTGGTCCGTACGAAGAGATCGGTACCGAGCTCGCGTTCCAGACGCCGGACGTCCCGGCTGAGCACCTGCTGGGCGACGTGGAGGCGGGCCGCCGCGCGGGTGAAGTGCAGCTCCTCGGCGACGGCGAGGAAGGCGCGCAGGAGACGGGGTTCGAGGTCGGCGGGCATCCGGCGAAGTTACAACGGGAGTGCGAGCCCGGGCCGGGGTGCCCGGCCGGGGCCGGGGGTGCGAGCCCCGGGGCCGGGGGTGCGAGCCCGGGGTGCGGTACCGGCCCGGGGGCGGGTGCGCACCTGGGGCCGGGGGTGCGAACCCGGGGTGCGGTACCGGCCCGGGGGCGGGTGCGCGCCAGGGCGGTGCCGGTACGGGGGCGCACCGGGACCCGGGGTGCGGTACCGGCCCGGGGTGGGGTGCGAGCCCGACGTGCGGTGCCGGCCCAGGGGCGGGTGAGCACCGGGACCCGGGGGTTACCCGCCGCTGCGCGGTACCGGTCCGGCGCTCCTCGCCCCCCGCATTCACAACCACGGTGCGTGAATGGGTACGCAGAAGGTGTTGGACCCCGCGGCCGCTCCCGGGTGACGGTTCATCCATGCCGTCCCGACCGTCTTCGCGGACCACTCCCCTGTTCACCGTCACCAACGACACGCTCGTGGCCGTCGACTTCGGTCCCCGTTTCGGAAGCCGGCCGCCCGGCCCGTACCGCCGTCTCTTCCAGGTGCCCGGCGCCCGCGCCTTCACCCTGGGGAACCTGGTGGCCCGGCTGCCGATGGGCATGTTCAGCGTGAGCGCGGTGCTGATGATCGCCGGTGCGCGGGGCTCGTACGCGCTGGCCGGCGCCGTCACCGCGACCGGGCTGGCGGCGACCGCGCTGGTCGCGCCGTGGACCGCGCGGCTGGTCGACCGGCACGGCCAGGCGCGGATCGCCGTGCCCGCCACGCTGCTCGCGGCGACCGGCTCGCTGGCCCTGCTGCTGTGCGTGCGCCACGGCGCCCCCGACTGGACCCTCTTCGCCGCCTACGCCGCCACCGCGACCACCCCGAACACCGGTGGCATGTCCCGGGCCCGCTGGACGTACCTGCTGCGGGATGACGCCGCGGCCCTGCACACCGCGAACTCCTTCGAACAGGCCGCGGACGAGCTGTGTTTCATGATCGGGCCGGTGCTCGCGGTCTTCCTGTGCGGCACGTTCTTCCCGGAGGCCGGCACGCTGGCCGGCGTCGTCCTGCTGGTGTCGGGCGTGCTGTTCTTCACCGCCCAGCGATCGACGGAACCCCCGCTCACCCCCTCGCCCACGGCCACCCCCGCCGCCGAAGGCCCGAGCCCGACCGCACCCCGGTCCCGGAAGCCCACTCCGCGACCGGACAGCCGCCGCGCCCCGGAGGGTGACCCGCGGGTCCCGGCGCCCACCCGCCCCCGGACCGACACCGCACCGCGGTCCCGGAAGCCCACTCCCCGCCCAGCCCCGCCCGCACCCCGGTCCCGGTGGCGCGCCCCGAGGCGCCCCTCCGCGCCCGGTCTGCTGCGTGCGCCGGGGATGCCCCCGCTGCTCGCCGTGTGTCTCGTCATGGGTGTGGTGTTCGGGGCCATGGAGGTCGTGACGATCGCCTTCGCCGACGCGCACGGCCACCGTTCGGCGGCGGGCCCGGTGCTCGGTCTCCAGGCGGCCGGCTCCTGCGCGGCGGGACTGCTGTACGGGAGGGTGCGGCCGGCCGGTTCCGCGGCCCGCCGGTACGTGTGGTGCATCGCCGCCATGACGACGCTGCTGACGCTGCCGCTGCTCGCCGCCGCCCTGACCGGCTCGCTTCCGCTGCTGGCCGCCGCGCTGCTGGTGGCCGGGATGGCGACGGCGCCGACCATGGTCACCGGCATGACCCTGGTGCAGCGCCGCACGCCCCCCGGCCGGCTGAACGAGGGCATGACCCTGGCCGTGACCGGACTGCTCGGGGGCATCGCCGCGGGCAGCGCGGCCGGCGGCTGGGTGGTGGAGCACCGGTCGCCCGCGGCGGGCTACGCGGTGCCGGTGACGGCGGCCGCGGTGGCGCTGCTGATCGCGCTCGCGCACCGCGGCTCCGCGCGGGAGGCCGGTGGAGATTCACGCATGCCCCATTGACGTGCTCACGACTCCGGCATACCTTCCCCCGTCGAAGCGCTTCGACGTCACGCATCGAACCGATTCGACGACCGCTGCGTGACGCCCCGAGACCCATCCGACTGCGACTCCTCCGGAGGCACAGGATGTTGACGGCACGAAGGCGTGTGACGAGGGCGGTGGCGGCGGTCCTCGGCGGATCCCTGCTCCTGGCCTCCTGCGGCGGCTCGGACAGCGGCTCCGCCGACGGCAGGACGCTCAGGCTGTGGCACTACGAGGGCCCCGACAGCGCGATGGGCGCGGCCTGGAACGAGGCGATCAAGGAGTTCGAGGCGACCCACCCGGGCGTCAGGGTGAAGTTCGAGGAGAAGGGCTTCGAGCAGATCCAGAAGACGGCGCCCATGGTCCTCAACTCCTCCGACGCGCCCGACCTGCTGGAGTACAACAAGGGCAACGCGACGGCCGGCCAGCTCTCCAGACAGGGCCTGCTCACCGATCTCACCGCCGAGGTGGCGAAGCGCGGCTGGGACAGGAAGCTCAGCGCGGGCGTACGGACCACCAGCCGGTACGACGCCGACGGCGTGATGGGCTCCGGCAAGTGGTACGGCGTGCCGAACTACGCCGAGTACACGATGGTCTACTACAACAAGGACCTGTTCGAGCGGTACGGGATCGCGCGGCCGAAGACCCTCGGTGAACTCTCCGCCGCCATGGACACGTTCGTCGCCAAGGGCGTCACCCCGCTCGCCGACGCCGGCGCGGAGTACATCGCCCAGCAGTACCTCTACCAGCTCGCCCTCACCAGGGCCGACCGCTCCTGGGTCGACCGGTACGAGCTGTACAAGGGCAGCACGGACTTCCACGACGACGCCTGGACGTACGCCGCGAACACCTTCGCCGACTGGGTGCGGAAGGGCTACATCAGCGAGAAGTCCACCGGTGCGAAGGCCGAGGACGCGGGTGTCTCCTTCATCCGGGGCAAGGCGCCGATCCTGTTCTCCGGCAGCTGGTGGTTCGGCCGCTTCCGCACGGAGGCGAAGTTCGACTGGGGCACCTTCCCGTGGCCTGACACGCACCTCACCCTCGGCTCCGGCGGCAACCTGTGGGTGGTCCCCAAGGGCTCCGGGAACAAGGACCTCGCCTACGACTTCATCGACATCACCCTGTCGAAGAAGATCCAGAACCTGCTGGGCGACAAGGGCGGTGTCCCGGTCGCGGCCGACGCGGACGCGATCACCGACCCGAAGTCGAAATCCCTCATCGCCGACTTCAACTCCCTGTCGGCCGAGGACGGCCTGGCCTTCTACCCCGACTGGCCGGTCACCGGCTTCTACGACGTCCTCGTCTCCGAGACCCAGAAACTGATCACCGGCAGCGAGAAACCCGACGACTACCTCACCGCCCTGCAGAAGGCGTACGACAAGGGCGTACCGCGACGATGACGGTCACCGTCGAACGGGGCGCGGGGGTGGCCGGCGAGCACCGCCGCCCGGGTCACCCGCGTCGCCCCCGCGACTCCTACGCGCTCTTCCTGCTGCCCGGCGTCCTGGGCTTCCTCACGGTCGTGGTCGTGCCGTTCCTGATGAACACGGGCGTGAGCTTCACCGACTGGCAGGGCGTCGGCAGCCCGGAGTGGTCGGGGCTCGCCAACTACCGCGAGCTGCTGGACGACAGCGAGTTCTGGGCGTCCTTCCGGCACAGCCTGTTCATGGTCGTCGCGATGGCGGTGCTGCCGACGGTGATCGGGCTCGTCCTCGCGGCGGCCCTGTTCGACTACGTCGGCAAGCACTTCGGCAGCCGGGTCGCGGCGGTGCTGCGCGCCTGCTTCTACCTTCCGCAGGTCCTGCCGATCGCGGTCGCGGGCATCGTGTGGAGCTGGATCCTCGCGCCCGACGACGGCTCGCTCAACGCCCTGCTGAAGGCGGTGGGCCTCGGCTCCTGGCGGCAGGACTGGCTGGGCGACCCGGACATCGCGCTGTACAGCGTGATGGGCGTGATGGTGTGGGTGCAGATCGGCTTCCCCCTGGTGGTGTTCATGGCGGGCCTGGAGCGTGTGGACCCGCAGCTGTACGAGGCGGCCGAGCTGGACGGGGCGGGCTGGTGGCGGCGCTTCGGGCACGTCACGCTGCCGCAGATCCGGCCCGAGGTCTTCGTCGTGCTGACCTGGTGCACGATCGCCGCCCTCAAGGTGTTCGGCGCGGTGTACGTGCTCACCAAGGGTGGTCCCGGCGGCGCCACCGACGTGCCGTCGTACTTCTCGTTCACGACGTTCTTCGAGAAGACGCAGGTCGGCTACGGCGCGGCGATCTCCACCGTGCTGACCGTGATCATCCTGGCGGTCTCCGTGATCGGCCTGGGACTCCAGACCCGCGCCGAGGACGCCGAGGAAGGGGCCCGCGCGTGACCGCCCTGCGCCGCTACCCCGTGCTGACCGCCCTGTGCCTGGCCGCCCTGTTCATGGTGGTGCCGTTCGCGATCGTCGCCGTCAACGCGGTCAAGTCGCCCGCCGAGTACTCCGCGCACGGCCCGCTCAGCCTGCCCGACGGCCTGTACCTCGACGGACTGAAGGACTTCTGGCAGCGCGTGGACTACGGGCGGAAGCTGGCCAACTCGGTACTGATCAGCGGCTGCGTGGCCGTCGGCGCGGCCGCCCTGTCCGTCCTCAACGCCTACGCGATCGGCATCGGCCGGATCAGGGGCCGTACCTGGGTGCTCGCCTTCTTCGTGCTGGCGAACATGCTGCCGCAGGAGGCGCTGGTCTACCCCGTCTACTACCTGTGCAAGCGGGCGGGGCTGTACGACACCCGGCTCAGCGTGATCATCGTGTTCACGGTGATCCAGGCGGCGTTCGGCACGTATCTGCTGTCCTCGGTCCTCAGCCGGTTCCCCCGCGAGATCGTCGAGGCCGCCCGGATCGACGGCGCGAACAAGTGGCAGGTCCTGTGGCGGATCGTGGTCCCCGTCAGCCGGCCGACCCTCGGCGTGCTCCTGGTCTTCTTCTTCGTCTGGACCTGGAACGAGTTCCTGCTGCCCCTGGTCATGCTGATCTCCAACGACAACCAGACCGTGTCGGTGGCCCTCGGCGTCCTCCAGGGCCAGCGCCTGATGGACGCCACGATGACCAACGCGGCCGCCCTCCTCGGCGTCCTGCCCGCCGTCGTCTTCTTCCTCGTCTTCCAGCGCACCCTCACCCGCGGCATCGCCGTGGGAGCGGTGAAGTAAGGACCGCCCACATGAAGTTCACCGACGGCTACTGGCTGCTGCGCGAGGGTGTCACCGCCGATCACCCGGCCCAGGTCCTCGACGTCCGCGCCCACGACGGCGTGCTGGAGATCCACGCCCCGACCCGGCCCGTCCGCCACCGCGGCGACCTGCTGACCGGACCGGTCATGACGATCAGCGCGCACGCGCCGATGCCCGGCGTCATCGGCATCACCGTCACCCACTGGGAGGGCGAGCGCCCCCGCGGACCCGAATTCGACCTGACCCGAACCGAGTTCACGCCCACCCTCTCCTACGACGACGAGCACGCGACACTGACCTCCGGCGCGCTGTCGGTCCGCTTCGCTCGCGGCGGCCCCTGGCGGGTCGACTTCCTGGCCGCGGGCCGCACCCTCACCGGCAGCGGCGCCAAGGGCATGGGCATCCTGCGGAACGCGGACGGCGCCCACCATCTCCGCGAGCAGCTCGAACTCGGCGTCGGCACCAGCGTGTACGGCCTCGGCGAACGCTTCGGGCCGCTGGTGAAGAACGGCCAGGTGGTCGACATCTGGAACGCCGACGGCGGCACCGCCACCGAACAGGCCTACAAGAACGTGCCCTTCTGCCTCACGGACGCCGGTTACGGCGTCTTCGTCGACCACCCGGGCAAGGTCTCCTTCGAGGTCGCCTCGGAAGCGGTCTCGCGGCTCCAGTTCAGCGCCGAGACACAGCAGTTGACGTACTACGTCATCCACGGCCCCACCCCCAGGGACGTCCTGCGCAGGTACACCGCCCTCACCGGCCGCCCGGCGCTGCCGCCCGCCTGGTCGTTCGGCCTGTGGCTGTCCACCTCGTTCACCACCTCCTACGACGAGGAGACGGTCACCTCCTTCATCGAGGGCATGCGCGCACGTGATCTCCCGCTGTCCGTCTTCCACTTCGACTGCTTCTGGATGCGGGAGCACCACTGGTGCGACTTCCGGTGGGACCCCCGGGTGTTCCCCGACCCGGAGGGCATGCTGGCGCGGCTGAAGGAGCGTGGGCTGCGCGTGTGCGTGTGGATCAACCCGTACATCGCCCAGCGCTCCCCGCTGTTCGCGGAGGGCAGGGAACTCGGGCACCTGCTGAGACGGGCGGACGGCGGCGTCTGGCAGGGCGACCAGTGGCAACCCGGCATGGCCTTCGTCGACTTCACCCGCCCCGAGGCCCGCGACTGGTACGCGGCCAAGCTGGCGGGACTGCTCGCGCAGGGCGTCGACTGCTTCAAGACCGACTTCGGCGAGCGGGTCCCCCTCGACGTGGCCTGGTCCGACGGCTCCGACCCCGAGGGCATGCACAACCACTACACGTACCTCTACAACCGCACCGTCTTCGACGTGCTGCGCAAGCACCGCGGCGAGCAGGAGGCGGTGGTCTTCGCCCGCTCGGCGACGGCGGGCAGCCAGCAGTTCCCGGTGCACTGGGGCGGCGACTGCGAGGCGACGTACGAGTCGATGGCCGAGTCCCTGCGCGGCGGGCTGTCCCTCGGCCTGTCCGGCTTCGGCTTCTGGAGCCACGACATCGGCGGCTTCGAGGGCACACCGACGCCCGCCCTGTTCAAGCGCTGGGTGGCGTTCGGACTGCTCTCCTCCCACAGCCGCCTGCACGGCAGCTCCTCCTACCGCGTGCCGTGGCACTTCGACGACGAGTCCGTTGAAGTGCTGCGGCACTTCACCCGGCTGAAGCTGCGGCTCATGCCCTACCTGTACGGGGCCGCGCGCACCGCCCACACCGAGGGCGTGCCGGTGATGCGGGCGATGGTCCTGGAGTTCCCGGACGATCCCGGGTGCGCGCACCTGGAGCGGCAGTACATGCTCGGCCCCGACCTGCTGGTGGCACCGGTGTTCAACGACGAGGGCGAGGTCTCCTACTACGTCCCCGAGGGCACGTGGACCCACTTCGTGACCGGGCGGACGGTCACCGGACCGCGCTGGGTGCGCGAGAAGCACGACTTCTTGAGCGTGCCGCTGCTGGTCCGGCCGGGCGCGGTGCTCCCGGTGGGGGCGGTGGACGACCGACCCGACTACGACCACGCCGACGGGGTCACCTTGCGGGCCTACGGGCTGCGGCGCGGCGCCCGCGTGACGGTGCCCGTCGGCGGCGCGACCTTCACCGTCGTCCGCGAAGGGGACACCCTGCGGGCCTCCTGCGACGCCCCCACCGCGCCCTGGGCCCTGGCGGCCGGGGAGCGCGTGGAGCGGGTGCCCGCCGGGACCGGGTTCCTCACCCTGGAGCTGGGCTGATGGTCAAGATCACCGATGTGGCGCGGCGCGCCGGGGTCTCCCCCAGCACCGTGTCGTACGCGCTCAGCGGCAAGCGGCCGATCTCCGCGGAGACCCGGCAGCGCGTCCGGGCGGCCATCCACGAGCTGGGCTACCGCCCGCACGCGGGCGCCCGGGCGCTGGCCAGCAGCCGATCGAACGTCATCGCCCTCGTGGTGCCGCTGCGGACCGGCGTCCACGTGCCGGTCGTGATGCGGTTCGCGGTGTCGGTGGTGACCACGGCCCGGCTGCACGACCACGACGTCCTGCTGCTCACCCAGGAGGAGGGCGAGGAGGGACTGCGCAGAGTCGCCGACACGGCCCTCGTCGACGCCCTGGTCGTCATGGACGTACAACTGGACGACCGGCGCCTGCCGTTGCTGCGCTCACTGGGCCTTCCCTCCGTACTGATCGGCTTCCCCGCCGAACCGGCCGGACTGACCTGCATCGACCTCGACTTCAGGGCGGCCGGCGAGGCGTGCGTCGACCATCTCGCGGCCCTCGGCCACCGGGTCGTGGCCCTGGTCGGCTCACCACCGGAGGTGTACGTGCGCGGGACGGCGTTCGCCCAGCGCGTGGTCCAGGGCTTCACGGCGGCTGCCGACCGGGCCGGGCTCACCTCCTCGCTGCACCCGTGCGAGGCAGCCCCGGCGGCGGCCCGGACGGTGGCGGAACGCCTGCTGCGCGAACAGCCCGCCCTGACCGGCGTGGTCGTCCACAACGAAGCGGCCCTGGAACCCCTGATCGACGCCTTCGAACACCTCGGCCTACGCGTCCCGACCGACCTGTCGGTGACGGCGATCTGCCCGGAGGAACTGGCCGAGTCCACCCGCGTCCCGCTCACCTCGGTCGCCCTGCCGTCGGCGGAGGTGGGCACGCGAGCGGTGGAGCTGCTGATGAAGAAACTGGACGGAGAGGCCGTACCGGAGGCGACCCTGATCGAGCCGAGACTGACCCGGCGGGCTAGTACGGCGCCGCGGAGCATCGTGTGAACCCGGTCAGGCTCAGGCCAGGCGCCGGTCAGTCGTCGCGAAGAAAGTCGGTCAGGTCGGCGATGTGGCGCCGGCCGTAGCCGAAATCCTCGCCGAGTGCCGTGTAGCGCGTGAGGCGCTCGTCGGTGATCGGCACCGAGTAGGCGCGTACGGTCCTCAGCAGCAGGCGGAAGCCGAGATCGGGATCGACACGGGTGACGACCTGCTCCAACACGGGGGCCACCGCGCGCGACAGGGCGAACCACGGGCTGGCGTCGGCGCCGAACCAGGGACTGTCGTGCACCGCTCGGGTCAGCGCCGGCGTGATGTCCCGCAGTTCCCGAAGGACCGTGTCCCGCAGGTCAGTACCGGCCGGTGCGGGCGGACCCGGTGTGAAGCCGGGATCGATCTCCCGGAGGTGCCGCTCGCAGACGTCTGTGATCCGGTGCAGCCATTGGCGCGCGCTCTGCCCCTCGAGGTCATAACCCTGCCCCGTCACCACCTGCCAGAGCGTGGTCAGGGTGGCGTCGGACAGCGGTGACGTCGACAGCCGCAGGGTGTCCTGGAGCAGCGCGAACGCGGCGGCGCCCGGCACGAGGCCCGCATGGTCGCCGGCGACACCAGCGATTCCCTCCTCGACCGGGTACGCGTGCTGCCACAGATCTCCGTAGAACCGACCAGTGAGGAAGGAGAACCCGAAGTCGTGCACGAACCGCCGTCGTAGGGACCCGTCGTCGAAGCGAGGCCAGCGTACGGCGAGTTCGTCGTGGACCAGCGGCGCCGGGTAACCGAATCCTTTCCCGATCTCTTGATACCGGTCGTAGCGCTCCAGGGCGACCGGGAGCGAGTACGCCTTCTGCACGCGCAGGAACAGCCGAAACCCGAGATCGGCGTCCACCTCGGCGACGACCCGTTCCAGCGCGGGCGCGACCTGCGGCCCGGCCGGCTCGACCGAGACGGCCCGTACTTCAGCGAGCACCGCTGCCCTCATCACCTTCTCGTCCACCAGGACCACGGGTGCGGCTCCGGGAGCGAAGTCCGGGGCGGCGCGGGAGATCTCCTGCTCGCACCGCCCGATGATCCGGCGCAGCCCGGCGCGTGGATTCGCGCCGGGATCCTGTTGGCCGCCCGAGGCGGCGAGCAACACGGTGCGCACCACCTCGTCCGGTAGGGGGGAGTCCAGCAGCAGCCGGGCATCGTCCCGGAGGGCACGGATCTCGTCGGCGTCGCCCGCCGGTACGACCGCGGGGTCGGTAACCGCGGCACGGCTGATCCCGAAGTCCCCGTCGAAGTTCCACCAGCGGGCTTCTCGCTGTTCTGACATGGCTTTCCTCGTGAAGCGCCGAGGGCGACACACGGTCGCCCTCGGCGGTCGGACATGTGAGGGCGGTGGTCAGCCGGCCAAGTACGCCGTGTACACGACGTAACCCGACGGGTGCTGACGCCCCACGTACCTCAGTTGGACGATCACCTTATTTCCGGCGTCGACCCCCTGCGGGCCGCCCCGCACCCACTTCAAACCGAGATTCTGGGCGTCCTTGAGGGTCCAGGTGATCTCCTTGAGATCCGTCCGGGGATCGAAGTATCCCCGGTCGTTGTTCTTGCCGAACTTGTCCCGCATCTTCTTCAGCCAGTTGTCCAGACCCTTGGGATTGCGCGCGAACCACTGCTGGAACGCCGCGTTGACCGAGTCCTCAGCGATCTGTTCACTCGCCCACTTCGTGGCGATGCCGGACGTGTTGCGCGGATCCAGAGCCTTGGCGGCCATATCCGCGGCGGTGGGCCGCACATGGTCCTTCAGCGTGTGAGCTCCGCCGATGCTCGCGTTCTCGTCATCGATGATCCTCAGGCAGTTGTGGACGAGGATGTCCTCGGTGGCCACACCTCGGCTGCGCACGAAGAAGGTGTGCAGGTCGTCCACCGTCAGGTCGAAGACCTCTTCCTCGCCCGGTCGGTCCGTGAGAGCCGTCACAGCCCGCCATGTGCCGTCCGGAGTGCGCAGCCGGTCGCCCACCGCGAGGTCTGCGACCGTCGTCCAACCACGCCCATCGACATAGAACCGGTGGCCACGGGTGCTGGTGAGCAGACCGCCGGCCACGGCGATCTCCGTCATCCGGTCCGTGTCGTGGCGGAACGTGTCCGTCACCGGCTCCGGACGCAGCCCGCCGGTGCCAGGGTCGGCGGCCAGGACCAGGTCGCCCTCCCGGACGTCCTGGATCGCCCTGCGGGTGCCGTCGGCCATCAGGACTTCGGTGCCGCCGGGGAAGCTGTTCCTCGTGCAGACCGCCACCGCGTCCTCGTAGACGCGGACGGAGTCCTCAAGTTTGGCCAGAGTCGCCGGGTCCACGTCCAGTGCCTTCAGGGCCTTGAACGCGTCGGCGACCCCGACCCCGGTCTTCATCGCGGCGTCGAGGGCGCGGAGCGCCTCGGCGGCCTTCTCGAAGACCTTGCCCGGGATGAAGTTGGACGCGAACCAGGCGCAGCCGGCCTTGTCGCCGTGGTAGCAGCGGACGGCGTCGCCCAGCACGACCTCGTAGAGGACCGCGCCGAGTGTGTCCCCGAAGAGGGCCTGCCAGCCGAGCCGGGTGATGTCACCGGCGCTGAAGTGGTGGGTCCACTTCTGCACCTGGTTCTTGAGGACCTCCGTCTTGAGGAAGACGGTGTCCTCCTGCGGGCAGCCCGACTCGGTGGCCGGGACGTCCGGGTTCTGGCAGAAGTAGTAGCTGACCGTGACGTCGACGTGGAGTTCGTACGTCACCGTGCAGCCCTGCAGCGTGTAGTCGCACGGGTTGAGCTGCTTGCCCGGTGCCGCCTCGGTCATCTTGTCGATGATGTAGAAGACACCGCCGATGCCGGTTCCCGCGCCCGCCTGCACCTGCTTGTTCGCGTCGTTGCGCGCCGCCTCCTCCGCCGCCTGTTGCGCCGAGTCGGCGTATTTCTGCGCGTCCTTCGCCGCCTCCTCGGCCGCGGTGGCCTCGGCGTCGGCGCGGTCGGCCGCCGCGCGGGCGTCCTTCGCGGCCTGTTCGGCCTCCGCCGCCGCCGTGCGGGCGGCCTCCGCGTCCAGGGCCGCCTGGTCGGCGGAGGAGCGGGCGTCCACCGCGTAGGTCTCGGCGTTGTCGGCTGCCTGGTCGGCGGCGGCCGCGTCCTCGGTGGCCTGGCGGTCGTACTCCTTCGCGCGGGCGAGGGATGCCTGCGCGTCCGCCGCGTACTGGGCCGCCTCGGCGGCGTAACCCAGCGCCTCCTTCGCCGACTTGCGGGCGTCGGCCGCGAACCCTGCGGCCTCCGCGGCCAGCGTGTACGCCGCCTTCGCGTCACCGGTGGCCGCCGCCGCGAGGCTCGCAGCCTGAGCCGCGTTCTTCTGCGCGTTGGCCGCGTGCGCCTCGGCGACCGCCTGCTGCTGCTCGGCGATCGTCTTGGACGACTGGCCCGACAGGACGGCGAGGCCCGCCGCCGAGTCGGTGGTGACGTACGGCGCGCCCAGCTGAATCGCGTCGTTCGCCGGGGCCGCCACCTGCTGGGCCGCGTTGCCGGCGTCCTCCGCCGCCTGCGCGGTGGTGTAGGCGTGCCCGGCCGCGTCCGCCGCGCCCGCGACCGCCTTGGCGGCCTCGGCCTTCGCCGCGTCGGCCTGCTTCATGGCGTCGGCGGCGTGCTTCTCGGCCTCGTCGGCCAGCTTGACCGCGGTACGCGCGGCGGAGGCGGAGGCCTCGGACGCCTTGATGGCGTCGGCGGCGGCGCTGGTCGCCGTACGGACGGCCGCGTCCGCCCTCAGCTTGGCGGCCTGGGCCGCGTCCGCGTCGGACCGGGCCCGCTTGGCGGCGGCCTCCGCGCGTGTGGCGGCGGCGTCCGCGTCGGCGGCGGCCTGCGTGGCCGCGTCGGCCTCGGAACGGGCCGAACTCGCGGCCGACTCGGCGTCGTCGGCGGCCTTGTCCGCCTCGTCGGCGGCGGCCCGGGAGTCCTTGGCGTCGGCGTCCGACTCGTGGGCCTCGGCGTAGGCGTCCTTGGCGTCGGCCTTGGCACGGGCCGCGTTGGCCCGGCTCTCGGCGTCCCACGCGTCGTCCCGCTTGCCCTTGGCCCGGTCCCGGGCGCCCTCGGCGTCCTGCCGCTTGGCGCGGGCCGTGGACTCGGCGCTCTCCGCCCGGCCCTTGGCCTCCTCAGCGGTCTTCGCGTAACCCTGTGCGTTCTGCTTGTGCTGCGCGGCCTCGGCCTGCTTGGCGGCGGCGGTCTCCTTCTCCGCCTTCGCCGTCGCCGCCTCGGCCTCCGCCGCGAGCCGCTTGGCGTGCGCGTCGGCCGCGGCCGCCTTCGCGTCGGCCTCGGCCTTCTGCGTCTCGGCGAGCTTCGTCTTGGCGAGGTCGCGGGCGGCCTTCGCGGTCTGCGCCTGTACGGCGGCCGCGTCGGCGGCGGCCTTCGCCTGGGCCCGGGCCTCGCTCGCGGCCGCGGTACGGAAGGCGGCCTTCGACTGCGCGGCCTGCGTCAGGGCGCGGGCGGCGATGGTCTCGCTGTCCCCGGCAGCCGCCTTCGTCGCGGCGTAGGCGGTGTCACCGGCCTTCGCGAGGGCGTCCAGCGCGGCCGACGACGCCTTGGTGACCTGCGCCTTCTGCTGCCCGACGAGCAGACCCCGGCCCCGCGGCGCACCCGCCTTGTCGGCGATGTCGTACGCCGCCGTCAGTGCGGTGTCCGACGTGGTGGCGGCCGTCTTCGCCGCCGTGGCCTGGGCCTTGAGCAGGTCGGCCTGCTTCTTCGCCTCGGTCTGGGCGTCCGTAATGCCCTTCTTCGCCTTGTCGAACTGGGCCTTGGTCGGGTAGTCGAAGCCGTCGTCGGCGCCCTGGTGCCCGGACGGGACGACGTCGAACTGCTGCGGCGCCTTGCCGGTGCAGTCCCACATCCGGCCGTCACGGCTGTTGGTGTAGTCCGCGAGGTCGAGGCAGTTGCCGGTGCCGGGGTTGTACAGCCGCGAGGTGCCGTGGGTGCCGTACTGCCACTTCTGCGAGGCCCCGGTGCCGCAGGTGGAGATCTGCACCGGCGTGCCGTTGGCGCTCGCGCCGCCCTTGACGGTCAGGCACTTGCCCGAGTTGGGGTTGACCAGTTGATCGCCGTCGATCTGCCACTTCTGCCCGGCGCTGGCGTTGCAGGTGTAGATCTGCACGGGCGTGCCGTTGTCCTTCTTGCCGCCCGCCACGTCCAGGCACTTGTCGGTGGCCCCGTGGGCGTGCACGACGAAGGGACTGGTGCCGATCCAGCCGGGCCCGCCGGCCGACCAGTAGTCCTGCCAGCGGACCAGGTGGTCGGCGCGCCAGGACAGCCCGAGCAGCTCACCGAGCGCCTTGGAACCGGCGGCGAGCGCCTTGGTGGCGGTCTTGTTGGCGGTCAGGAGCTGGTTGCGCGGGGTGGCCTGCGCGGCGATCTCCTGCTGCCACTCGGCGGAGGCCGCGGCGACCTCCTTGCCGAGCACCTTGTTCGGGTCGACCGGGGAGCTCCAGGCGCAGGAGGCGAACCGGCTCTTCAGGTCCTCCACGGCGATGCGGTACTCGACGCTGCCCGGCTCGGGCGCCGAGCGCGGGAAACCGCCGTACGACAGGAAGAGCCGGGCGTTGTCGGCGGGCATCGGCTCCGTGGACCAGTTCAGCAGGCGGTCGTAGGCGCGGTGCTCCTCGTACTCCTGATCCCAGTCGGGCGCGTTCGGGTCGGGGTCGCCGCCGTACAGCGGGTCGCCCAGGTCCTTGACCGCCTTGATGGCGGCGTCGTCGGCATCAGGGGTCAAGTCACGGTAGAAGTCGTCCTCGGACTTCCAGAACTGTTCCCAGATCCACTTGGAGATGCCGGTCTGCTGGAAGAAGTTGGGGCGGTCGTCACCGCTCGTCCCGGGCGGCCATTCGAAGTCGGCGACCGACTTGAAGCCGCCGGGTGTGGGCAGCCCTGAGATCTCGAAGTCACCAATGTGGTCGTGGAGTGCCGAGCCCTCCTTGTCGGCGGCGTCCCTGTCCTGCTCGAACGCCGTCGACAGCGGAGTGGTGGTCCAGTACTCCCGGTTCGCCGCGGTGTGCAGCTTGTCCGGCGCCTGGTTCAGTCCGTCCTGCGCGACGCCGAACATGGCCGGGCCGCCCATCCGCAGCACCTCGCCCAGTCGGCACTGGTCCTCCCGGAGCTGTTCGGCGGCCTTGGCGTCGAAGCCGTCGTAGCTGTCGCCGGCGTCGGCCACGGAAGCCATGTCGTCGGCCGCGTACCGGCTGATCAGGTCGGGCTGTACGGCCGCCGAGCCGATCAGGGCGACGGCGACGGCGGATGTGAGCAGCGGCGTCAGCAGCCCGGAACGCGTGCGGGCACGCGTGAAGAGCCGATATCTCGGCATGGTGGTCTGTCCTCCCCGTGGCGACGGTGTTCCCCCGGTCGCCGTTCGACGCGCCCTGTGGCGGAGTGGTCGGCTCCGTCCGGCGCGGCGTTTACCTTAGACATACATGTCGGGTGCAGGACAAGAGTGTTCCGGGTTGCATGTGGGCAACATGTGAAGCCGGGGGCGGGTGGGGACAGCGCTGGACAGTCCGGGACAGACATGACGAAGGCCCCGCTGCCGTGAAGCAGCGGGGCCTTCGCCCACATGGGGTTGCCTCCCGGAAGAGGCGAGTGGAGATGGCGGGAATCGAACCCGCGTCCAACGGTGCAGAATCAGGGCTTCTCCGAGCGCAGTTCGCTGAGATTTTCTCAGCCCCGGAGATCACGCGAACAAGTCTCCGACGGGCTCAGTCACTGTTTGGTTTCCCGCCGAACCCCGTGACCGGGCTCGACGGTTTAGTTCCCTAGATTATGCCAGGGTCCGGGTCGGGAACACCCCCGGGCTGACACCCATTAAGGGTCCTTCACTCACTGCTTATTAGGCAGCGAGGGCGAAGGACTGGGAATCGCTCTTGGAATTGGCGATTATTGGTTGCGACATATGGTTTACGAGATCATTGCCGCTTCCTCGGCTCGCTTCCCCTGCTTCGACAGCCGCTGTCGAAACCGATCATCCCCATGTTGATTTTTCAAAACCGGATCTCGCGACCCGGGTCCCGCTGACGCACCCGCTGTGAGGTGCGGATGCCATCGTACGTGACCAACGCGCGCACATGCCACCGTATTCCCGGCAGCCGCGCCCCCGCGGCCGGCCCCGGCGCCCCGGCGCCCGCCCCGACGGCGCCGCGGCGCTACTCGCCCCGCTGCTTGCGCTTGGCCGCGGCGATGGCGCGGTCCGACTCGCGCCGGTCCTGCTTCTCCCGCAGGGTCTGCCGCTTGTCGTACTCCTTCTTGCCTCGCGCCAGCGCGATCTCGGCCTTCGCCCGGCCGTCCTTGAAGTACAGGGCGAGGGGCACGATCGTGTGACCCGTCTCCTCGGACTTCGCCGCCAGCTTGTCGATCTCCTCGCGGTGCAGGAGCAGCTTGCGCTTGCGGCGCACGGTGTGGTTGGTCCACGTGCCCTGGCTGTACTCGGGGATGTGGGCGTTGTGCAGCCACGCCTCGTTCTGGTCGATCTGCACGAAGCCGTCGGTCAGCGAGGCGCGTCCCTGGCGCAGCGACTTGACCTCGGTGCCGGTGAGCACGAGCCCGGCCTCGTAGGTGTCGATGATCGCGTAGTCGTGGCGGGCCTTCTTGTTCTGCGCGACGATCTTGCGCTTGCCGTCCTTGACCTTGCCGGTGGCCGCCGCCCCCTGCTTCGGCTGGGACTCTTTCGGTACGTACATTCCCTTGCTCATAGTGCGGCCATTTTCGCACCTCGAGGGGGTCGGAGGGAAAGCCGATTACGAGGAGGCGGTCCGGCCGGTCACGGCGTGTCCCCGAGCCCGCCCAGAACGGTCTCGGCGCGTTGCAGCGCCCCGGTGCCGGCGTCGAGGTCGGGCGTGATCCCGGTGCCGTCGACACCGCGGCCCAGGGGGGTGCGGTAGTGGCCGACGGTCAGCTCGGCGACGGAGCCGCCGGGCAGCCGGCTCGGCATCTGCACCGAGCCCTTGCCGAAGGTCCTGGAGCCCACCACGACGGCGCGGCCGCGGTCCTGGAGGGCGCCGGTGAGGAGCTCGGCCGCGCTCATCGTGCCGCCGTCGACGAGCGTCACCAGGGGCCTGCTGGTGTCGCCGCCCGGCCCGGCGTGCAGGGCGCGCTGTCGGCCGTCGACGTCGTAGGTGGCGACGAGACCGCCGTCGAGGAACGCGGAGGCGGCGGTGACGGCCTCGGTGACCAGGCCGCCGGAGTTGCCGCGCAGGTCGAGGATGACCCCGGAGGAGGCCGGCGCCCGCCGTACGGCGGTGCGGACGACGTCGCCCGAGCCCCGGGTGAACGAGCCGATCCTGATGACGGTGACGCCGTCGGCGAGCCGGCGCACGGTGACCGAGTCGGTGGACAGCCGGGCCCGGCGGACGGTGAGGGTCCACGCGCGCGTGCCGCGCTCCAGACCGAGGCGTACGCGCGTACCGGCGGGGGCGTCCGTGGTGTCACCGCGCAGTAAGGAGACGACCTCGGTGACAGGATGCCCGTCCACCCGCTCCCCGTCGACGCTGCGCAGCCGGTCGCCCCGGTGGATACCGGCGATCGCCGCGGGCGAGCCCGCGGCGACCTTCGTCACCTCGATACGGCCGTCACGCTGTCGTCGCGCCCACAGGCCGACGCCGGTGTACTCGCCGTCGAGGGCCTGCTCGAACTCCTGGTAGTCGCCCGGGGAGTAGACGGCGGCCCAGCGGTCCCCGCTGCGGCTGACCGCGCGCTGCGCGGCCTCCATGGGGGACGCGCCGTCGGCCGCGGCCGCGGCGGCCGCCTCGGTGACGTCCTCGTGCCGGGCGGCGGGGGCGGCCGAACGCGGGGCGCCGGACGGGGGTTTGCCGCCGGAGTCGGGGAGCGAGCCGGTGGCGGCACCGGCCACGAGCACGCTCGCGAAGACCAATGTCAGGGCCGCCCCGCGGCCGATGCGGCGGGGCTGGGAGAACAGGTCGGGGCCTGACATGCCGGTGAGTCTAGGACAAGGCAGAGGGCCGCACGGGCGGTTGCCCGTACGGCCCTCTTGGCATGCGTCACACCTTCAGGTACTTGCGCAACGCGAAGAACGCGGCAAGCGCGGGCATCAGCAGACTCGTCGCGAGGATGAGCGGCAGCTTCGTCAGGACGGCGTCCCAGCCGATGAAGTTGATCAGGTTCAGCTTCTCGGACAGGGCCAGCCCGTGGTCGATCAGGAAGTAGCGGGCGATCACCAGGAATCCGCAGGCGACCGTGCCGCCGATGAGACCGGCGACCGCGGCCTCCGCGATGAACGGCGCCTGGATGTAGAAGCCCGAGGCGCCCACCAGGCGCATGATGCCGGTCTCACGCCGTCGGCTGAACGCGGAGACGCGCACGGTGTTGACGATCAGCATCAGGGCGACCACCAGCATCAGCGCCATCACCGCGCGGGCGGCCCAGTTCATGCCGTTGAGCAGCCCGAAGAGGTTGTCCAGGATGCCCTTCTGGTCCTGCACCGACTGCACGCCGTCCCGCCCGTCGAAGGCGGTCGCGATGACCTGGTACTTCTCCGGGTCCTTCAGCTTGATGCGGTACGACTCCTGCATCTGGTCCGGCGTCAGGGAGCTGGCCAGCGGCGAGTCGCCGAACTGCTCCTTGTAGTGCTTGTAGGCCTGGTCCTGCGACTCGTAGGTCACCTCCTGGACGACCGACGTCATCTTGTCCAGGTCGGCCCGGATCGCCTTCTTCTGGTCCTCGGTCACCGCGCCCTTGGCACAGTTGGGGTCGGACTCGGCGTCACTCTTGTTGCAGAGGAACACCGAGACGTTGACCTTGTCGTACCAGTAGCCCTTCATGGTGGTGACCTGGTCGCTCATCAGCAGCGACCCGCCGAACAGGGCCAGGGACAGGGCGACGGAGACGATGACCGCGAAGGTCATCGTCAGGTTGCGGCGGAGACCGACGCCGATCTCCGACAGTACGAACTGGGCGCGCATGGCGTCTGGTTAAGCCTTTCCGTGGAGCGTCAGTGCTGGTAGCCGTAGACGCCGCGCGCCTGGTCGCGGACGAGGCGGCCCTGCTCCAGCTCGATGACCCGCTTGCGCATCTGGTCCACGATGTTCTGGTCGTGCGTCGCCATCACCACGGTGGTGCCCGTCCGGTTGATGCGGTCGAGCAGCTTCATGATGCCGACGGAGGTCTGCGGGTCCAGGTTGCCGGTGGGTTCGTCGGCGATGAGCAGCTTGGGGCGGTTGACGAAGGCCCGCGCGATGGCGACGCGCTGCTGCTCACCGCCGGACAGTTCGCCGGGCCTGCGCTCCTCCTTGCCGCCGAGACCGACGAGGTCGAGCACCTGCGGCACGGACTTGCGGATCTCGCCGCGCGACTTGCCGATGACCTCCTGCGCGAAGGCGACGTTCTCCGCGACCGTCTTGTTCGGCAGCAGCCGGAAGTCCTGGAACACGGTTCCCAGCTGGCGGCGCATCTGTGGCACCTTCCAGTTGGACAGGCGCGCGAGGTCCTTGCCCAGGACGTGCACCTGACCGTGGCTGCAGCGCTCCTCGCGGAGGATCAGCCGCAGGAAGGTGGACTTGCCGGAGCCGGAGGAACCCACGAGGAACACGAACTCGCCCTTCTCCACTTCGAGGGAGACATCCCTGAGTGCGGGGCGGGTCTGCTTGGGGTAGACCTTGGATACGTTGTCGAATCGGATCACGGATGCACCACGGGTCGCCGGGGGTAGATGAGCGTGACCATACGCGAACCGGGTGCGCGAGCGCAGGCGGCGGTCGGGGTTGCGTGGGGGTTGTGACGTTTTGTGTGGCGCGTTGTCGCTGCGCCGGGAGCGGTACGGCCAAAAAGGGCGCGCGGAACCGCCCGCCGGGCCGGGGGGACGGGCGGGCGCGGGGCGATGCCCGTCACCCTTTTCGGAGCGCCCGGGCGGCGCGGCGGGGAACCTGGCACAGTGGAGGGGGAACGTTCGCGTTCCCGACGGCGTTGTGTACATGGAACCGGTGCAAGGAGGGCGAGCGCATGACGTACGACCGGCTGGTGTGCGCGAACTGCGCGGCGCCCGTGAGCGAAGGCCGGTGCCCCGTGTGCCGTGCGAACCGCGCACGGCTGCAGCAGGAGAACAATCCCTTCGCGGGACTGAACCCGATGACACTGATCGCCCTGCTGGCGGTGCTGGTGGCGGCCGTGGCCCTGCTGGCCCACCAGACCGCGTAGGACACCTCCGAGCGCGCCCGACCAGGGGTCACGCCCGGGGGTCACGGAGCGGCGGGGCGGGGCTGTCGGCGAGACGCACGTGCGAGCCCGCACGTACGGGACGCGTGTACGGGACACACGAAGGGCCCGGAGCGGTGCACGCTCCGGGCCCTTCGCCGTACGGCCGTACACACCGTGCACGGGCGCGGCCACCGTCAGGCGGTGGCGCCACCGCGGCCGCTGACCAGGCGCGGCAGGATGCGGAAGCCGAAGCCGCCCGCGATCATCGTGGCGGCGCCGATCACCAGGAAGGTGGTCTGCCCGGCGCCGGTCTCGGCCAGCTGCTTGCCGCTGCCCTGGGCGGAGGTTTCCGAACCGGTGTCGGTGAGGGACGAGGTGCCCGCCTCCTGCGCGGAGGTGCCGCCGTCGGGGTCGGCGTTGTTGCCGCCGCCCGTGTTGCTGCCGCCGCCGGTGTTGCCGCCGCCGCCGGTGTTGCTGGTGCTGCCGTCCGTCGGGTCCTGGGTCGGCGCCGTGGTCGGGTCGTCCGTCGGGTCCTCGGTGGGCTCGGTCGGCTCCTCGGTGGGCTCGGTGGGGTCCTCCGTGGGGACGACGGTGGGCGTCGTCGTGGTGGGAGTTCCCGTGGGGAGTTCGGTCGAGGTCGGGGTCGGCGTCCCGGTGTCGTCCACCGTCACGGCGACACCGGTGTCGTCCGCGGTCACGCCGATCTCCAGGGCGGAGGCTGCGCCTGCCACGGTCAGCGAGGCGCCGGCCGCGATCACGGCGGCGGCGGCTATCCGCGCGACACGGATCCGCGTCTTCTTGGTCATAAGGTTGCTACCCCCAGTAGCTGCTCGTCAGTGAGGCGGCGCCCGGGGCCGTGATCGACGGGGGTGGCTGCGTTGAGAGTCCCCCGGTTCACATGCGCCCCAGAGATACGCATGCCGAGCCTCACCCTCGCGAGTTTTCGACGCATCGTCAAGGCCGTTGCGTACGCGATGTCCGACTACGCGCTCTTTGCCGGTGGTTGGAGTGTGTGAGTGTGATGTAAAACCCAGACATCCGGCCTGGAGGCGGGCGCAGAAAAGGCAACTGCCGCCCCGCGGGCGACAGTTGCCGAGTCGACAAAGTTACTTCTCCTGCTGCTTGCGCCAGCGAATTCCGGCCTCCAGGAAACCGTCGATCTCACCGTTGAACACGGCCTCGGGGTTGCCGACCTCGAACTCCGTGCGCAGGTCCTTGACCATCTGGTACGGATGCAGGACGTACGAACGCATCTGGTTTCCCCAGGAGTTGCCGCCGTCGCCCTTGAGGGCGTCCATCTTGGCCTGTTCCTCCTGCCGGCGCCGGTCGAGGAGCTTCGCCTGGAGGACGTTCATCGCGGACGCCTTGTTCTGGATCTGCGACCGCTCGTTCTGGCAGGAGACGACGATGCCGGTGGGGAGGTGGGTGAGCCGCACCGCGGAGTCGGTGGTGTTCACGCCCTGGCCGCCGGGGCCGGACGAGCGGTACACGTCGACCCTCAGCTCGGACTCGTCGATCTCGATGTGGTCGGTCTTCTCGACCACGGGGAGGATCTCGACGCCCGCGAAGGAGGTCTGCCGGCGCCCCTGGTTGTCGAACGGCGAGATCCGCACGAGCCGGTGCGTGCCCTGTTCCACGGAGAGCGTGCCGTAGGCGTACGGGATCTGGACGGCGAAGGTGGTGGACTTGATGCCCGCCTCCTCCGCGTACGAGGTCTCGTAGATCTCCGTCTTGTAGCCGTGCTGCTCGGCCCAGCGCAGGTACATGCGCTGGAGCTTCTCCGCGAAGTCGGCGGCGTCGACGCCACCGGCCTCGGCGCGGATGTTGACCAGCGCCTCGCGGGAGTCGTACTCGCCGGACAGGAGGGTGCGGACCTCCAGCTCGTCCAGCGCCTTCTTCACCGAGGTGAGCTCCGTCTCCGCCTCCGCGCGGGCGTCGGGGTCGTCCTCCTCCTCGGCCATGTCGAAGAGCACGGAGAGATCGTCGATCCGCCCGCGCAGCACATCCGCCTTCCTGACCTCGGCCTGGAGGTGGGAGAGCTTGCTGGTGATCTTCTGCGCCTCGTCCGGGTTGTCCCACAGGGACGGCGCGGCCGCCTGCTCCTCGAGCACGGCGATGTCTGCCCTCAGCTTGTCGAGGTCCAGAACGGCCTCGATCGACTCCATGGTCGAGGAGAGGGACTTGAGCTCTTCGGATACATCGACGACTGCCACGCCTCCAGCCTAACGGCTCCGCCAAGCGGGCAGCGCCGGGTGCGCGACAGGCGAGGTGAGGGAGCCCGGAGCCACCCGGCCACGGGCACGGGGGTACGCCCCACGAGCCGCGGGTACGGAAGGGCCGGTCCGGGCCGGAGGCGAGGGAGAGGGGCCCGAGCCGCCCGGCCGCGGGCACGGGGGTACGCCCCACGAGCCGCGGGCACGGAAGGGCCTCGCTTCCGGTCCGGGCCGGAGGCGAGCAAGAGGGGCCCGAGCCGCCCGGCCGCGGGCACGGGGGTGCGCCCCACGAGCCGCGGGTACCAAGAGGGCGGGCGGAAGGGCTGCGGGCCCGAGGAGAGAGAGGCGGGCAAAGGGGGCCCGGCCCAGGGAGAGGCGGTCGAACGGGCCGGGGGCCCAGGGAGCGCGGGGGCCCCGGGAGAGGCGGATTGCGGGGGCGCCGGGCCCGGGGGCCGGGAAGAAGCGGGTTGAGGGAGCGGCGCGGGCTCAGGGTGAAGCGGGTGCCGAGTTCTTCGTGTCCTGCGGGTCCGCCCCGGTGCCGTCCCCGGACGTGGCCGCCCAGGTGCCGACCCCGACGGCCGCCACCAGCACCACCGCGGCCGTTCCCAGCACCACGCGCCGGCGCCGGGTCGTGGCCCGGTGCCGGGCCGAGCCGGGCCGGGGTGCCCCCGCCGGCCGTGGCACGCGGGCGGTGCCGAGGGCCCCGCCGGCCAGTTCGTCGGGCCCCGGCACCCGCATCGAGGTGTGGGTGTCCCGGTTGGAGTCGGCCGGCTTGGCGCCCGGGACCAGCGGTACCGCTCCGCGCCGCCGCACCTGCTCCCCGGTGGGCGCCGCCGAGCCGGCGGACACCTCCTCCGGCGTCTCCTGCTCGGACTCCGCGTCCGGCTCGTCCACGTCCAGCGGCGGTATCCCGGCCAGCAGCGGCTGGAGCTCCCGCAGCCGGGCGCCCAGCTCCGAGGCGCGCAGCCGGGAGGCCGGCGCCTTGGCCAGGCACTGCACGATCAGCTGCCACAGCTCGTCCGGGATGCCGGGCAGCGGCACCACCGTCTCGGTGACGTGGCGGCGCAGCACCGCCCCGGGGTGGCCGCCGCCGAACGGGGTGAAGCCCGCCAGCAGCTCGTACAGCACGGTCGCGAGGGCGTAGATGTCGACCGAGGCCCTCGGCGGCAGGCCCTCCACGATCTCCGGGGCCAGGTAGTCCGGCGTGCCGATGATCTTCGTGGCGCGGGTCCGGCGGGGCGAGTCGATGAGCTTGGCGACGCCGAAGTCCGTCAGCAGTGCCGGGTGCGCGCCGCCGGGGCCGAGCGGCCCCTGCATGTCGAGCAGGATGTTCTCGGGCTTCACGTCGCGGTGCACGACGCCGGCCGCGTGGGCCGCCGCCAGCCCGTCGGCCACGTCCGCGACGATCGCGACCGCCGCCTCGGGCGCGAGCCGCTTCTCCCGGTCGAGCCGGGTGCGCAGGTCGGTGCCCCGGACCAGGTCCATGACCAGGGCCAGATCGGTGCCGTCGACGACCAGGTCGCGGACGGACACGATGTGCGGATGCTCCAGCCCGAGCAGGGCGGTGCGCTCCTGGACGAAGCGTCCGACGAGCTCCTGGTCGGACGCGAGGTCCTCGCGCAGCAGCTTGACGGCGACGGGCCCCTCGGGCCCCTCACCCAGCCACACCGTGCCGGCGCTGCCCCGTCCCAGGATCTGGTGGGCGGTGTACCGGCTGCCGATCTTCCGTGCCAAGGCTGCTCCTACGGACGCGTGTTGTCGCTAAAACTACGCGTCCGAGGAGCCAACCTTCACCGCGGAGACGGAAATCACCCGCCGGGTGTCGACAAATCACCAGAGTCGGGGTCCCGAGGCGGCCCCTACGGCCGGATCAGCCGGCGTTCAGCTTCCCGACCCACTTGCTCACCTTGTGGGACAGGTCCCCTAGCTGGTCCCAGAAGCCCTTGCCGGTGCCGATCCAGTCCTGCAGCGGGCTGAGATCCCAGACGAGCCAGGCCGCCACGAACAGGATGACGATCGTGAACAGGCACCCCTTCAGACAGCCGAGACCCGGGATCTTCATCGGGTTGGCGCTGCGCTGCCGCGGTTCGCGTGGCTCACGCGCGGGCCGCTGCGGCTGCTGGGGCCGCTGTGGCTGCTGCGGGGCGGGCGGCGCGTACCGCTGCCGGGGCTGCTGGTGCTGGGGGGCGTACTGCTGCGGCTGTTGCTGCTGCGGATAGCCGTACCCGGGCCCGCCGCCCTGCGGGGGATGCTGCTGCCGGTTCCGTTGCGGCTGCTGCTGGGGGCGCGGCTGCTGCTGCGGCCGGGAGACCTGCCGCTGGGGGCGCCGGCGCAGCGGGTCCTCGTTCGGGTCGAGGTACTGGACCTGGGTCTGCTCGTTGCGGTCGCGGGCGGCGCGCAGCTGGTTCTGCCAGGGGTGCGGTTCCTCGGGCTGCCCGGGACGACCGGACTGGCCGGGCTGCCCCGGGGGCACCGGCGGCAGGACGGCCGTCGGGTCGGCGGCCCCCGTGTTCGGCAGTACGGCGGTGGGGTCGGCGGCGCCCGCCGCGCCGCCGGTGTGCGGCAGGTAGCTGGTCGCGGCGTTCGGGTCGTAGGCGCCCGCGCCGTGCTGCAGCACCTGCGTGGGGTCCGCGGAACCGGCCGCGCCGGGCACGGCGGCGGGCGTCGGGTCCGGCGCGAGCAGGACGGCGACGTTGTCCGCGGCGCCGATCTGCGCGGGGCTCGCGTGAACGCCGATGCCCTCGGCGACGACCCGCAGGCCGCGCGCGAGGTTCTCGGCGCTGGGCCGGTGGTCGGGGTTCTTGCTCAGGCAGCGCTCTATGACCGTCCAGAGCGGGTCGGGGACCGTGGAGGGGCGGCGCGGCTCGGCGCTCAGGTGCTGGTGGAGCACTTCGAGGGCCGACCCGCCGCCGAACGGGGGACGGCCGGTGACCAGCTCGTACAGCAGGATGCCGGCGCCGTAGACGTCGACGGCGGAGGTCTGCGGGCGGCCCTCGGCGGACTCCGGTGCCACATAGGCGGGAGTGCCCACGAACTCGTGGGTGCGGGTGAGGCCCGGCGAGTCGGCCAGGCGCGCGATGCCGAAGTCGGTCAGCATCGGGTGCATCTGGCCCCCGTCCTGCCGGAGCAGGACGTTCGCGGGCTTCAGGTCGCGGTGCACGACGCCGTCGGCGTGGCTCGCGGCGAGCGCGTCGGCGATCTGCGCGGTCAGCAGGGCGGCGGCGACCGGCGAGAAGGGGCCGTTCTCGCGCAGGTAGCGGTGCAGGTCGGGGCCCTCGACGAGGTCCATGACCAGGGCCAGCAGATCGCCCTCGACCACCAGGTCACGCACCCGCACGATGTTCGGGTGGGTCAGGCGGAGCAGGACGGAGCGCTCCCGGAGGAACCGCATCACGATGTCGGCGTCGCTCGCGAGCTCTTCCTTCAGGACCTTGATCGCGACGGTCTCGCCGGGCTGGCCGGGGACGGCCGCCTCCGCGCCCGCGGTCTCCCGCTGGCGGGCTCGCCAGACGGTGCCCGTGGCGCCGCGTCCGAGCGGCTCCTCGAGCAGGTACTTGCTGCCTACCGGCCGCACGTCATGCGCTCCCTGCTGCTTGCTTGCCTGGCCCCCGCCGCGGACCGGCCTGCCGGTCCGCTGTACCACGAGGTGTTCCGACCCACTGTAGTGCCGCCGTGCGGAGCACCGTCTGTCGTCTTTCTGTGCGTCTTACGTACCGCCTCCCGGCCATGTTCGAAGGAAAGACGCTCGACTTGGTCCCCCGGTTGCCGCAGGCCGGACGTGACCGATCTCAAGTCGCCGGCGAACGATCACTCGCACGACACTGGTCAGGCACTTTTGCGGGCAGAGCCGACCAATCAAGATCATTTGATGCTGGGCGGCGGGCGTGCTGTCAGTGACAGGTGCGAGGATGCCTGCAGTACTGGCCGACGTGCTCGCGCGGCGGTGGGGGAAGTCCGCGGTGGGGGACCGCGGGGCCGCTTCGTCCCCGCTCGCGAGCGCCCGCGCAGAAGGGACCGCTGACGGCGATGCAGATCCGGCTGACCGTCGTAGACCCGCAGGGCCCGACCTCCCCCACGCCCGGTTCCTCGCGCGCGGAGGGGCTCTCACCGGCGCGGGGCCGCGCCGCGAGCTGCGACGTGCTGGTGACGGCGCCCGCCGGCACCGCCCTGGCAGCCGTGGCCTCGGCGCTGGCCTCGGCGGTCTCCGGCGACCCGGGGGCCGCCCAGCCCGAGCGGGGCCGCGAGCCGGGCGGCCAGGTCGTGCTGTACGCGGGCGCGGAGCGCCTCGACGGCGGCCGCTGCACCCTCGGTGAACCCCCGCTGATCGACGGCGCGTTGCTGTCCCTCGGCGCCCCGGCCGAACCCGAGCCGCACCCGGAGGTCGACGACGCCCCCACCCAGCTGCACGTGGTCGCCGGCCCCGACGCGGGCGGCGTCCACCTGCTGCACGGCGGTCAGATCCACCTCGGCCGTTCCGCCGACGCCGACGTCCCGCTCGACGACCCGGACGTCTCCCGCCTGCACTGCGCGGTCACCGTCGCCGCCGACGGCCACGTCTCGGTCGCCGACCTCGGCTCCACCAACGGCACCACCCTGGACGGCAGCCGCGTGGGCACCCGCCCGGTCCGGTTCGCCCCGGGCGCGCTGCTGCGCATCGGTGAATCGGCCCTGCGGCTGACTCCCGCCGGAGGCCCGGGCGCGCGCATCCCCACGACCCCGGACGGCGAGGGACAGGTGCGGGTCCCCGCCGGGAGCGGTACGGCGGACGGCGACCACCCGGGCGCCCCCGGGAACGCGGGGAGCCCCGGCGACACCGGAGAAGCGGCGGCACGCGCGCGGGACACCGTCGGCGCCGGAGGCGGCACCGCGGGCCCCGCCGGGCCGACCCGGCACACGTACGGATCGGCCGGATGGGGCGCCCCCCACGGGGAACAGGGCGCCCGCGGACCGGGCCGCGCCGAATCGCCCGGGGTCCCGGAGCAGGGCGGCGCGCCGCGCGTCGAGAGCGCCGGCCCGCCCCACGACGACGTCCGGGAGCAGCGGCCGTACGGCGGGCGCGCCGTCCTTCCGCGCCAGAGCTCCGGCGGGGACACCCATGCCGGCGCCTCGGGCGCGCTCGGGGACGCCACCGGGCACACCCGTCCGGGCCACCCCGGCACCCGTCCGCGCGGCGGCCCCGCCACGGAGGCCACGGCCGACGAGCACGCCTTCACCGGAGAAGCCGCTGGCGAGCGCGACGGAGGACACGGCGGCGAGCGCGGTGAACAGCGCGGCAGCCGGGAGTTCGAGACCGGTGACCAGGAGGCCGCCGAGAACGGCCGCCGCAAGGGCACTCCGCTGCGCGGCACCGAGGTCCCCCAGGGTCTGCGCAGGCGTGGCGGGCTCGGCGCGTGGGCACGGCGGCTCACCGGCGGGCGCGGAGAGCCGGAACCGCCCCGGCCGCAGCCCTACGACGAGGAGCCCGCCCCGGTCGCCGTCGAACCGCCGGACCCGGCACCGCAGGCGCCGGAGACCTGGCCGGACCCGGCGGCCCTGCTGCTGACGGCGCTGGGCCCCGGGCCCCGCCTGTGGGAGCGCGGGCCGGGACACCCCGAGGCGCTCACCGTGCGGCTCGGCACCGCCGACCGGGCCGCGCCCGACGGCTCGGGACTGCTGCCTGTCGTGCCGGTGACCGCCGACCTGCGCGAAGCCGGGGCGCTGGGGCTGGCCGGGCCGCGGACGCGGCTCACCGGGCTGGCCCGCGCGGTGGTGGCCCAGCTGGCCGCGCTGCACTCGCCCGACGCCCTGGAAGTCGTCCTGATCAGCGCGGACCGTGCCCGTCCCGTGGCCGAGCGGACCGCCGACTGGGCGTGGCTCGGCTGGCTCCCCCATGTGCGTCCGGGCCACGGCCAGGACTGCCGCCTCCTGCTCGCCTACGACCGTGAGCAGGCCACGGCCCGCACCGACGAACTGCTGCGCCGACTGGAGGACCACCTCACGGAGACCGGCGGTGGGCCGCGTCCCGCCGCGGCGGGCGGCGGCCGGGAGAGCGCGGCGGAGGCCGGCGACCCGACCCCGGCCGGCCCCCCGCGCGCCCACTCCATCGCTTCGGGCCACCGCCCCACCTGGGCCCGGGACGAGGACACACCCGCCGGGACCGGCGCGTCGTTCCCGGGGCCGTACACCGTGGTCGTCGTGGACGGCGATCCCGGGGGCGCCGCCGTGCGCGAGGCGGTGGCGCGGCTGGCCCTGGAGGGCCCGCGCGCCGGGATACACGTGGTGTGTCTCGCCGAGACGGCGCCCGCCTCGCCGGCCTCGCCGGTGACGGACACCTACGAGGCGGCCTGCGCGGCCTCGCCCACCTTCCGTGAGTGCGGTGCCGTCGCGCTGCTCAGCGGCGACGTGGCGACGGCGCTGCGGCTGCTGCGGGTCGCGCGGGCCGGGCCGGGCACCGCCGAACCCGGCCCCGTCGGGCACGGCACGGTGGCCGCCGTGGACGCCGTCTCACCGGCCTGGGCGGAGCGCTTCGCGCGGGCGCTGGCGCCGCTGCGGACGGAGAGCGCCGCCGGGGAGCGGCTCACGCGGGTGTCCGCGCCGCTGCCCCAGGCGGCCCGGCTGCTCGACGAGTTGGGGCTGGCGCGGGCCACCCCGGCGTCCCTGATGGCGCGTTGGGCGGACGCCGCCGACGACGCGGAGTCGCTGGGCGGGCGGGCCTGGGCCGTGCTCGGCGCCGGTCCGCGCGGCCCGGTCTGCGCGGACCTCGCGGCCGAGGGCCCGCACCTGCTGGTCGAGGGACCGCCGGGCAGCGGGCGGACGGAGCTGCTGCGTGCCGTCGTCGCCTCCCTCGCCGCCGCCGAACGCCCGGACCGCCTGAGCGTGGTCCTGATGGACGGCCGGGACAGTGTGGGCGCGGGCGGCGGACACGGCGAGGGCCTGCGCGTCTGTACGGACGTGCCGCACGTCACCACCCACCTGACCGCCAACGACCCGGTCCGGATGCGGGAGTTCGCTCAGTCCCTGAGCGCCGAGCTGAAGCGGCGGGCCGAGCTGCTGGGCCGCAGCGACTTCACCGAGTGGCACACCGGCCGTGAGCTGTCGGGCCGTATGGTCGCCCAGCGCTCGGCTGCGGCGCGCGCCGCGTCCGCGGGCGGCGACCAGGGTGGGGATCTCGACGTCCCGTCGAGCTCGACGCTGCGGCTGCGGCCCGCGGCGGCCCGCCGGCAGGCGGAGACCGCGCCGCCGCTGCCCCGTCTCGTCGTCGTCGTGGACGACCTGGACGCCCTGGTCTCCCCCGCCCTCGGCTCGCCGGGGCGGCCCGCGGCCGGGTCGGTGATCCGCGCGCTGGAGGCCGTGGCCCGCGAGGGCGAGCGGCTCGGGGTGCACCTGGTGGCCGCCACCGGCCCCGGCGGCCGTACGGCGGGGACGGAGCCGGCGCGCCGCGCCACCCTGCGGGTGGTCCTCGACGCCCCGGCCGCGGGGCCGGACGAGCCGGCGCCCGGGCGGGGCCGGCTGACCTGGTCCGACGGGCGGCTGACGGTGTTTCAGGGGGGCCGGGTCACCGGCCGTATCCCCCGCACGGCGACGCTGCGGCCGACGGTCGTCCCGCTGGAGTGGGCGCACATGGGCGACCCGCCGGCCCGTCGGCCCGTCCGGGAGCTGGGCAACGGACCGACCGATCTGGCCCTGCTCGCCAGCGCGTTGGAGCGGGCGGCCCGGGAGGTGTCGGCACCGGAGGTCCCCTCCCTGCTGTGACCACCGCCGCATCGCAACCCGCCGACAGCGCCCCGCCCTCCGGGGAGACGGGCGGCCCGCCGGCCCGTCCGGGAGCTGGGCAACGGACCGACCGATCTGGCCCTGCTCGCCAGCGCGTTGGAGCGGGCGGCCCGGGAGGTGTCGGCACCGGAGGTCCCCTCCCTGCTGTGACCACCGCCGCGCATCGCAACCCGCCGACAGCGCCCCGCCCTTCGGGGAGACGGGCGGCCCGCCGCCCCGTCCGGGAGCTGGGCAACGGACCGACCGATCTGGCCCTGCTCGCCAGCGCGTTGGAGCGGGCGGCCCGGGAGGTGTCGGCACCGGAGGTCCCC
>NZ_JBWKDW010000009.1:276628-287723 GCF_056435735.1 Streptomyces sp. NPDC043878
ACTCCCTGCTGTGACCACCGCCGCGCATCGCAACCCGCCGACAGCGCCCCGCCCTCCGGGGAGGGCGCCGGATGGCGCGCCCCCGCAGGAGATCGCGCCGCGCCCCTTCCCAACCCCTCCGACTGCCCCGGATCGCGCCGCGTGATCCCGCGCGCCCCGGACTCTTCCCGTACCTGCACCCCTCTCGCGCATACGCCGGATGCACTGGTCACGAGGGCATCACGATCGCCCACTTGACACGAGACGCGGTCTTGCAGCCCCCGTTCACCCAGGCGTAGACCAGATCACACGGGACAGCGTTCGAGCGTTCGACGAGGAACGAAGAACGGGGCATTGATGCGCAGCACGAGCAGCACCATCGGGACCCGCAGGGCCGCGAGAACCGCCGCAGCCGTACTGGCCGGCGCCCTCGCGCTGGCACTCAGCGGGTGCGGCGGAGACGACGACAAGGGCAAGGAGGGCCAGTCGGGGAGTCCTTCGGCGAGCGGCAGCTCCCTCCAACTCCCCAAGCTCGACGGACAGACGCTGGAGGTCGCAGCCGTCTGGACCGGACCCGAGCAGGACAACTTCACCAAGGTCCTCGACGAGTTCGAGAAGCGCACCGGCGCCAAGGTCGACTTCGTGCCGACCGGCAACAACACCTCCACCTTCCTCGGTACCAAGATCCAGGGGGGCAAGCCGCCGGACGTGGCGTTCCTGCCGCAGGTCGGTGTGCTCCACCAGTTCGCGGACAAGGGCTGGCTCAAGCCGCTCGGCGCCGAGGCGAAGGCGCAGTCGGCGAAGAACTTCTCCACGGGCTGGCAGGAGCTCGGGGCGTACAAGGGCAAGCAGTACGGCGTGTACGTGAAGGCGGCCAACAAGTCGCTCGTCTGGTACAACACGGCGGCCTTCGAGGCGGCGGGCGTCACGGCCCCGCCGAAGACCTGGAAGGACTTCCTCGGCACCGCGCAGACGCTGTCCGACGCCGGCTCGCCCGCCGTCTCCATCGGCGGCGCCGACGGCTGGACGCTCACCGACTGGTTCGAGAACGTCTACCTGTCGCAGGCCGGTCCGGAGAAGTACGACCAGCTCGCCCAGCACAAGATCAAGTGGACGGACCCGTCCGTGAAGGACGCGCTCACCACGCTGGCCCAACTCTGGGGCAAGGACGACCTGATCGCGGGCGGCCGTTCCGGCGCGCTGCAGACGGAGTTCCCGAAGTCGGTCACCCAGACCTTCTCCGGTGACAACCCGGCCGCGATGGTCTACGAGGGCGACTTCGTGACCGCGAACATCAACGCGGACACCAAGGCGAAGGTCGGCACGGACGCCAAGGTCTTCCCGTTCCCCGCGGTCGGCGCGCAGGCCCCCGTCGTCAGCGGCGGCGACGTGGCGGTGGCCCTCAAGGACGGCAAGGGCCCGCAGGCGCTGATGACGTTCCTCGCCTCGACGGACGCGGCGGAGATCTGGGCGGCGCAGGGCGGCTTCATATCCCCGAACAAGGAGATGGACCAGGGCACGTACAAGGACGCGGTGACCCGGGACATCGCCAAGGCGCTGCTCGCGGCGGGCGACGACTTCCGCTTCGACATGTCCGACCAGGCCCCGGCGGCCTTCGGCGGCACGGCCGGCATCGGCGAGTGGAAGGACCTCCAGGACTTCCTGAAGAACCCGGGCGACGTGGCGGGCGCCCAGAGCAAACTCGAGTCCGACGCCGCCAAGGCGTACAAGGCCGGCTGACGGCCCGGGATGGCTTCTGTCGCGAACTCGACGGAGGGTGCCGGCGCGCTGCCGGCACCCCCCGTCCCCCCGCGCAAGGGCGTGACGGGGACCCGGCTGTGGGTGGCGGTGCTGTTCCTGCTGCCCGCGCTGGTGCTCCTCGGCGCGCTCGTGGTCTACCCCATCGGGTACTCGGTCTGGCGCAGCCTCTACGACGCCGACGGCTCGGGCTTCGTCGGCCTGGACAACTACCGGGACATCTTCACCAACCACTCGACGCTGACCGCGGTCCGCAACACGGCGATCTGGGTCGCGGTCGCCCCGGCCCTGGTCACGGCGCTGGGCCTGGTCTTCGCGGTGCTGACCGAACGGGTGCGCTGGGCCACGGCGTTCAAGCTGCTCATCTTCATGCCGATGGCGATCTCCATGCTCGCCGCCGGCATCATCTTCCGTCTGGTGTACGAGCAGGACCCGGACCAGGGTGTCGCCAACGCGGTCGTCACCTCCGTGCACGACGCCTTCGCCGACTCCTCGGTGTATCCCAAGGCCCGGCCGAACGCCGCCGCGAGCGATCTGAAGGCGTCCGGCGGCGGCTCGTTCACCACGACGGGGACGGTACGGGCGGGCACCCCGGCCCTGCTCCCCCTCGTCGGGATCGCCCCGAACAGGCTCCCCGGCACCCCCGAGAACGCGAAGGCGGCGAGCGGCACCGGCGTGACCGGCACCGTCTGGCTGGACTTCAAGCTGGGCGGCGGCGGGACGAAGGGCCAGGTCGACCCGGGTGAGAAGGCGCTGAAGGGGGTGAAGGTGGAGGCCGTACGGGACGGCGACGTGGTCGCCTCCGCGACGAGCGGGGCGGACGGCACCTTCACCCTGCCGGCCAAGGCCGACGGAGCCCGACTCCGCCTGCCCGGCTCGAACTTCGCGGCCCCCTACAACGGCATCGACTGGCTCGGCCCGACCCTGGTCACCCCGGCCATCATCGGCAGCTACGTCTGGATGTGGGCGGGCTTCGCGATGGTGCTGATCGCGGCCGGCCTGGCGGGCGTCGACCGCAACCTCCTGGAGGCGGCCCGGGTCGACGGCGCCAACGAGTGGCAGGTGTTCCGGAAGGTCACGGTCCCCCTGCTGATGCCGGTCCTGGTGGTCGTCCTCGTCACCCTGATGATCAACGTGATGAAGATCTTCGACCTGGTCTACATCATCGCCCCGCAGCCCAGCCAGGACGACGCCAACGTCCTCGCGCTGCAACTGTTCCTGTCGTCCTTCGGCGGCGGCGGCAACTACGGCGCCGGCAGCGCGATCGGCGTCATCCTCCTGCTGCTCGTCCTGCCGGTGATGTTCGTCAACATCCGCCGGCTCCGAAGGGAGCGTCAACGGTGACCGCCCTCGACACGACCGGCGTGCGCGCCAGACGTTCCCTCGCCGCCCGCGTGGCGAGCGGCGCGGCGGGCGGGGCGACCCGGGTCTTCCTGATCCTGGTCGCGCTGCTGTGGATGGTGCCCACCTTCGGCCTGCTGGTCTCCTCGTTCCGCGACCCGACCGACATCGCCTCCTCGGGCTGGTGGAAGGCGTTCTCCGCGCCGAGCGAGCTGACCGCCAAGAGCTACCGGACGCTGCTGGGGAACGACGCGATCACGCACTCGCTGCTCAACACCATCTGGATCACGGTCCCGGCGACGCTGCTGGTGGTGCTCATCGGGGCGATGGCCGGATACGCCTTCGCGTGGATGGACTTCAAGGGCCGCGACTGGTGGTTCGTGGTCGTGGTGGCGCTGCTGGTCGTACCGGTGCAGGTCGCCCTGATCCCGCTGTCGGACCTCTTCGGCAAGATCGGGATCTTCGGCGACATCATCGGCGTGGTGCTCTTCCACGTCGGGTTCGGACTGCCGTTCGCGATCTTCCTGTTGCGCAACTTCTTCGCGGAGATCCCGCGGGAACTGCTGGAGGCGGCGCGGCTCGACGGGGCGGGCGAGGTCCGGCTGTTCACGACCGTCGTGCTGCCGCTCGGCGCGCCCGCGATCGCGTCCCTGGGGATCTTCCAGTTCCTGTGGGTGTGGAACGACATGCTGGTCGCGCTGGTGTTCTCGGACGGGCAGTCGCAGCCGCTGACCGTCGCACTCCAGCAGCAGGTACGGCAGTTCGGCAGCAACATCGAGATCCTGGCACCCGGCGCCTTCATCTCCATGGTGATCCCGCTGGCCGTGTTCTTCGCGTTCCAGCGGCAGTTCGTGTCCGGCGTGATGGCGGGCGCGGTCAAGTAGGCGGCAGGCGCGGCCCCTTGAGGGGGCACACCAGGGGGCGGGCCGACGACACCGGCCCGCCCCCTCGCGTTCACCCACAGTCCCCCGTATGCCGTACGCGGCGTAACCAAGTCACTCCATCGGCCGTTCCCGGGCAGAACGCCCGCGCCGACCCATGGATGTGCCTTGCCCAGGTTCAGTGTCATCGTCCCCGCGTACAAGGTTCAGGCGTACCTGCACGAGTGTCTGGACTCGGTGCTCCGCCAGTCCTACCCCGATCTCGAACTGATCGCGGTCGACGACCGCTCGCCGGACGCCTGCGGGGCCATCATCGACGAGTTCGCGGCCCGTGACGCGCGCGTGCGGGCGATACACCTGGCCGAGAACCAGGGGCTGGGTCGCGCCCGCAACGCGGGGCTCGCCGAGGCCACGGGCGACTACCTGCTGTTCCTCGACGGCGACGACACGCTCACCCCGGACGCGCTGCGTTCGATCGCCGACCGGCTGAAGGAGACCGGCGAGCCGGACGTCCTCGTGTACGACTACGCGCGCACGTACTGGTCGGGGGAGAGCGTCCGCAACGCGGCCGCCGCGCAGCTCACCGAGGAGGGTCCGGCCCCCTTCCGGCTGGCGGACCGGCCGGGGCTGCTGCGCCTGCTCATGGTGGCCTGGAACAAGGCGTACCGAAGGGAGTTCGTGGAGCGGGAGGGGTTCACCTTCCCGCCCGGCTACTACGAGGACACGCCCTGGACGTTCCCGGCCCTGCTGGCCGCGGAGTCGATCGCGACCCTGGACCGGACGTGCGTGCACTACCGGCAGCGCCGCCAGGGCAACATCCTGGGCACCACGAGCCGCCGTCACTTCGACGTCTTCGAACAGTACGACCGGGTCTTCGCGTTCATCGAGACGCGCCCCGAACTGGCGTGCTGGCGGGCGGTGTTGTTCCGCCGCATGGTCGACCACCTGGCGAAGGTGTTCACCCGGCGCGGCCGGCTGCCGCGCGGCACCCGAGCCGAGTTCCTGCGCAGGGCCCGCGCGCACTACCGCCGTTACCGCGTCGCCGGCGCGCCCGTGCCGCTGAGTTCCCGTCCGCGCCACGCGCTGGTGCGCCTGGGCCTGCACCGCACGTTCCGTGTCCTGCAGCTGGCGTCGGCCCTGCACCGGCGGACGCTCCGGCTCGGCGCGCGCGTGCTGAGGTCGGTCCGCCGCACCGCGCTCCGGCTGCACTACCGCCTGCAGCTGCGCCTGCCGCTGCGGGCCGACCGGGCCGTCTTCGCCGCCTACCAGGGGCGCGGCCACGGCTGCGGTCCGGGCGCCCTGGAGCAGGCGTTCCGCACGCTCGCCCCGCGGGTGCGCACGGCGTGGATCGCCCGCCCCGAGCACCACCACACGATCCCGCCGGGCCCGCGCCGGCTGCGTCCGGGCACCGCCGCGTACTGGACGGCGCTCGCCCGCTCCAAGTACCTCGTCAACAACGTCGACTTCGACCGCGGGGTGGTCAAACGCCCCGGTCAGGTCTTCGTGCAGACCCAGCACGGCACCCCGCTCAAGCACATGGGCCTCGACCTCCAGGAGCACCCGGCGGCGGCCCGCGACACCGACTTCGCCGAGCTGCTGCGCGGGGTCGACCAGTGGGACTACGTCGTGACCGCGAACCGGCACACCACCCTGACCTGGGAGCGCGTCTACCCCGGCGGCTACACCACCCTGGAGTACGGCTCCCCGCGCAACGACGTCTTCCAGCGGGCCACCGCGGCGGACGTGACCCGGCTGCGCGCGTCGCTCGGCATCCCGGCCGGCTCGGTCGCGATCCTGTACGCGCCCACCTATCGCGACTACCGCCGGAGCATGCGCACCGCGCTCGACCTGGAGCGGCTGCTGCGCCGCCTCGGCCCCCGCTTCGTCGTGCTGGCCCGCGCCCACCACCGCTACGGCGCCCCGCTGGTGGCCGCGCCCGGCGGCCGGCTGATCGACGTCACCGGCCACCCGAGTGTCGAGTCCCTCTGTCTCGCCTCGGACGCCCTGGTCACCGACTACTCGTCGATCATGTTCGACTACGCCAACCTGGACCGCCCCATCGTGATCCACGCCGACGACTGGGAGGCGTACGAGGCCGCCCGCGGCACCTACTTCGACCTGCGGTCCTTCCCGCCGGGCCTGGTCGCGCACAGCGAGGACGAGCTGATCGGCGTCTTCGCCGACGGTCACTGGCGCGGTTCCCGCTCCACCGAGCTGCGCGCCGCCTTCCGGGAGCGCTTCTGCCCGCACGACGACGGACGCGCCGCCGAACGTGTCGTACGCCGTGTCGTGCTCGGGGAGGAGGAGGCGCGGCTCCCGCACGTCGTGCCGCTCGCCGAGCGCCGGCCGGTGCCGTCGGCGGCCGCCGCCCTGGCGCGCTCGCCGCTGGCCACCGTGCCGCCGCCCGCGGGCCCTGTGACCGTCACCGACCGCCGCTGAACACCGTTGCCAGTCCGGGGAGTCCGCCCGTATGCCTGCCCGCCCGCCGCGGCCCACGCCGACCCGGCCGTCCACCTGGCGGCCGGCCGGGGGTCCCGGCCGCCGCGACGCCGTCCGAGACGCCCGGGTCTCCGCGAGACCACCGAGAGAAAGAACAGAATGCCCCGCTTCAGCATCATCGTCCCGTCCCACGGGGTCGCCGACCGGTTGTCCCAGGCGCTGGACTCGGTCCTCGCCCAGTCCTTCGGGGACTTCGAGCTGATCCCGGTCTGTGACGCGCCGGACTGCCCAGCCGCGGACGTCGTCGCCCGGTACACCGGGCGGGACCCCCGCCTGACCCCGGTGCACTCGCCGCCCTCGGCAGGTCTGGCCGGGGCCCGCAACGCCGGGCTGCGGGCGTCGACCGGCACGTACCTGCTGTTCCTGGACGGCGACGACGTCCTCGCCCCGGGCGCGCTGGCGGCGCTGGACGCCCGCCTGGCGCGGACCGCGGCCGACGGCGAGGCCGACGTCCTGTACGCGGAGTACGAGCGGGTCCCCTGGTGGGAGGGCGAGCCCGGCAACCCGGCCGCGCCCCTCCTCGCGAAGGCACCGGACGGCCTGTTCGCGCCCGGCCGCGCCCCGCGGCTCACCGGCGTCCAGCTCCCCGCGTGGAGCGCCGTCTACCGCAGGACCTTCCTCACCGAGCACGAACTCGCTTTCCCGGAAGGGCACTTCACAGACGTCGGCTTCGGTGGCCTGGTCACGGTCGAGGCCGAGCGGGTGGCCGTGCTGCGCCAGGTCGTCGTCCGGCATCTGGTGCGCCGTCAGGGCAGCCGCGTCAACCTGCCGGGCGGGCACCACGCCGAACTCCTCGACCAGGCGGAGCTGGTGCTGACCCGGGCCGCCGAACGGGAGCTGTCCGCCGAGCGGTCGCACGCCCTGTTCGAGCAGGTGTTCACCGCGATCCTGAAGACCGCGGCCCACCCCCGCCGGCTCACCTCGGGGCGCCGTGCCTTCTTCCGCCGGGCGGCCCGCCTGTACCGGCGCCACCGCCCGGCCGGCTACCCGACGCCGGGCGGCAGTCTGGGCGTTCAGCACCGGCTGCTGTCGTCCGGGGCGTACACGGCGTTCCGCGCGCTGCGGGGCGCCAACCGGTCGGCGGCACGGGCGGTCCGGCGCGTCCCGCGCCCCCACGGGCTGCGCACCCGGCTGCACTACGCCCGCGCGCTGCGCCGCCCGCTGGACCCCGCCCTCGTCGTGTACTGCGCCTACTGGGGCCGGGGTTACGCGTGCAGTCCGGCCGCGATCCACGCCAAGGCCCGTGAACTCGCCCCGCACCTGCGCGCGGTGTTCCTGGTCGAGCCGGACGCGGTGGCCGGGATGCCCGAGGACGTGGAGCACGCGGTCATCGGCAGCCGTGCGTACTGGGAGGTGCTCGCGCGTGCCACGTATCTCGTCAACAACGCCAACTTCGCGGACGCCGTCGTCAAACGCCCCGGCAGCGTGCACCTGCAGACCCAGCACGGCACCCCGCTGAAGAAGATGGGCGTCGACCAGGCGACCTACCCCGTGGTGGCCGCGGCGACCGGCAGTTTCGCCCGTCTGTTGGCCCGGGTGGACCGCTGGGACTTCAACCTGACCTCCAACCGGCACTCCACCGAGATGTGGGAGCGGGCGTTCCCCGCCTCGCACGAGACCCTGGAGTACGGCTATCCGCGCAACGACGTCTACTGCACGGCGACCGCCGAGGACGTCGTCCGCGTCCGCCGTGAACTGGGCGTCCCCGAGGGCAGGACGGCTCTGCTGTACGCGCCCACGCACCGCGACTACAGCACCGGCTTCGAGTCCCGCCTCGACCTGGAGGCGCTGTGCGAGGCGCTCGGCGACCAGTACGTCATCCTGCTGCGCGCGCACTACTTCTACGACGGGGGCGCGGCGCGCGGCAGCGGCCGGATCATCGACGTCACCCGGCACCGCTCCTCCGAGGACGTGTGCCTGGCCGCCGACGCGCTGATCACCGACTACTCGTCGATCATGTTCGACTACGCCAACCTGGACCGGCCGATCGTCGTGTACGCGGACGACTGGGACGTCTACCGGGAGACCCGGGGCGTCTACTTCGACCTGATGGAGTGCCCGCCGGGCCGGGTCGCCCGCACCCCGGCGGAACTGGCCGCCGCCTTCACCGACGGCTCGTACGCGGACGACTCCGCCGCCGCCCTGCGTGCCGTGTTCCGGGAGCGTTTCTGCCAGTTCGACGACGGACGCGCGGCCGAGCGGGTGGTGCGCCGGGTGCTGCTCGGTGAGCCGCCGGAGTCGATCCCGCCCGTGATCCCGCTCGCCGAGCGCACCCCGGCCCCTGCCGCCGCCCTCGTGAGGAGCTGACCCAGTGCCCCGCTTCAGCGTCATCGTCCCCGTCTACAAGGTGCAGGGCTACCTGCGCGAATGTCTCGACTCGGTGCTCGACCAGTCCTGCGACGACGTCGAGGTGATCGCCGTCGACGACCGCTCACCCGACGGGTGCGGCGCGATCCTCGACGGGTACGCCGAGCGCGACCCGCGGGTGCGGGTGCTGCACCTGCCCGAGAACGTCGGCCTCGGCCGGGCCCGCAACGCCGGTCTGGAGCAGGCGAGCGGCGAGTACGTGCTCTTCCTCGACAGCGACGACCACTACACGCCGGGCCTGCTGGCCGCCGTCGCCGCACGGCTCGACGCCACCGGCGACCCCGACATCCTGGTCTTCGACCATGTGCGCACCCACTGGTGGGGCCGCGGCGGGCAGAGCAAGGCGGCCGGTCTGCTGGCCGAAGGCGCCGCTCTGGACACCTTCGACGTCCGGGAGCACCCGCGGTTCCTGCACTTGTTCCTGGTGGCCTGGAACAAGGCGTACCGGCGTGCCTTCCTCCTGGAGCACGGCCTGCGCTACCAGCCCGGCCTGTACGAGGACGCCCCCGTCACCTACCGCTCGATGGTGCTGGCCGGCCGGATCGCCTGCCTGGACCGGATCGGCGTCGAGTACCGCCAGCGCCGGCAGGGCGCGATCACCAGGACCCCGGGGCGCCGCCACTTCGACATCTTCGCGCAGTACGAGGGCCTGTTCGCGTTCCTGGCACAGCGCCCCGACCTGGACTGGGCGCGCCCGCCGCTGTTCGAACGGGCGCTGGACCACATGCTGTTCGTGCTGGCACGTGAGGACCGGGTGACCCCCGCCGACCGCCCGGCCTTCTACCGCGAGATCCGCTCCTTCCACCGCCGTCACCTCCCGGCCGGCTTCACCCCGCCCGAGGACGCGCGGGGCACCGAGATGCGGCTGCTGGCGACGGCGCCGTACGCCTCGTACGCGGTGCTGCGGGGGCTGCGCACCCTGCGCGGCACGGCCGGGGCGGGCGGCCGGCGGGCGGTGCGGACGGTGTCGCGGGCGACCCGGCGGACCTCGCACGCGGTCCGGTCCGGGTTCCCCCTCGATCCGCAGCTCGCGGTGTACTCGGCGACCCATCACCGGGGCGTGACGGGCGACCCGGCCGCCGTCTACGCCAAGGCCCGCGAACTCGCCCCGCACATCCACGGGGTGTGGGTGGTCCGGGAGGACGCGGTGGACTCGCTGCCGCCCGGCGTCGACCACGTCACGCCGGGTTCGCGGCGCTACCACGCGCTCACCGCGCAGGCCACGTACTGGGTGAACAACGTCAACTGGCCGGGCACCCCCGCCAAGCGGCCCGGCAGCGTCCACATCCACACCCACCAGGGCACACCGCTGAAGTACATGGCGGTCGACCTGCTCACCAAGCCCGGCGCGCGGCACGGCCTCGACGTGCCGCGGATGCTGCGCCGCGCGGACCGCTGGGACTACAGCCTGGTCGCCAACCGCCACTCGGAGCTGGTCTGGGACCGCGCCTACCCCTGCCACTTCACGTCCCTGCGCACCGGCAGCCCCCGCAACGACGTGCTGGTGAACGCCGGTGCCGACGACGGGCGATCCGTGCGGGCCCGGCTCGGCATCCCCGACGACCGGACGGTGGTGCTGTACGCGCCGACGCGCCGGGAGTACCGGCGGGGCGGCCACGTCGAGCGGATCGACCTGGTCCGGTTCGCCGCGGACCTCGGGCCCGAACACACCCTCGTCGTCCGCCTGCATCCCTCGCTGGCCACCGGGCCGGCACGCGGGCTGGGGCTGACCGAACTGCACCGGCGCGGTGTGCTGGTCGACGCGACGGACGAACCGCACGTCGAGGACCTGATGCTCGCCTCGGACGTGCTGGTCACCGACTACTCGGCCCTGATGTTCGACTACGCCAACCTGGACCGGCCGATCGTGGTCCACGCCGACGACTGGGAGGCGTACGCGGCGAGCCGGGGCGCCTACTTCGACATCACCGCCGAGGCGCCGGGCCGTGTGTCGCGCTCCTACCGGGAACTGGCGTGGCTGTTCGCCTCGGGGACGTGGCGGGACGAGGAGGCGGCGCGGCTGCGGGCCGCCTTCCGGGACCGGTTCTGCGAGTTCGACGACGGCCGGGCCGCCGAGCGGGTGGTGCGGACGCTGATGCTGGGCGAGGACATGCCCCCGGCCGGGTCCACGCCCCGGTCCGGGGCCGCCGGGGCGGTGGGCGGGCTGCCGGCCCCCGCCTCCGGGCGGGATCTGCTGACCTCGTCGTAACCCGGTGGGGGGGGGGGGGGGGGGGGCGGGGAGGGGGCCAGGACGGAGGGGGGGGGAGAGG
>NZ_JBWKDW010000010.1:0-2481 GCF_056435735.1 Streptomyces sp. NPDC043878
ACGTCCCTCCCCCCCCCCTCCCCCCCCCCCCCCTCCCCCCCCCCCCCCCCCCCCCCCCCCCCCCCCCCCCCCCCCCCCCCCCCCCCCCCGCCACTGGCGAGCACCTCCACCGCCCCGGCGCCGACAGGGTGTGCGGTATCGGCCCAGGTGACGGGACACATCGTCGCGGCGGACACCGCCCGGGCACGGCGACCGGTCCGGAGGGGCGCGGGCAGACCCGGGCGGCTCCGGTTGCGTAGGCTTCCGTCGCTGGAACCCGCCGTCCGCGGCGGGCCCGAGGCGGCTCCAGGGACCCGGCCGCCGACGGGTGGTGCGAGGGCCCGGTGCGGTGGTGAGCATGGCGGGCAGGGCGGTACGGGCTGAGCAGGCGAACGCGACCCGGGAGCTGATCCTGACCGCGGCGGAGCGGTTGTTCGCGGAACGGGGCGTGTACGCGGTGTCCAACCGTCAGGTCAGCGAGGCGGCCGGGCAGGGCAACAACGCGGCCGTCGGCTACCACTTCGGCACCAAGGCCGACCTGGTCCGCGCCATCGTCCGCAAGCACGTCGTCCGCATCGAGGAGATCCGCGCCCGGCTTCTCGCGGACGTCGGCGACTCCGACGAACTGCGGGACTGGGTGAACTGCGTGGTCCGCCCCCTGCCCGAGCACCTCGGAGCCCTGGGCGGCCCCACCTGGTACGCCCGGTTCTGCGCCCAGGTGATGACCGACCCGGCGCTGCGCCAGATCATGGTGGAGGAGTCCCTCGCCGCCCCGACGCTGCGCCAGGCCGTCGAGGGCATGCACCGGTGCCTGCCCGAGGTGCCCGCCGAGGTCCGCGCCGAACGCGGCGAGCTGGCCCGCCACCTCATCGTCCACATGCCCGCCGAACGCGAACGTGCCCTGGCCCAGAACGTCCCCACCCCGCGCGCCAGCTGGGACGAGGCCGCGACCGGTCTGGTCGACGCGATCGTCGGCCTGTGGCGCGCCCCGGTCACGGGCGGCCCGAAGCCCGGATGACGTGCACACCGCCGCGCCGATCCGCCCGGACGGCGGTCTCCGGGACGGTGGGGCCTGCGGTACGACATACGGCATACGGTGCATGGCATATTGCATACGGCATACAGTGAGTGGCATGCGATGTACGGCATCCGGTGCACGTATGCGGTATACGCGGGCGGGCCCCCCGCCGTCGCTCAGCCCCGGTCGCCGAAGGTGACGACCACCTTCTCCGCGGCACCCGGCGTCATCGCGAGCTCGAAGGCCCGGTCGACCTCCGCGAACGGGACCCGGTGGCTGATGAGCCTGGCGAACAGGTCCTTGTGCTCGGCGAGTTCGGGGGTGACCTCGAAGATCTCGGTGGGGTAGCCCTGCGAGGCGATGAGCGTGAGCTCGCTGCGGAGCATGCCTCCGAGGTCGATCGCGTCGGACTTCTTCTGTACGGCGACCATGACCAGCCTGGCGCCCCACTTCGCGGAGTCGACGGCGGTCTGGAAGACGGCGGGCGCCCCGGCGGCGTCGATGTAGACGTCGGTGCCGGCCCGGGGCTGGCCGAGCGCGTTGGCGGCCGGGCCGTGCAGTTCGGTGAGGCGGGCGGTGACGTCCTCGGAGCCCGAGTCGATCACCGCGTCGGCGCCCACCGCGAGCGCGGTCTCGAGCCGCTGCGGGATGACGTCGGCGACGACCACGTGCTCGACGCCGCGCAGCTTCAGCCAGATGGTGGCGCCCAGTCCGATCGGTCCGGCGCCGAAGACCACGACCTTCTCGGCCGGCTTCGCCCCGGAGCGGTTGACGCAGTGCCGGGCGACGGCCATCGGCTCGTTGAGGGCGGCCACGTCGAAGGGGAGGTGGCCGGGGAAGACCGCGACGCTCCGGCCGACCTCGGCGTCCTCGATGAGCAGGTACTCGTTCATGCCGCCGAGCGAGCCGCCGCAGCCGATGATGCCGGACGGGGCGCCCTGCGGGTTGACGACCACCCGGTCACCGGCCTTCAGGCCGTCGACCTCGGCGCCCACCTCCACGACCTCGCCGGCCGGTTCGTGGCCCAGCGGCAGGGCGACCGTCGATCCGCCGGGACCGAACGGGGCACCGCCCATGTGCAGGAAGAAGGTGTCGGTGCCGCAGATGCCGCAGGCACGGATGCGGACCAGCGCGTCTTTCGGTCCGGGCACGGGACGCTCCACGTCCACCACGTCGATCGTGTTCCGGGCGCCGGTCAGGACGGACTTCATGGTGGCCATGGAGGCTCCCTCTTCTCGTTCTCGGGGGCCCGGCCCCGGCTCTCGGGGAGTTCAGGGCCTGACTCCTGGGGAGCTCGGGACCCGGCTCTTGGAGGACTCGGCACCCGACGAGGGACGGGGACCCTCGCGGCGAGGGCGGCTCGCCAGGTCCGGGGGGGGGGGGGGGGGGGGGGGGGGGGGGGGGGACGGGGGGGGGGGGGGGGGGCCCCCCCCCACCCCCCCGCCCCGCTTCCACGACTCCACCGCCCCACCCCAAGAGGGGTT